>CAZTOV010000059.1:0-12730 GCA_964615175.1 uncultured Burkholderiales bacterium
GGATGGTGCTGCCGTTCACCGCGAGCTGGTCGCGGTTGAGGAGCTTGATGATGCGTCGGACGACGTAGTCGGGCATGTGGTCGTTGATGTCTTCGGCCAGTTCGTTGACCAGGGCGATGTTGACGTGCCGGAAGGTGTTCTCGAGCAGCTTGGTGAGTTCGGCGACCTTGGGTGACGAGACCGGGACGACGTAGGGGTCGGTGGCGCGGACGCGGGCGCCCATCTCGAGGAGCTGGGTGATGACGGCGAGGGCGGGTGACTCGCGCACGTTGCCGGTGCGACGGAGCTGTCGTAGCCAGCCCGTACACTCGTTGCGTGGCCGAACCCGACAAGCTCACGCTGGCCGACGAACAACTGGCGAGGGTGCAGGTCGCGGCGCTCGAGCCGGAGGACTGGGCCGATGTCTCGACCTATGGCCTGTACGCGCTCGAAAACGCCACCGTCGCGGTGGCGGAGCAGCTTGGGATCGCCTGGGAGCCGAATCACTGGAACAAGGCGTCGGTGGCCGAGCAGCTTGCCGAGGCGCATGACGTGCCGGCGGTCGGAGCGCTCATGCGTGATCTCAACGCCGTGAGGAAGAGCGAGGCCTACGGCGAACCGACGGTGTCCATCAGTTGGTCGGCCGAGGACATCGCCGCGACCATCGAAGAGTACGTCACCGCCGCTCGCCGGCTCATCGAGGGGAAGGCGTGAACACCCGACGTGAGGGAGCCGCGCGTAAGGGCCTCCGTCGGGCCGTCATCGAGGCGCGCCGGAACGACATCCCGTTGGTGCTGGTCGGTTCGTACGCTCGTGGAACATCGACGAGAGCCCTCAGCGACATCGACGTGCTCGTCCTCGGTGACCACGAACTCGTGACGAAGGCGGACCCCGTCCATGTCGTGCGTCTCTCCGAGGAGGAGCTTGCCGACCGTGTCCGGCGTGGGGACGATTTCGCCCAGTGGGCCCTGCGCTTCGGGGTTCCCTTGACGTGTGGGGATGAGTGGACGCACGTAGCCGAGAAGCTCCTCGAGCACGCACCATGGCCGAGTACGCAGAGGAAGCTCGATCAACTCGCTCGTCGCGTGACCGTGGCCGAGGACCTTCTCCGAATGGGTGACGTCGGTGCCGCTCGTGAGGAGGCCGGATCTGCCTTGAACCTGGTGTCTCGAGCACGCCTGCTGCACGCGGGGGAGTACCCGTTCTCGACGCCTGAGCTTCCCGAGCAGCTTCGTGCGATCGGGGAGGATTCGCTGGCGGCGGCGATCGACGACTTCAGGTCAGGCGCGGTGACCGCGGAGTCTGAGGTCGAGAGACTCCTGGAACTGATCCGAGGGAAGGGCGCCGACCTGGCAGGCGCCGCCGCGCTGTCGGCGCAGAGGGGGAAAGCGTCCGCGTGAGCGCGCCCCCCGACTGCTCCTTCACCCGTGTCGATGCGAAGGCTACGAGGTGGGCAAGAGGTCGCGCGAGCCCGCCCGGGCCGACTCGTACAGGACCTTGATCTCGCCCTTCGGTCTTCTCTCGCGACTCGCGAGCGGCGGTGCCGAAGACACCCTTGGTCATGAGGGCGGGCGTTGAGCGGTCGGGGTTGGAGGCGTGGTCAGAGGGTCTCGGCGGTGGGGGTCTGGATGCGGCGTCGGGTGTCGAGGATGCGTTGGGCGTTGGTGGCGATCAGGTCATAGTCGAAGTCGTCGTGATCGGTGACGACCACGACGAGATCGGCGGATGCGACCTCTTCGGGGGTGCAGCTGACCCGGGCCACTCGCGGATCGATGCCGTCCTCGGTGACTTGGGGTCGGCCGCGCGGACGTCGGCGCCCATCTCGACAAAGGGTCGATGCGAATGGTCATGGTGTGGGCATGGCGTTCGAGAGGGAGCTGCCTGGCTGATCGGTCGAGCCTGGTGACTGTCAGACCCCACCCGTAGGATTCGGGTTGAGCGTGGCGAAGAAATTTTGAGTTACTTGCTTGACAAGAGCGAACGCGTGTTCGTATAGTGGTGGGGTGACGTAGCGAGGGTCGGCGTCACGTCTGGTCACCTGAGACCCTCCTCTGCAAGGGACGAGCAGTTGTTGATGGTGCTGGTCCGCGCCCGGGAACGGGTCGCTGGAGAGGAGGTGTTCGATGGCGCAGGTGGTCGCATCCGACGAAGCGGTGGCCGAGCTGGCGCGCGCCATCGACGGTCTCTTGGCCCTCGAGCTGCACGATCTTTCCGACGACGACTTGTCGCGTCTGGTGGTGGAGTTGGAGGTGCAGCGGTCGCGCCTCGGCGGGGTGGGCGCGGCGGTGGTGCGGGCGTTCGACCGGCGGGGCCGCTGGGCGCTCGAGCGCGACGAGGGGATGCTGGTGGGCCAGGCGAAGGAGTTGAGCTTAGCGGAGTTCCACCAGGCGGTCACATATTGGGAACAGCTCGCCGACCCCGACGGGGGCCGCTCACGCGCCGGTAGGTCGACTCGGAAGGGGCTGACCGATATGCTGAGTTCAATGTTCCCCGCCTTTCGGGCTTTGCCCGGAATGGCGGGGATTATCTTTCCCGGGTCTCTCCCTGGCGCCGTGAGGACGGCACCGTGACCCGGGTCAAGGTGTTCATCGACTACCAGAACGCCTACAGCCTGGCGCGTGAGGCCTTCGGGAACCCCGACGTCGACATCTTCACCTTCGGCCAGGTGTCCCCGCGCCGGCTCGGCGTGCTGTTGAAGACCAACGGTGAGGCCGTCGACGCACAACGGGAGTTGACCGAGGTGCGGGTGTACCGAGGCGAACCCTCCGCCAAACACTCGCCGGTCGGCCAAAGGGCATGCCAGCGCCAGGTGCGCTTCTGGGACGCCCAGGCCGCCGTGATGTCTGTGAGCCGCCCGTTGCACTACCGCCCGATCGCATGGGACAGAGGCGGTCGTCCGACGCGGTGGGAGGTTCGTGAGAAGGGCATCGATGTCTTGATCGCCATCGACATGGTCATGGGCGCCGTGCGCGACGAGTATGACGTCGCCGTGCTCGTTTCGGCCGACACCGATCTCGTGCCCGCGCTCGAGGCCGTGTTGATGCTCGACAAACGGGTGGAGGTGGCATCGTGGCGGCCGGAACACGGCTGGGGGAAACGTCTCAACGTGCAGGGACAGAACCTCTGGTGCCACTGGCTCGAGCGGGCCGACTTCGACCACGTTCGAGACGACACCGACTACACACGCTCGGTCGAGGGGAGACCGGAGGAATCCGACGCGCCACGCCCGTGGGACTCCCCGCGCTCGGCGCACTTGCAGAGAAGAGAGGACGTGTTGGAAGGGTCCTTCCCCGTGCCGATCGGACCGGCTTTCGACGACGGGTACTCACGGAAGAGAACCTGGATCAAGGCCTCGACCGTGGCAGGCGACGCCGACGATGCCGGCGTCGCCCTCGAAGCTCCCGGTCGACCAATCGGTTCCCTTGTCGTCGACGATTGATCCCCGATGCGTCATCTGGGGAATCCGGTCCTCTCCGGATCGACGGTCAGACCCCACCCGGTTCCCGACGAGGTCTGTTTCGACCGAACCGAGTTGGGCGAGTTGCTCAACCTGTTGGACTGGCTGCGGGAACTGCTCCGAGTGGCAGACAACGGCGAGGGGGTCGTTCGCATCGACGAGTTCATCCGTCTCACCCGAGGTATACATCACCCGTGAGGAGGTCGAGCGGCTACGAGCCACGCTCGTCCGCTGAACCTCTCAGCGTCTGGTCCCACCGGGAGGGCGAGAAGCGCGGTCGAGGCGCCGCTCGTCCAGTGGGAGTCCACATACTCCTGGCCCTCCACGACGATCTGCGTTTCCACCCCTCGCCGTTGTTGGCCGGGTCGTGGCGGATGGACGGGCAGGCCGACGCGATCCGCGGGACGATCATCCACAACGTCCTCTCGCCGATCGAACGCGAACTGTTCGAGGCCGACTGGGCCGACGCCAAGGCGAAGTACGGCGACGACGTCACCGTCGACTACCCCACGGTCTCGGGGCGGGTGTGCGAGCTGGCCAACGGCACTCCCGTCACCCCCGGAGGGCTCGTGCCCTGGCTCACCGACGCCGACATCGAACGGGTCGTCTTCGACGGGTCGTCGCGGGTCATCGACGTCGGCGCCCGCCAACGTTTCTTCCGCGGCGCGACACGGCGCGCCGTCGAGGTCCGCGACCGCGTCTGCTGGCACCCCACCTGCGAAGAACCCGCCGAGCGCTGCGACATCGACCACATCGTGCGCTTCGAACACGGCGGCCCCACCGTCCAGGCCAACGGCCGGCCCGCATGCCCACCGCATCACGAAGGCCGCCGCCAACCCCTCGCCTCCTGCATCCCCCGCGGGCCCTGATCGTGACGGCGGAGTGACCGGCAGGCTGAGGGGCCCGAGTTGCATGCCCAGGCTCGCCTCAATGATCTGCGCGACATCGTCCTCATCCTCGAGAGCGGCCTCACCCCCAAGGGCGTCGGCCAATGGCTACGAGCCCGGCACCACGCGCTCGACGGCCGCACCGCCTGGGAGGCCTTGGCCGCCGGCGACCACGAAGCGGTCCGCGACGCTGCGCTGGCCTACGCGAGCGGCACCTACCTGTAATCGCGGGCCAGAGCAGTGCCGAGGAAACGCCCGGCACCCCTTCGGCTCGACGACGGGTTCTTCCGTCAGTGCATCCCCGCCCTGGGACTCGTCGAGATGCCCGACGCCGACGAGCAGCCACCCGGACGGTACAACCGTCGGGGCGAACCGACCTGGTACGCATCGTCGAGCATGGACGCCGCCTGGGCCGAGTACTCCAAGCGCTGGGGCGACCCCACGATCGACCCCCGCGAGGTCTTGCGCCGCTCCGGCCTCGCTGTCATCCGGCGGACGTGCGGATTCGACACGACGACGCCACTCACCCTCCACCTGACCCTCGACACTGACCGAGGGTCGGACGGCGCGACGTGCCCCGGATTCCTCGGCACGGTCGGCGACCGCTCGATGGGCCGCGACCGTCGGACACGTTGCAGGCGCTCGCGATCATTCTCGTGTTCGTGTTCCCTGGTGCTGCGTACACCTGGCGCGTTGTCCACGTGCCACCTTGTAAACTTGGTCGATCTACCAAGTACGGGGAGGATCACGTGGCAATGCCTCAGAGCGTGGAGTTCAAGGTGTCGACGTCGGGGCAGCTCTCGTTGCCCTCGGCAACGCGACGGCGGTGGGGGCTGACCCAGGGGGGGCAGGTCGAGGTCATCGATCTAGGCCCGGCGGTCGTGATCACGCCGGCTGGGACTTCGGGCACTTTGCTCGATGATCTCCTGTCGCGCGAGGAGCACCACGACTTCGTGAGGTCCCTTGCCGAGGACGAGGACCTGGCGACGACTTGAGCGTCTGTCTCGTCGATGACCACATCCTGCGCGACATCCTGGTCGGTCGAGTGGAACGTCCGGTCGCGTCGGTCCTCGGCGAGTACGAGACCGTGGGGACGACGAACCTCTACGTCCTCCGCTTGGCCTTGTCCGCCGCCCGAGCCCGGGGCAAGGGGCTGACGGGTGACCTCAGCCCGGCCGAGCGCGTCCTCCTCGCCGACGCCCTGGTTCGCGTTCCCGACGGGATTGTCGTCGTGCCTCTCGTCGAGATCGTGGGCCGCATCGCCGCGCTTCGGACGCAGGCCCCGCTGTCCAACTTGGGGGCGGAGGTCGTCGCGGCATCCGAACGACTTGGTGCCGACGTGTGCGTCTGCAGACGCGATGTCGGACCGCACGTCGAAGCCGCCGTCAAGATGTCGGACAACCGGCTCCGGCCGGTGCCGCACTGTTCCGAGCGCTGAGGGGAGGGCGCAGTGGCCGGTCCGTTGCGGGGTCAGGGGGCGAGCTGGTCGACGTCGGCGCTGAGCGCGCCGCGGGCGCCGACGCCGTAGGCGCCGATCCCGTCGTCCATGGACGCGCCGCAGACGGTCCCGTCGGCCGCCGCCCGGTCCCAGTTGGCGGCGAGGTTCTGCCACACCGCGGGAACGTCGGGATCGGCGAAGCCGAAGTTCGTGACCGTGGGGAGGCTGTCGTCGCTCCAGGTGACGTCGACCGGGCCGCAGTCGGACTCGAAGCTCAGGTTCCACGCCTGGGTCAGCGGATCGACCGTCAACGATCCGAGCGGGAGTTCGCCGGAGGCGGACGCCTCGGAGCAGTTCCACCACTGGTCGCACTCGAAGATCGAGATGAAGTACGAGGCGTTCCGTCCGGCGCCGGCACTCGGAGAGAGGGCGGGCGACACGCCGGCGCCGGCGGCGACGCCGTCTTCGGCGGTGAGCCAGATGGACGAGAAGCCGTCGGCGGTGTCCTCCCACTGGCTCGCCCACACCTGCTCGGTGAGGTACACGGTGGCCGACACCGGGGGGCTCGGTGAGCTGAAGGTGCCCACGGCCTGGAGGGTCGGCACCGCCAGCGCGAGCGCCGCACCGGCGGCGATCGCGGCCAGCGTGCGGTGATTCGAGATCCAGCTCATGAAGAGCTCCTTTCGGGTTGGGTGTGCGCTTCGAGATCGTCAGGGACCGGCCCGGCGGCCGCCAGGAGGACGGCGGCGATCAGGGGCAGCACCGGCACGTGCCACAGGAAGTCGAAGCCGGCGTGGACGAGGAAGGCTCCGAGCGCGGCCACCACCCCCGCGTGGCACCAGTCGCGGCGCGCCCGGTGCAGCCAGCGGGCCAGGAGCACGAGGGCGGCGGCGACGGTGAGGAGACCCACGAGGCCGGCTTCGATCAGGACCTGGAGGTACTCGTTGTGGGCGTAGAGGGCGACGCGGGGGCCCTCGGGCGTGTCGTAGCGGAGCGCGGCGGCGTCGGGGCCCACGCCCACCAACGGCTGCTCGGCCGCCAGCGACACGGCGGCCCTCCACTCGTCGACCCGGTCCTGCGACGACGGGTCGAGGCGGGCGTCGACGAGCGCGGGGGTGCTCCCCGATGCCGCGGCGAGGAGGCCGACCGCGAGGAGCCCGGCGAGGGCGGGGCGGGGGAGCGCGGGGCGGGAGGCGATCACCGCACCGAGGGCGAGGGCCGAGAGCGCGAGCCAGGGGCGGGGTGCTCGGGCGGCCGGCGCCGAGGCGGCGATCCCGGCGGTGGCCACGGCGGCGCCGACGAGCACCGGGGCCGTCGAGCGGAGGAGGGTGCGGAAGCCGAGCCGGGCGGCGAGGACGGCCAGGCCCACGAGCCCGGCGAGGGCGGCGGCTCGGCTCAGGGTGACCCCCGCCCCGGTGAGCACCAGGAACGCCGTGAGCCGGTGGACCGTGCTCGGGGTGCCGGCGGTGCGGGCGAGGGCGACGAGACCGAGGGCGACGAGGAGCCCGGCGGTGGCGTTCGTGTAGGTGAGGGTCGACGACGCCCGCCACAGGCCCTGGGCCAGCTCGGCGTAGGGCTCGAGGTGCAGGGCGACGCCGAGACACCCCAGCGCGGCCACGCCGGCGCCGGCGAGGAGGAGGCCGTCGACCACCTGGCGGCGTGCGGGGCGGTCGAGCGAGGCGGTCACGACCGCGGCTCCGGCGAGGGCGGCGAGCAACCAGAGCGTCCACAGGGACCCCTCGAGTCCGGTGACGCCCCCGGTGATGGCGTAGGCCGCGGCGATGCCGCCCGCCGCCAGCAGCGGCGGGTATCGGAGCCACCGCCTCGGATCGCGGGCGACCACAGGGAGGGCCGCGGCCACCAGCACCGCCCCGCCGAAGAGGAGCTGGTGGCGGTAGAAGGCTCCCTGGGCGACCAGGGCGTAGGCGAGCGCGGCCAGGAGCAGCAGCGCGCGCGGCGGGAGCGCCGGATGGTGATCGGTCGTAGCTGCTGCCCGCAGCGGGCCCGCCCGCATGTGTGCCCTCGGTCGTCGTCGGCGTCTGCGCTACCCGGTAGTACGAATGAGACTCATCGTCTGCGCGCGCTCGACGGGAAAAATTTCCCGCGGCCGGTCGCTACCCCCGGGGTCTCCGGCGCCTCCCGGTGCGGGCGGCGACCCAGAGGAGCGTGCCCAGGGCGACGCCCACGCCGTTGGCGAGGAGGTCGAGCGCCTCCGCGGTGCGGTGGGGGAAGAACGCCTGGAGCCCCTCGAGGGTGGCGCCGTAGAGCACGACCGCCCCGATCACCGCGGCGGCGCGGCGGGGGGATGCCGACCGTCGGGCGCCCACCTCGGCGGTGAGGAAGAGCACGGTCAGGGGCGCGTAGACGAGGAGATGGAGCAGCTTGTCGGAGGGCTGCGCGCCGGCGATCGATTCGGCTTGGGGCCCGAGGGACACGACGGCCGTGGCCACCGCGGCGATCCACGCGAGCGAGCGGACGATCGAGGGTCGGGTACCGGGCCGGGGGGCGTGACCGTCGGGCATCGCCGGCACCCTACGCCGACGATGTGTCGAGCGAGTGGCGACCCGTGTGCACTCCGGGCGTGCGGCCCTCAGACGCCCGTCGATGGCTGCTGTCGAGCGCGCCGGCGCACGGCGAGGAGCATCGGCACCAGTCCGGCCCCGAGCGCGACGGAGAGCGCGAGGAGCCAGAGAACGGTCGCGTTGCCGCCGGTGTTGCCGGCCGTGGAGACCGACTTGGCGTCCGCCGCCTCGGCGGAGCGTGAGGATGCCGCGGTCACGTCGGCCTTCCGGGCGAGTTCCTCGCCGGCGACGTCTTCTGCCGAATCCGGTTCGCCGGATGGGTCGTCGCCGGGAAGCTCGGATGCCGACTCGGGGCCGGACCGGGTCGCCGGGTCTCCACCGGTGTCGTCGGGTTGAGCGGCATTCGCGCCGTCACCGGGATCGTCGCCGGTCTGCGAGTCGTCGCCCTCGGAGTCGTCGTCGCCACCGGACGCGTCGTCGTCGCCGTCGGGTGGGGGCGAAGTCGTCGTGGTGGTGCCGGTGCCGCCACCCCCGTCGTCATCGTCGTCACCGTCACCGTCACCGTCGTCGTCATCGTCGTCGCCGGGCGGCGTGGTCGTCGTGGTGGGGGTGGTGGTCGTGGTCGTCGTGGTGGTGGCGTCGCACTCTTGTCCCGGCAGCTCGATCTCGCCCGTGCCGAGGGGATCGCCCAGACACGGCGGTTCGAGGTCGCTGACCGCGGCCTTCGTGGCCGAGGTCCGGTCGACTTCCCCGACGGCGGCCGCCGCCTGCTGGGTGAAGAACATGGCGGTCGGCCACAGGAGCGCGGCGAGGACCGCACCGGCCGCCCGGCGCCGAGGCGACAGGCGCCGCGTGGCAGCGGACCCGGAGGCGTGTGCATTCCGTCCCATGGTCGCCCCTCGATGTCGGAGTGGTACGTACCGTCATCGTCACCCGACATTCGGGACTTGAGCGCCCGGAGGGGGGTGAGGGCCGCGAACGGTGCCTGGAGACGAGCACGACCCCGCCGGTGCCGTTCGGGGCGGTGCCCGTTTCCAAACCGTGGGTTCGAACGATGACGCCTGTGAGGGTCGGTTTCGACCGGTAGCTACCCAGAGATCGCTCATCGACGTCAGGGGGGAACGTGGAGACGACCGGCGAGGTCACGTTCGAGTTCGGGCGCCGCATGCGGGCGCGGAGAGAGGAACTGGGGCTCTCCCAGGATGACCTGGCCGGCCGGTGCGGCCTGCACCGCACCTACATCGGTTCGGTCGAGCGCGGGGAGCGCAACGTCTCGCTGGTCAACATCGTGCGCATCGCCGACGCGCTCGAGGTCGACGCCGGGCGGCTGGTCCGGCGGGTCGGCGCCGACATCAACCTGGTCGCTGCTCGGCATGGCGTCTCTGCCTGACCGCCGCCGTCGGGCGACGGCCGGTCCGGGGTGCCGCGTGGGTCGACTAACCTGACACGAGCGTCACCTCCCGGAACCCGCCGCGCTCGGTGTCTGGGACCTGGTCCCCGGAGAATGCCCTACCACCGTGTCTCCCAGCACCCGCCATCAACTCACGGTGACCTTCGGTGACCGCGTCCGCGATCGACGCTTGGAGTTGGGGCTGTCCCAGGACGACCTCGCCGATCAGTGCGGATTGCACCGCACCTACGTCGGCTCGATGGAGCGCGGTGAACGCAACGTCTCGCTCATCAACATCGTGCGGGTCGCCCAGGCGCTCCAGCTCGACCCGGGGCGGCTGATGTCAGGCCTCGGCGTCGAGCAGAAGCCCGCCTGACCCTCGGCGGTCGGGCCTCGGGTCGCCGGCGCCTCGCGGCCCCGAGGCGACACCGGGTGATGTCAATTCGTAGCATCATGTGACGGGTGCCAACGGCGGCGTCGCGGTCCGCCGGGAACGAGGAGAGCGCCGTGAGTGAGAGCCGAGACCGAGTCGACGGGGGAGTCGTGCGGGCCCGCCGTGTCGAGCTGACCGATGGCCAGGGCCGGGTCCGGGCCGTTTTCGGCGAACTCGAGTCGTCGGCCCGGGATGGTGAGCCCGCCGTCGGCATCGAGCTGTACACGGCCGACGGCGAGCCGCGGGTGTCACTCGCCATGCACGGCGGTCGTACCTGGCTGATGTTGGAGATGGGGGGCAACGCCCGCGTGTACGCGGGCGTGAACGACGCCACCACCGACGCCGTCGGTGAGGAGACGGCCCTCTACCTGATGGACGCCGACGGGCTTCCGCTGATCGGCTGGCGCGTCGACAGCGACGGGACGCTGTTTCCGCATCCGGGCGGCGACGACCGGGACGACCGGGACGACCGGTAGGCGCCCCCGCGTCGACCCTTCCGAGATCACGACGCGTTTTCCGTCGAGGCGGTCGAGGAAGTCGAGGACGAGGCATCAGGCGGGGCCACCAGTTCGCGCAGGTCGACGACCACGATGCCGTCGCGGATCGCGACCGGGAACCGGCGCAGCTCGCGAGGGGGCCAGACCGTGCCGTCGCAGTCCTCGAAGTGTTCGGCATCGAGCTGCCACTCGATGGGGCACGAGCGTGTCTTGCCGGGGGGCACGACGTGCACCGCGGTGAAGCTGCCGTCGACGAGGGTGAGGAAGAACCCCCGGTCGCCGCCGGTGGGGTCGGGGAAGAAGATCGGCTGCTCGGTGGCGACCAGCTCCGACAACCGCGCTGCCGGACCGGCCTCGAACGGCTCGTACTCCTCGAGGGTCTCCGACGTGCGGCCGGCCGCGAAGATCAGCGCCAACGCCACGAAGGCGACGGCCAGGGCCAGCGCGGCGATCGACAGGAGCACCAGCCACCGCTGCTCGCGCGGCACCCGTTCGAGCATCAGCCGTCGCCGAGCGCCCGCCGGGTGGCCTCGTCGAACCGCCGGCGACCCGACCCCGGGGTCGCTGCGGCGAGCGCCCGTTCCAAGGCGGTGGGGGCCTGCTCGTCGGTCACCACACCGTCGACGATCCCGAGGTCGACGAGGTCCGGCCCGGTCAGCTTCAGGTCGTCGGCGACCTCGGCCGCCCGCCCCGCGTCGCGATGCAGGATCGCCGCCGCGCCCTCGGGGGCGATCACCGAGAAGATCGACCCTTCGAGCATGAGGAGCCGGTCGGTCGAGGCCAACGCCAGCGCGCCACCGCTCCCGCCCTCGCCGACGACGAGCGAGGCCGTGGGCCGAGGGTGACCGGTCAGGGCGGCGAACGTCCGGGCGATCTCGCCCGCCACGCCCGACTGCTCCGCGTCGTGTGACGGGTCGGCCCCGGGCGTGTCGACGAACGTCAGGACGGGAAGGCCCAGTCGGGCGGCGAGGGCGATGGTGCGCCGCGCGGCGCGGTAGCCGGCCGGCCGGGGGCGCCCGTCGTCGGTGTGCCGGTCGAGCGCCACGGCGGCTACGGGCTGTCCGCCCTCGGTAACTCCGAGGGCGCAGACCGTGACCGGGTCGACGCCGCCGGCTCGGTCGCCCGACAGCTCCACCCGCTCCGGCACCAGGCGCTCCAGCCACCAGCGGCCGGACGGCCGCTCCGGATCGCGGGCCCGCTGCACTTGGTCCCAGGCCGATGCCACCGGGGTCGGCGGCGTCGCGACCGCGGCCGGTCCGCTCTCCCGGGACTCCTCCGCATGAGGGTGGCGGGCCAGGTGGGCGAGGCGGAGCAGCAGCCGGAGGCGCTCGCGCGCCTCGGCCGCCGGCATCACGTCGTCGACGACCCCGGCGGCGCGGGCCGAGTCGCTGGTGTGAGCCCCTTCCGGCAGCGCCTCGCCCGTGGTCTGCTCGACGACGCGGGGCCCGGCAAAGCCGATCGTCGCCCCGGGCTCGCCCCACACCACGTCGGCGAGCGACGAGAACGACGCGTACACGCCCCCGGTGGTGGGCGACGTGAGGTAGGCCACCTGGAGCAGGCCGGCGTCGGCGTGGCGACGGGCGGCGTCGGCGGTGCGGGCCATCTGGATCAGCGACGCCATCCCCTCCTGCATGCGGGCGCCGCCGCTGGCGGCCACCACCAGCACGGGAATGCCCAGCTCCCGGGCCCGGTCGTAGGCACGGACGACCCGCTCGCCGACCGCGGCGCCCATCGACCCGCCGATGAACTCGAACACGAACCCGATGACGGCGACCGGGAGGGTGGAGCCGCCCCCCGCCTCGAGCCGGCCGCGACCCGTCACCACGGCTTCGTCGGCCGCCGCCTTTTCCCGGGCCCGGGAGAGGAGGTCGGGATAGCCGGGGAAGCCGAGGGGGTCGCCCCCGGTCACCCCGCCGCGGGGGCCGTCCCAGGGTTCGAAGTCGTCGATGAGCGGAGCGATGCGCTGGAGCGGGTTCAGGGTGCCTCCTCGCGGCCCGCGTGCCTGGGCCGCCTTCGGCGAAGGGGAACGGCCCTGAGTATGGTGTCGGCGACCCCGACCCTGCATGCCTTGCGGGAGGAAACATGGAGCGGCGCTACCGCGTCGTCATCGCCAAGCCGGGACTCGAC
>CAZTOV010000060.1:0-12059 GCA_964615175.1 uncultured Burkholderiales bacterium
CCCGGGCGACCGGCTCCAGCGCGGGGCGGGCCAGAGCCGAACTCGAACTCGCCGCCCATCTCGACGACAACCCCGAACTCAAGAGTGCGGTCGAACGCGGCGAGGTGTCACTCGAAGAGGGCGAAGAGATCGCCAAGACCGAGGACGAATGCCCCGGCTCCACCCCCGAGATGCTCGACGCCGCCAAGAAGGGCGGCCTGCGCGGGGCGAAGAAACACGGCCGCAAGAAGCGCCAGCAAGCCCAGAACCCCGACGATCTCGCCGCCAAACGCCGCCACGCCCGCCAGCTCCGCACCTGGGACGGCGACCTCGGCATGATCTGCGGCCAGTTCGCCCTCGAACCCCACATCGGCATCCCGCTCCTCAAACGCCTCAACGCCGAAATCGACCGGCAATGGAAAGCCGGCAACGACGACTACCGGGCCGAACCCCGCGAACGGCGGGCCGCCGACGCCCTCGTCAAACTGCTCGAAGGGAAGGGCAAGACCTCGAAGACCCGCCCCGAACTCGTCGTGGTGCTCGACACCGACCGCGACCGCGCGCATCTCCCCGGCCAAGGCCCCATCGACCACGCCACCCTCCGAGAGTGGCCAAAGACGCCCTCGTGAGCCTCGTCCTCCACGACGGCGACAAGGTCACCGACATCAAACGCTACTCACGCAGCTATCCGGTGGCGCTCCGGATCCTGTTGGAGATCGGCCCTCCGCCCGATTTCGACGGACCCGTCTGTGTCGACTGCGGCCGCCACTTCCACCTCGAACGCGACCACGTCGACCCCATGGGCAACGGTGGGATCACCGCACTCGACAACATCGACTGGCGCTGCCCCCACTGCCACAAGGCCAAGACCGAAACCGACCGGAACGCCGGCCGCATCAACGGGAAGAACAGAAACCGGCCGCCCGACAGTGCCGAACAACCCACCCTTACCGGACGCGGACCGCCGTGACCTCAGGCGAGCCCGGCCACCGCTTCCACGAACGCGTCGATCTCGTCGACCGTGTTGTAGCCGTGTGGCGACACGCGGACGGCTCCGGCTCGAGCGCGCACGATGAAGCCCTGCTCGACGAGGGCCGCGGCAGCGGCGTCGACGTCGCCCTCGCGGCCGGCCGGAACGGGCCGGAAGGCGACGATGCCCGAGGCGCCGCCGCCCGAGCGGTCCGTGAGCACTTCGGCCCCGATCTCAACCAGGCCATCAACGAGTCGCGAGCAGAGCGCGTCGACGTGCGCCCACACCCGGTCGACGCCCGCCTCGAGGAGCAGGTCGAGCGACGCTCCCAGGCCCCAGACGCCGGCGTAGTTCGGCGTGCCCCCCTCGAAACGGCGGGCCGTCGGATGGTGGACGAGCCGGTGGTCCTCGTAGTCGCCCCGTTGGGCGACCGAGTTCCAGCCCGGCTCGAGGATCCGCAGCTCGTCGCGCAACGCCTCCGACACGTACATGAGCCCACAACCCTCGGGCCCGAGCAACCACTTGTGCCCGTCGGCGACGACGGCGTCGACGCCCCACGTTCCGAGTTCGGCCGGCAGCGCGCCGAGCCCTTGGATGGCGTCCACCACCAGGAGGGCACCATGCGTTCGGCACAGATCGGCCAACGCCGGAACGTCGACGCGCCAGCCGCGCGCGTACTGCACCCACGACACCGCCACGAGCCGCACGCCCCCACCCGAGAGGACCTCACGGAACCCGTCGATCGGAAGCCGCTGGCCCTCGCCCGCCGGCTCCAGCTCCACCACGTCGACGCCCCGGTCCCGAAGCGCCGTCCAGGGAAACAGGTTCGACGGGAACTCGACCGAAGGCACGACGATCCGGTCACTCTCCGACCACGACAGGCCGTTGGCGATGAACCCCAGGCCCTCGGTGGTGTTCTTGACGAAGGCAACGTCGTCGGCGTCGACGCCCATCATCCGCGCGCCTGCCGCCCGGACCTCCTCGACCCGGGCGTCGTTGTCTGGTGTCGCCTGACCTCCGTCCCGGGCGGCCGCTTCCGCATAGCGGGTGATCGCGTCGACGCTCGCCCGCGAGAGGGGCGCCACGCCGGCGTGGTTCAAGTAGGCCCAGCGCTCGGCGACCGGGAACAGCCCCCGGTCGAGAGGAACCCCGGAAGGCTCCGAAAGCGGAGGACTCACGCCGACGAGGCCTCGTCGAACACCTTCTGGAGGGCGACCCGCAGCTCCTCGGTCAGCTCTCGGACTCCGGCCCGCGTCATGCTCTCCTCGCTCCGGGGCGGTTCGATCGGCTCGCCCACGACGATGGTGACCTTGTGCAGTCGGGGCAGCTTCCGGCCCTTGGCCAGGATCTGCTCGCTCCCCCCGACGCCGATCGGCACGATCGGGGCCGCGGTGCGCTCGGCCAGGTAGGCGGCGCCGTGGTGGAGGTCGGCGACAACCGGACCGCTACGACGGGTCCCTTCGGGGAACACCACCAGCGGCTCTCCCGCTTCGAGACATTCCACCGCCGTGCGCAGGGCCGCCCGGTCAACCGCTCCCCGGTCGACCGGGAAGGCGCCGAAGTACTCGGCCGCCCGGCCCAGCGGCTTCGACCTCCACACTTCCTTCTTGGCCATGAACCGGCAGCGACGGGTCGTGGTGAGGGGGACGAAGAACGAATCGAGATTCGAGCGGTGTGACGGCGCCAGGACCACCGGGCCCGTCCTCGGAATCCGTTCTGCGCCCACGATCCGGATGCGCCACAGCAGCTTGGCGAGGCTTAGCACCAGCGCCCGGACGAGTTGGTAGCCGATCATCGTGCGATGCCCGCCTCCTCGGCCAGCTTCACGATCCGCTCGACCACATCATCGACGCTGAGGTCGCTCGTGTCGATGATGACGGCGTCGTCGGCGACTCGCAGCGGAGCCGTTGGGCGCTCCGAGTCGAGGCGATCGCGACGGGCGAGATCGCGCCGCACCGCGTCGGCGTCGACGTCGCGGGCGGCCGCCCGTTCGTCGGCCTGCCTTCTGGCCGCCCGCACGCCTTCATTGGCGGTCAGGAACGCCTTCACCGCCGCGTCGGGAAAGACCACGGTGCCGATGTCACGACCCTCGACCACCCCCGAACCGCCGCGGCTCGCGATCCAGGCCCGCTGCCGGCCCACCAGCGCCTCACGCACGCCCGAGTGGGCGGACACGGCGGAAACCGCCTGCGTGACCTCAGGCCCCCGGATCTCCGCGGTCGCATCGTCGCCGTCGACCCGCACACCCTGATGCTCGTCGATCACGACCTCGGCCTCCTCGGCGACAGCCACGGCGCCGGCCTCCTCGGAAGGATCGACGCCGCGGCGAAGCACCGCCAACGTCACGGCGCGGTACATGGCACCGGTGTCGAGGACGTCGAGACCGAGCCGCTCAGCGACCGCCCTCGACACCGTCGACTTCCCCGATCCTCCCGGCCCATCGATGGCGATCACGGCCACGGTCAGGCCCCACCCGACGCCTGCGTCGCCCGCGACAAGTCTCCGTCGAAGCCGGGGTACGACACCTCGACCGCCCGCCAACCCAGGATCTGCGACTCACCGGCACACGCGTTGGCCGCCACCGCCATGGCCATGGCCACGCGATGGTCACCATGACTCTTGAACCGGTTGGCTTGGGGATGACCACCCTGGATCATCAGTCCGTCGCGTCGGGCCTCGACGTCGACACCCAACTGCGACAGCTCCTGCTCGACCGCCCCGATCCGATTGGTCTCCTTGACCGCCAACTCGGCGGCGTCCCGCACTTCGGTGATGCCCTCGGCGAATGCCGCCGCCACTGCCAGCACGGGGATCTCGTCGATCACGAGCGGCACCTCGTCGCCTTCGATCACGGTGCCGCTCAAAGACGAACTCGTCACCCGAATCACGCCGAAGGGCTCGCCCAGCGACTCGCCGGTCTGCTCGGTCTCGATCGACGCCCCCATGCGCGCCAGGACGTCGAGGAACGCCACCCGGGTCGGGTTGAGCGACACGCGCTCGACGGTCAACTCCGAACCGGGTGTCACGAGGGCCGCGACCACGAAGAAGGCCGCCGACGACGGGTCGCCGGGAACGTCGAACTCGAACGCCGGCAGGCTCGCCGCCCGAACGCGCACGGTCTCGCCCTCGTCTTCGATCGGGACGTCAAGAGCGCCCAGCATCCGCTCGGTGTGGTCGCGGCTGCGCGCCGGAGAGGTGATCGTCGTCTCTCCGCTCGCCTGGAGACCGGCGAGCAGCAGGGCCGTCTTCACCTGGGCGCTGGCCACCGTCAGGTTGTGAACCGTCCCCGCCAGCTCGCCCCCGCGCACGGCCAACGGCGCCAACTGGCCCCCCTCACGGCCGTCGATCGTGGCCCCCATCGCCCGCAGCGGCTCGACCACGCGCAGCATGGGGCGCCGGCTGAGGGAATCGTCACCACCGAGCACGCTGTGGAACGGACGTCCGGCGAGGAGGCCGAGCCCCACCCGCAGCGTCGTCCCGGAGTTGCCACAGTCGATCACCTGCTCGGGCTCTCGCAGCGTGTCCCAGCCGCCCCCCGAGATCCGCACTTCGTCGCCGCGCTCGCGGATGCGGACTCCGAGACCCTCGATCAGCCCGCGACTCCGGGTCACGTCGGCGCCGCCACCGAGACCTCGGATCGTCGAGCGGCCTTCGCCGACCGCGGCCAGCAACAGGGCCCGGTGCGAGAGCGACTTGTCGCCGGGAACCCGCAGATTGCCGCGGAGCGGGCGGGGGCCTGCCAGCACCAGCTCCCGCCGGACCTCCAGCTGCTGATCTTTGTCCGAATGTTCGGGTGAGCGCGAACGATTCATTCCATCGACCTCCACGAACAGTGATACCCGAGGCCGGCGAGGCCCCGTTCGAGGTCCTCGGCTCCCGCCTCCGGCACGACGAGCACCAGCACGCCCTCGGGCCCTTCCAACGAGTGAGCGATCTCGAGGTCGACGATGTTGACCCCGAGCTGCCCCGCGAGGGTGGTCACCTCGGCGAGCACGCCGGGGCGGTCGGGCACCGGCACACGCATCTCGGCGAGCGCCCCTTCGGTCACGCCGCTGATCGGCAAGTTGGTCCGGGCACTCCGCGCGGATTCCAGCGACGCCAGCAGGTGCTCACGGTCGCCCGCCGCCACCGCATCGCGCATCTTCTCGAGCGCACCCACGTACTGGTCGAGCGCTTCGACGATGGCGTCGCGGTTGGCGACACAGATGTCGGGCCAGATGCCGGGATGCCCGGCCGCGACGCGCGTCATGTCTCGGAACCCGCCGGCGGCGATGCGGAGGAAGGCGGCGTGCTCGCCGGCGGTCATCTGCGATCCCAGCAGCATCAACGTGCCCGCGGCCAGGTGCGGGACGTGGCTCACCACCGCCACGACCGCGTCGTGGTGTATCGGGTCCATGGCCACCACCTCGGCACCGAGCGCCCCGATCAGTGAGCGGAGGTCGGCGAACGTCTCGGCGTCGGTGCCTTCGACCGGCGTGAGCACCCAGGTGGCCCCCCGGAAGATGCCTTCGTCGGCCCCCTCGAGCCCTTCCTGCTCCGACCCCGCCATCGGATGACCACCGACGAAGCGGGCGCCGTCGTCGGGCCGGGCCACCATCACCTGCTCGACAATGGGCGCCTTCACCGAGCCCACGTCGGTGACCACCGCCGCTCCGGCGTCGAGTGCCTGGACCACGGCCTCGGCGATCGCCCCCACGGGGAGGGCCACGAAGACGGCGTCGGCGCCGTCGCATGCTTCAGCGATCGAGGACGCACCGGAATCGAGCACGTCGTCGGCGAGGGCCGTCTCGAGACGTGCCGGGTCGGCGTCGAAGCCCACGACTTCGTGGCCGGCACCTCGCAGACCTCGGGCCACAGATCCACCCATCAGGCCCGTCCCGATCACCGCCACGCGCTGTCGTGCCCGCCGACTCACGTCGTCCACCTACTCCGGGAGGTCGTCGCGCAGGTGACGGGCCCCGTCGAGGTACACGTGACGTAGGTCGCCGCGGCTGCGGTCGGTTTCGATGTGCATGAGGACCCGGATGCACAGCGGCGTGCCGCCCTCGATCGACAGCTCTCGGGCGCAGAGCAGGGGGACGTCGCCGAAGCCGGCAGCGCGAGCGGCGCTCGCGGGAAACTCCGACGACACGTCGTCGGTCGCGGTGAAGATCATGCTCACGACGTCGTCGTGCTCGATCTCGTTGCGCGCCAGCATCTCCTGCACCAACCGCTGGGTCTTGTTCATGACTTCGTCGCGGCTGTCGCGCTCGAGCGTGATCGCGCCGCGGAGGGCCCGGAGACTCACGGGCGCCGAGGTTACCCGTCGCCTTCGTCGGGGCCCGGCTCGTTCCCGTCTGCCTGCCCGGAGGGACTCGCCTCCCCACCGGACATGGCGGCCGCGTAGAGCGCCCGCACCTCCGACGATTCGAGGTGACGCCACTCCCCCGGCGCCAGCGACGGATCGGTGAGCGGGCCGATCCGGGTGCGAACCAGCCGCGCCACCGGATGGCCGACCGCCTCGCACATGCGGCGGACCTGCCGGTTGCGTCCCTCGTGGATCACGATCTCGAGCGCGGCACGATCGCTGCGCGTGTCCACCACCTGGGCCCGGGCCGGCGCCGTGAGCCGCCCATCCAGGTCGACGCCCTGCCGGAGGCGGCGGAGGGCGTCGGCCGACGGCGTCCCCTCGATTTCCGCCAGGTAGTGCTTCTCAACGCCGCGGCTCGGGTGGGTCAGGCCGAACACGAGATCGCCGTCGTTGGTCAGCAGCAGCAACCCTTCGGTGTCGGCGTCGAGGCGCCCCGACGGCACGACCCGCGGCTCTCGGGGGACGAGGTCGATGACCGTGCGGCGGCCCTGGGGGTCGTCGGCGGTCGTGATCACGCCCGGCGGCTTGTTGAGCAGGTAGTAGACGAGGCCCTCTCGAACGGGCACCAACGCCCCGTCGACGGTGATCTGGTCGTGCTCGGGGTCGACCCGGCGTCCCGGTTCGGCCACCTCGCCGTTGACCGCGACCCTGCCCTGCTGCACCAGCTCATCGCAGACGCGGCGCGAACCGAGCCCCGCCCGGGCGAGCACCTTCTGGAGCCGGACGCCCGAACCCTTGACGGGTTCGCGCTCGGTCACTCCTCGCCGTTGGCGGTCGGCGGTGTCTCGGGCTCGGTCCCGAGCAGGGTTTGTTCGAGGACCTCGACGGTCTCGGGACCGGGTACGAAGTCGGCGAGCGCCGGAAGCTCGCTGACCGAGTGGAGGCCCAGGTGCTCGAGGAACGCCGACGTCGTTCCGTAGAGGACGGCGTTGCCGGGACCCGGGTCGCGTCCCACTTCCTCGATGTAGCCACGCTCGAGGAGCGTGTTGACGACGCTCTCCACGTTCACACCGCGGATGGCGGCGAGCTGGGCCCGGGAGACGGGCTGCTTGTAGGCGACGATCGCCAGCGTCTCGAGGGCCGGGGCCGACAGGCGGCTGCGCTGACCTTCGAGGACGAAACGCTCGACGAACTCGGCGAGGTCGGGATGCGTCTGGTACCGGTAGCCGCCCGCCACCCGCGCCAGGACGAAGCCCCGCTGCTCGCGGGCGTACTCGGCCGCCAGCGCCTCGCAGGCGGATTCGATCTCCCGCCGGGGAATCTCGAGGAGCTGGGCGAGCATCGCCGGCTCGACCGGCTCGGGCGACGCCATGATCACGGCCTCGATGGCCCGGGCCAACTCACGGTCGTTCATACGTGCTCGTCCTCCTGGTCCGAACGCTGGTGCGAACGGGCATGCTCGAGTTGCTCGTCGAGCCATGCTTCGTCGGCCGCGTCCCCGTCGTCGTGCGCGGGCACGTCTCCCTCGGCTTCATACGGGGTCACGTCGTCGTCCCACTCCTCGAGGCCGGCGAGGTCGATCTCCAGCGCCGCCTCGGGGCCGACGAGGCGCACCGTCAGGTCGCCCAATGACTCGGGCTGTTCGATCTCGATCACGCCTCGCTTGTACAGCTCGAGCACGGCGAGGAAGCGCACCACCACGTCGATGCGGTTGTCGACGTCGGCGGTGAGGCGGCGAAAGCTCACGGTTCGATCGGGCGGTACCGCCGTCAGCACGTCCTCGATCGCGTCGCGCACCGTGACCCTGATCGGGGTGACGTGCGCGAGCGAAACGCCCCGATCGGGGCGCGGGGCGAAGGCCCGAGCCGCTGCCCTGAGGAACGCGTCGAGCCCGCTGCGCTCGAGCGGATCGGGGGCCATCGACGCGAACGGCTCCTCGGGCCCGGCGGTCCGCGGCACGGACCGGCCGGCCTCGCGGCGGAGCTGCTCGAGCTCCCTGGCGGCGTCCTTGAAGGTCTTGCACTCGAGGAGCCGGGCCAGGAGCAGGTCGCGTTCCTCGTAGAGCAGCTCGTCGTCGAGTTCGAAATCGTCTCGACCGGGCAGCAGGCGACGTGTCTTCAGCTCGATCAGTGTCGCGGCGATGAGGAGGAACTCGGTGGCCACCTCGAGGTCGAGTGCTTCCATCCGCTCCAATTCGCCGAGGTAGGCATCGACGATGTCGCTGAGCGTGACGTCGTAGATGTCGACCTCGTCGCGCGTGATGAGGTGCAGGAGCAGGTCGAACGGACCCTCGAAGACCGACGTGGTGACCGCATACGACATGCGCACCAGGCTACCGGGACCCCGAATCCCATCTGTGTATGTCACGAGCCCCGATGAGCACCCGCACTAGTGTCCCGAAGATGGCTCGTGTCTTCTCCGGCATCCAACCGAGCGGCGAGCTGCACATCGGGAACTACCTGGGTGCGGTGCGCAATTGGGTGACGTTCCAGGAACAGCACGACACCGTGTACTGCGTGGTCGATCTCCATGCCATCACCGTCGACTACGAGCCGGCCGAACTCCGCGACCGCACCCTCCGCACCGCCGCCCTGCTCCTCGCCTGCGGCATCGACCCCGACCGGTGCCTGCTCTTCGTGCAGAGCCAGGTTCACCAGCACGCGGAGCTGGCCTGGATCCTGAACTGCGTGGCCACCTTCGGCGAGCTGCAGCGCATGACCCAGTTCAAAGAGAAATCCGAAGGTCGCGGGTCGGTCAGCGTCGGGCTGTTCGACTACCCGGTGCTCATGGCCGCCGACATCCTCCTGTACGACACCGAACAGGTCCCCGTCGGCGACGACCAGCGCCAGCATCTCGAACTGGCCCGCGACCTGGCGCAGCGATTCAACCACCGCTACGGCGACGTACTCGTCGTCCCCGAACCGGTGTTCCCCGAGGTCGGCGCCCGGGTCATGGACCTCCAGGACCCCACGGCGAAGATGTCGAAGTCGTCGATCTCGCCCCAGGGCACCGTGCTCCTGGCCGATGAGCCGGCCACCGTCCTGAAGAAGGTGAAATCGGCCGTCACCGACTCGGGACGCGACATCGTGTACGCGCCCGACGAGAAAGCCGGCGTTTCCAACCTCCTCACCATCCACTCGGCGGTCACCGGCCGCACGATCGCGGAACTCGAGGACGAATTCTCCGACGAGGGCTACGGCACGTTCAAGCAGGCGGTGGCCGACGCCGTCGTCGAGTTCCTGAGTCCCGTGCGCGAGCGCTACGAGACGATCATCGACGACCCTTCGACGCTCGAGAAGACCCTGGCCGGTGGCGCCGAACGCGCCCGCGACCACGCGGCTCGCGTGATGACGCGCGTTCGCGAGGCGGTCGGCCTGCTCGGCTGACCTCAGAGGTCAGCCGGACTCCTCAGGACCGGTCCAGGGGTGGGGGTTCGCGAAGCCGCTCGGGCACCCGTGCTCGCCCGGGAGCTGACCCCAGTCCTCGCCTTGGACAAGGAGCCGGCTGTACCGAGCGTCGCCGTGCGCCACCACCACGACGGCCTGGCCGCCGAAGCAGAGTTCGGGGCGGATCTCACCCATCCAGTCGACCTTGGGCCCGAACGTCTGCAGCTCGCCGAGCGTGGCCTCGTAGGTGTCACGTTCCTCGTAGATCCGGTCGAGCGCGTGGACGGCGCCGCCGAGCCCTTCCTCGACCGTCGTGACGTCCTCGACGACGTCGTCGACCAAGCCGCCGGCCACATCGAGGATCGGATCCCGGGCCAGGATCGCCATCAGGACGACGGCGAGCACGATCGCCCGTCGCCGCAACCGGCGCAGGCGCCGGCGGTTCCACGAGGGCTCCTTCGGCGTCGCCGAGCCGACCGCGCCGGGATCGGGCCGATCCAGGCGCACGAGATAGTCATCTCCGTGCTGATCCATCCCCTCGGGTATCGGCAGACCGAGGGCCTCGAATTCAGGCGCGATCCGAGAGTTTCAGGGCGGTCACGGCCTCGACCGGCAGATCTGGCGGTTTGACCGGATTGTGCCCTCCCACCAGATGGTGCACTTCCGCCCACCGGGCGGCGGATTCGCGGCCACCCGCGTCCCGCACCATGGCGCCGCCGATCTCGCCGTGGGCGGCGTAGCGCCCGAACCGCCCGCGAATCCCCGGGTCGTCGTGCCATCCGGCCATCTCCCGCTTGCCGACCACTCCCGCGACGGCGGTGGCCACCGAACGGCCCACGACGCCCAGATCGGCCCGGATCTTGCCCACGTCGTGGAGCAGGGCGGCGGCGACCCAGTCGTCGCGATCCGCACGTTCCGCGAGCAGCCGATGCACCCTCCGGGCTACCCGCAGCGTGTGACGCCGGTCGTAGCGTGGCTGCGCCGCCCACAGGGCGAACTCGCCGTCGTGGAGCCGCTCGGCCACCCACGCCTCATCGCCGGCGCCCGGGGGAAGGGCGACGATCGACGTGAAGAATCGCAGTACCAGGTGACCGAGTTGGCGCAAGGCTCGGATGATCACTCGTCAGCCCTCACAACGCGAACGCGAAGTCGCCCAGGATCTCGGCGAACGGTTCGATGATGATCGAGAAGACGTTCACGGGGAGCAGGAAGATCGCACCGAAGATCACGAGGAAACCGTAGGGGCGCAACCGGTACCACGCCGCCAGATGACGTTCCGGGAGCAGCCGCTCGATGAGCGAGGAGCCGTCGAGGGGCGGGATGGGGAGCATGTTGAAGATCCCGAGGAACAGGTTGACGAGCGCGAACGACCAGAAGATGAACGGCAACGTGGTCAGCTCGAGACCGAGGCCGTCGGTGATGTTGAACCCGGCCCCCGTACTGGGGTCGACGAGGCTCCTCACGACCAACGCTGCCCCGACCATGAGGGTGAAGTTGGTGAACGGGCCGGCCAGGCCGACCAGCACCATCTGGCCGCGTGGGTTGCGGAGATTCGCCGGGTTCACGGGAACCGGCTTCGCCCATCCGAAGACCGGCGCACCTACCAGGACCATCATTCCCGGGAGCAGCACGGACCCCACCGGATCGACGTGCGGAATCGGGTTGAGGGTGAGGCGACCGGCCCGCTTCGCCGTGGTGTCACCGAAGAACAGTGCGACCACGCCGTGGCTCACCTCGTGGAGGATGACGGCCACGATGAGCGCGCCGTAGAGGATGACGCTGTCCTGGAGGTCCAAGAGCGTTCAGCTGGTCAACGCTGCTTCGACGCGCAGTCGATGCAGAAGCGGGCCGCGGGCTTGGCTTCGAGCCGCGCCGGGGGGATGTCGTCGCCGCAATCCTCACACTTGCCGTAGGTGCCGGCGTCGAACTTCGCCAGCGCGTGCTCGACGTCTTCGAGCAACTCGACGAGCTGCCCGACCAGGGCGTCGACCTCGCCGCGTTCGGCGGTCACCTGCCCTGAATCGGCGAATCCCTCGTCGAACGAGAGCGAACTGCCATCACCGTGCCCGTACTGACTGAGTTGCTCGCGGATGCGGTCGCGTTCCTCTTCCAGGTGCGCGCGGAGAGAGGCGTGTGTGACTTCGGCCATGCGCCGAGTGTAGGACGTGCGCCCCCGAATCGCGCCCGCTCAGCCCCTTCGGCGAGCCCGGGGGTGGGCGGCCTCGTAGACGCTGCGCAACCGGTCGGTCGTCACCTTCGTGTAGACCTGCGTGGTCGAGATCCGGGCGTGGCCGAGCAGCTCCTGGACGATGCGCAGATCGGCACCGCGCTCCAGCATGTGGGTCGCGCACGAGTGCCGGAGCACATGGGGGGTCAGCCGGTCCTCGAGGCCTGCCCGGCGCGCATGGCGGCGGACGATCATCCAACAGCCCTG
>CAZTOV010000061.1:0-11869 GCA_964615175.1 uncultured Burkholderiales bacterium
CCCTCGACGACGCCGAGCGAAGAGGGCGTCCACTGTTCGCCGCCAACGCCGCCCTGCCGTGGCCATCCGACCCCACCGCCGCGCTCTGGCATGCGGCCACCCTCATACGCGAGCACCGGGGCGACGGCCACGTCCTCGCGCTCGCCAATGCCGAGGTCGGGCCGTGCGAAGCGCACGTGCTGCGACTCGCCGCCGACGGGAGCCCACCAGAGACGATCCGGCCGTACCGAGGTTGGGACGAGGACGACTGGCTCGCCGCCGGCGACCGGCTCCGCGCCCGCGGGTGGATCGACGACCGGGGACACTCGACACCGAGCGGCGCCTTCGCCCGGGACGACATCGAGGCCGCCACCGACCGGCTCGCCGCCACCGTGACCGATCTGCTGACCGACGACCAACTCCAGACGTTGTCGGAGATCCTGATGCCCGTCGTCACCGAGCTGCGGGACCGGGCAGTCATCCCCTACCCGAATCCGATCGGCGTGACCTTCCCGGGCGTGTCCAATGCCTGACGCCGGTCGCTCAACCCGTCTTCACTCGAACCGATCCGCCCCGGTGACCTGTCGAGACATCGTGGCATCATTCCCGTTCCCAAATGTCTCGCCGAGGTCCGTCCGCGGCCTGACTGATCGGCTCATGCACGCCACGGCTGCGTGGTCTCTCCGCGTGGAGGTGCGCGGGACGTTTGTGCTGGACTCCGCCCCATGACCAGAAGGCTCGAGATCTCCCGTGACATCGCCGCCCCACCCGAGCTGGTGTACGCCGCCATCTCGGACGTCACCCGCATGGGCGAATGGTCCGAAGAGTGCCATGCGTGCGAGTGGCACGACGGCTTCAACGGCCCGGCCGTGGGTGCGACGTTTGACGGCCACAATCGGAACGGCGAGCACGAGTGGACGACACAGGGCAAGGTCGTCGAGGCCGACCCCGGCCGGGCATTCGTTTTCGAGTGCTCGATGATGGACTTCCACTACTCCACGTGGGGGTATCGCATCGAGCCGACCGACACCGGATGCCGTGTGACCGAGTGGAACGAGGATCTGCGGCCCGAATCGGCCATCGAGTTCAGCCAACAGACCTCGGGCGTGGACGACCGCACCGACCGCAACCGTCAAACCATGAGCCAAACCCTCGAGCGGCTCGCCACCGCCCTCGAGACCTGATCCGACCCGCCGCGCGCGAGCCGGTCCGCCAAACAGCCGGCCACCACCAAGGGTTCGTCGCGGGCGGTGGAGGTGAGGGGACTTGAACCCCTGACTTCTACGTTGCGAACGTGATCGAGCAGGGTTTCCGGCCAGGCTTACAATCGTGTGATTACGGTTCGCCACCTGGGCTTTCGCGTTGTCCGCTGTTACCCGTGGTTACGCCCCTCTGTCCATCCTGAGACGGGACCGAGACGGGACCGAGCGACGCCTCCTCCCTTGGCGGAATCACGGCGCGTCGTAGCCTTGCGGACATGCGCGGAGTCTGGGGATGCTGACCCCTGCCGAGTGGACCGCAATTGGGACGGTCGCGACGGCCTGCGTCGCGCTATTTGGCGCTGGCTTCGCTGGCTGGCAGGTTTGGGAACTTCGACGGACCCGGGAACAAGAGTCTCGACCATTCGTGATCGTCGATATCGAGCCGAGTCCGGTATGGCGCAACCTGCTCAACCTCGTGATCGAGAATGTTGGATCGACGGTCGCTCGGGACGTACGGCTCAACTTCACGCCACCGCTTCAATCCTCAAGCGACAAGATCGATCTGGAGTCAACGGTGCTCCTTCGGGAGGGTGTGCCGATGTTGCCACCAGGAAGGCGCATCCAGACCTTCTTCGATGCTTCACACGACCGCAAGGACAGTGGCGATCTGCCGATGCGATACGACGTCACCGTCTCACTGAGCGACTACCGAGGACGTCAGCAGGAGGAGCAACGATATGTGATCGATCTTCAGCACCTCTACGGCCTCACCGAAATCAGGGAGTATGGCATTCACCATGCCTCCCAGGCCCTCCGCGAAATCGAGAAGTCCGTCAAGAAATGGTCGGACATCCATGGTCGACTGAGGGTTTGGGTGCGCGACGAGGATCTTCATCGACTGGAGGAACGGATCGAGCACGATCTTACGGGTGAGTATCCGACCATGGCCACCACACCGCCACCTGAATTGCTCATGGTGGCGGGGCGGAACGCCGTTGTTCGAACGCTATACCGGACCGTCTCGCGGTTGACCCGCAGCTGGCGAGCTTGGCGTCATCGGTCGTAGTTCTGTTCCTCGCAGGTTCGACGCCGCCGCTTCGGTGCGAATCTGGGGTCTGACCTGCGGAAACGCATGTCCGGCAGTGACCGTCTTTGACCCTTGTGGTCCATCCTCTGACGGACCAGAGACGGACCAAGCAACCCCGTCCTGAGCGATCGATGCCGCGCTCAAGAAGTGCCATTCTCGCGCACCGGAGTTGTCCGGTTCGTCGGATGTTATGAGCGAGCGTTCTGGGGCGTTCCGGAAGCAGGCACTTCGGGTCGTGACCAACGTGTTGATCATCGCCGACGAGGACCCGAGGAGAAGAACGCCTACTACCGAGCGTCCGTCGCTGCGGTCATGACCGCAGCGGTGTCGTTCGGCGTCTCGATTCGCCGCCACCACGACGTGGCCCGTTGGACGGATCAATCATTGACGTTCGCGGGCGGCAGAAATGAGGGCGAGGACCATGTCGGTCCAGCGGTCCAACACGCGTTCGTCGTCGACGGCGAGCGGCGGGGATCCCAAGGTCCAGGCGGTACGGCGAACACCGGCGAGGCTCGCGAGCAGCAACACGGCGGCTGCCTCAGGATCATCGACCTCGGGGGCGGCCGAAGCGAGAAGGCGAGACGCGGCGCGGTTGCCCGCGTCGATGATGTCACGGCGAACCTCTTCGGTGAGGTGCGCGAACCGTTGACTCTCGTGTTCGAGGAGACGGATGAGATCACGCTGACGGTCGAGTTCATCGAGGAACCAGCGTCCTAGGGCTCGCAGCAGCGGGCGAAGGAGCTCAAGATCCGCAGCGACAACACTCGTGATTTCGAGGTCGCCGACCTGCGTAGCGCCGATGGCGACACTGTCAATGTGGCGACGCACGGCCTCCTCGAGAAGCGCTTCCTTGCTCGGATAATGCTTGTAGAGAGCGCCGCGCCGGGGTTGGAGTCCGACCGCGGCTTCGATCTCACCGACGGTCGTGGCGGCGAACCCCTTCTCCGCGAAGAGGGTGATGCCGGCGTCCAAGAGACGTTGGCGTGTCGGCAGCTGATCTGGCATGCTCCTATGGTAATCATCCAATTACCAGGAGGGTGCATGATGCTCACCCGTCGGACGCCGGTGATCCCAGAGTGGCTACTCGCTCCCCGGCTCTGGTCGGCGGCGGTCGGCGCGTTCTTCGGCGTTCAGGGTGTGTGGGCATTCGTCGCGCCGGGCTCGTTCTTCGACGCCCTGGCGACCTTCGAGCCGTACAACGAGCATTTCGTCCGTGACGTCGGAGCGATCCAGGTCGGCCTGGGGGTCGGCGGGGTCGTCGGGGCGCTTCGCGTTCGCGCGGTGATCGTGGGCCTTGCCGCGCTCGTCGCCTTCCAAGTACTGCACATCGCGTCCCACGTGATCGACCGTCACGCTGGAGGCCGGCCGGGGTTCGACATTCCTGCCCTATCGCTCGTTGCGCTGCTCACCGTGGCGGCGCTGGTCATCTCGCTACGCGCACGAAAGCAGGGTGGGAATGAAGCCGCTGCGTGACACACGTCTCCCGGATCAACCAAGGGAGAGCATGTGCGAAGGACGCTGAAACGGCTACGCGACTACATCGCTGTGATGACAAGTCGGATGACCTCAGGTGGGCTCGCCTCACTCCACCCTCTGCGCACGCGACCCACCCTGGTTGCAGCCGTCGGGCTGTTCGAGGCGGGGACACTGCTTGCTAATCGGCTCGATCCGCGGCTCAAAGTGCTGGCCCACCTGCGCGTTTCGGCGTTGGTCGGCTGCCCCTACTGCCTCGACCTCGGCTCCGAACTCGCTCGCAGGTCGGGGATCTCCAACCGGCAGCTCCGTGAGCTGCAGCGGTACGAGTCGAGCGACGCGTTCGATGACGACGAGCGCCTCGTGATCGCCCTCGCTTCGGCCCTCACAGCGACACCCTGCACGCTCGATGACGACCTGCGAGAAGTCGCGCGCGCTCGTTTCAGCGAATGCGAACTGGCCGAACTCTTCACCGCGGTCGCATGGGAGAACCACCTGGCTCGCTTCAACCGAGCTTTCGGGATCAGCGCCGCCGGCTTCTCGTCAGGAGCGTGCGCGACTGCGATGGACCCAGAGCATGACATGGAGTCCTACGGATGACGTCAGCGAACTTGCCGTCGGCCTCATGATCGGCGCGGTAGGACCGCCCGCAAAGACGCGACCGCCCGAGGTGTCTCTCGCTCGGATCCTGCATACGCGAGCGAGTTGAGCACGGAGCCCGGCGCCTTGTCGATGCACAGGATTCGCCGCCCCTCACGTTGTCAACGGGGTTCAGCCTGCCGACAACTGACCGCCACACACCGCCAGTAGCCGTCCACGAGAAATCTCGCCATTCCGCGTCACCTTCGAGGCTCCGAATCGGCTTAGGTACGCATCGGAGCACCTCGAGCTACAGCGACACAGACGATTGCATTGGCTCCCGCGGGACGGTCGGCGTGCTGCGGGTGACGGTGCTGAAGGCGAAGGGCGGGGGTGTCGACGCGCTGCTCGCGTACTACGGCGGTCTCGCCCAGGACCAGCAGTCCCGTGACGGAGCGGGGCGCGCGCCGGTCGACTACTACCTCGATCCCAACGAGCCACCCGGTCGCTGGTGGGGTTCGGGACGACGCGCCCTAGATCTCGACGGCGAGGTCAGCCCCGAGCAGTTGAGCCCCCTTCTCACCGCCCGCCACCCAGAGACCGGGAAGTGGTTGGGCCGGCGGTTCCGTGAGGACGGGGTGCGGGGGTTCGACGCCACGTTCTCGGCGCCCAAGTCAGTGTCGGTGCTCTGGGCGCTGTCCCCCGACCCGTTCGTACGCGCCGAGGTGGCCGCCGCCCATGACGCCGCCGTGGAAGCGGCGCTGTCGTGGGTGGAACATCACGGGGCGGTGACCCGACGAGGTACGAACGGCGTCGACCAGGTGGACACCCAGGGTCTCACCGTCGCCTTGTTCCGCCAGCACACCAGCCGCACGGCCGACCCGCAGCTCCACACCCACGCCGTGATCGCTGCCAAGGTGCAGGACCCGACGGGCCGGTGGCTGGCGCTCGACGCCAGGTTCCTGTTGAAGCAGCAGCGCTCGATCGGCTGGGTCTACGACGCCGCCCTCCGCGCGGAGTTGACGGCGCGTCTCGGGGTGGCCTGGGATCCGGTGCCCGAGAGCCTCGGCCAGTCCGACATCGCCGGCGTGCCCGAGGAGCTCCGGGCGCTGTTCTCGAAGCGCTCCGAGCAGGTCGAGGAGAAGCTGGCCGAACTGCTCGCCCGCTGGGTCGACGAGCACGACGGCGCCGAACCCGATCGCTACACCGTCGCCGGACTCACCCGCAAGGCGGTACTGGCGAGCCGGCCACCCAAGGGCGAAGGGAGTGCCGCCGACGCGCTCCGCGCCGAGTGGGTCGAACGGGCGCTCGAGGCCGGCTTCGACCCCGCGTCGCTCCCGGTTGCCCGTGGCCGTCCCGACCCGGTGGCCTGGGACGTCGAGGCGGTGATCGGCGAGACCATCGAGCGCGTCGCCTACGACTCTTCGACGTGGCTGGATGCCGATCTCGCCCGGGAGATCGCCACCCTCGTCCCACCCGACGCGGCGAGCGAGGGAGACGCCCTGACGGCGCTGGTCGACGAGCTGGCCGACCAAGCAGCGGCTCGGTGCGTCGAGCTGCACCCGCCACCGCTCTCAGGCGTCGCGACGCGCTGTGATGGTCGCCCGGTGACCGAGCACGTCACCGACCGGGCCCTCACCACCCGGGCCGTGCTCGACCAGGAGGCCCGCCTGCTCGCCTGGGCCGAACACGCCGTTCACAGCGCCGAGCGCGTCGGTTCAATCGACGCGCCACACCTCACCGACACCCAGGCGCGAGCCGCCGCCGCGATCACCGGGAACGCCGAGTTGACGTTGGTCGTCGGGCCGGCGGGAACCGGCAAGACCACCACCCTCGCCCACGCCGTCCACGCGCTCCACCGCGAGCGTCGCCCGGTGGTCGGCCTCGCCCCCTCCGGCAAGGCCGCCGACGTCCTCGCCACCGAGACGGGATGCCCGACCGCCACGCTCGCCAAGCTCCTCTACGAACACACCCGACCCGGCGGCCCCCGACCGACCTGGGCACTCCCACCGACCACCACGGTCGTGGTTGACGAGGTCGGGATGGCCTCGACCGACGACCTCGACCGGCTCGTCACCCTCGCCCGGACCCATCGGTGGCGCATCGTCTGCGTCGGAGACCGGACCAACTCCCCGCCGTGGGCCGCGGCGGCATGTTCGCCCACTGGTGCGACACCCTCCCCGCCCACGACCTCGACGAGGTCCAGCGCTTCGACGAGCCCTGGCAGGCCGACGCCAGCCTGGGGCTGCGCCGCGGCGACCCCGAAGCCGTCGCCGAGTACGCCGCCCACGGTCGGGTCCGTACCGTCCATCCGGCCCTCGTCCCCGACCACGTCGCCCGTCTTCACGAGAACCTCACCCGCCGCGGCGAGACCCTCGCCATCACCGCCCGCGCCGAGACCGCCCGGGCCATCAACCGCGCCATCCAGCACCGCCGGGGCACGTGGCGCTCGGGGGTCGGTGTAGGACTTGCGGACGGCACCGAGGCCTTTGCCGGCGATCAGATCGCGACCCGGCGCAACGACCCCGGTCTCGAGACCACCACCGGCGCCGGGGTCCGGAACCGGCACACCTGGACCGTCGTCGCCGTCCACCGCGACGGCTCCCTCACCGTCGAACATCCCGACCGCGGGTCGGTCCGGCTTCCCGCCCAATATGTCGCCGCTCACGTCGAGCTCGGCTGGGCCGTCACCGGCTACGGCACCCAGGGCGTCACCACCGACCACGCGATCTGCGTGGTCGAACCCACCACAACCCGCGCCGGCGTCTACGTCGGCATGACCCGCGGACGACACCGCAACATCGCCCTCGTCCTCGACCCCACCGGCGAGGCCGACCCCGCCGAAGCCCTCACCGCCATCCTCCAACGACCCGACCGCGGATTTACCGCGCACGCCATGAGGGCGCACCTCTACGCCCAACAGGGCCTCGCCGTGCCCGACGAACCGCCCCTCGCCCGAGACGACGTCGAGCGGATGCGGGCACACCTCGACCGCATCCAGACCCCGACAGGCCCGGGTCGCGCCCCACCCGGCCTCGCATTGTGAAACCGGTTGCGGGTCTCGAGGGCTTTGGAGGGCAGTCCCACACAACCGCAGGAGGTGCCAGGACCTGCCGCGTCGGTGTCAGGTTCGACGGCCCGAAGCGGCCTTGTGGGAGTAGAGAGCGACAACGGAGGCCGACACCATGCCCAATGGAAGAGAGCAAGCCCGCCCGCTCATGGACCTGCCCGCCGTGGCCGAACGCCTCGGGGTCAACCACCGCCACATCCGCCGGCTCGTCCACGAGCGCCGCATCCCCTTCGTCAAGTGGGGCCACCTCCTCCGCTTCGATCCGGACGAGATCGATGCCTGGCTGGACAGCGCCCGCGTCCCGCCGGCCCAGAAAGGACTTTCCTCGTGATGCCTGATAAGGCATCATGGAGGGATGGACGAAGACATGCTGCGATCCGAGGTCGGCGACCTGCTGCGCCGTGCTCGCCGGAGCGCGCGGTTGACGCAGCGCGCCCTGGCCCACGCCGCCGGGACGTCGCAAGCGGCGATCGCCCGATACGAGACGGGCGCGGTCCTGCCCGAGCTACGCACCCTCGCCCGGCTGCTCGAGGTGTGCGGATCGCGTTTGACCCTGCGGCTCGCGCCGCTCAAGACCGGGCGCACCGGGCGGGAAACGGCAGCGGTCCGGCCCGTGGTCATGCCAACCACGCTCGATGACCCGGGCGTCGAGAAGGCGCAGGGGGTCGTGGAGCTGCCCCCACGCGTCCAGTGGAGCGGCCGGGACCGCACTTACGACCTCTCGAAACGAGAAGATCGAATCCGGGTCTACGAGCAGGTGCTGCGAGAGGGCACCGAGGAAGACATCCAACGGTTCATCCAGGCCGACGACCTCCTCGACCTGTGGGACGAACTGGTGCTCCCACCACATGTCCGTGAAGCGTGGGACGGCTGGCTCGCCCGTCACCAGGAGGCCGGATAGATGCTGACGGCGCTCCAGGAGCGGATCCTGCGCATCGTCGCCGACCTCCCCGAGGCGAGCGGCTTCGCCCTCGCCGGCGGCGCCGCGCTCATCGTGCACGGCGTCGTCGAGCGCCAGACCGATGACCTCGACTTCTTCTCTACGGCCGACGAGGACGTTGCCCGGCTCCTCCCCGCCCTGAATACGGCACTGACGGGAGAGGGACTGCGCGTCACCGTCGAGCGGCCTCAACCAGGCTTCGCCCGTCTCATGATTGGCGACGGAAACGACGTGACACGCGTCGACCTCGGAAGCGACTATCGCATGCGGCCGCCTGTACGGACGCCGCTCGGCCCGTCGTGTCGGAAGACGAGGTCGCCGCCGACAAGACGCTGGCCCTCTTCGGACGCGCCGAGGCCCGGGATTTCGTCGACGTGATCCGTCTCGCGCAGCGGTTCGGCCTCGATCGACTGCGCGAGCTGGCGTCGGCCAAGGACCGGGGGTTCTCCCGGGAGCGACTCGCCGAGGCGCTGGACCGGTTCGAGCGCATCGAGCAGAAGCGATTCGAGGTCGACGAGGCGACCTTCGACGCGCTGGCCCAGTGGGTCCGGGATCTCCGCGCTGAACTCGGACGACCCCCGCGCGGGATCGACCCACCCGGGCTCAGCCTGTAGGAGTTGCCGAGGGCGACCGCGCGTAGGACGAGCGAGGAGCCGGACCATGGCACACATCCAGAAGCGAATCCGCGGCCACACGCGATGGATCGCACGGACTCTTGCTCCGGACGGCGGGGAACGGACGAGAACGTTCGACCGCAAGGTCGACGCCGAGCACTGGCTCACCACCATCGAGGCCACCAAACTGCGGGGCGAGTGGATCGATCCCGAACGGGGTCGGGTGCGGTTCCGCTTCGACCCCGACGACCTCGATGCGTGGCTCGGCGAAGCTCGAGTGCCGGCAGCCGAGTTGTAGTCACACCGTCCGGGTACTCTCACCACTAGCGCGCGTCGGCCCGCCGTGTTCACCCGGCCGTCCTTGCACTCGAATCCCGCGCTTCGGCGCGGGATTCGACGGGACGGTCGGCATGGCAAGCATCCAGGATCTACGACGAAGGCCGAGCGGGTACTCGGGCAGCAGGCCGTGGCGGGCCCGCTACCGGGACCCGGCGGGTCGCGAGCACGCGAAGCACTTCGCCCGGAAGGTCGACGCGCAACGCTGGCTCGACGCCGTCGCGGCCGAGATCGTTCGGGGCGACTACGTCGACCAGCGTGGCGGTCGCATGAGCTTCGGCGCTTGGTGTGACGAGTACTTCGCCGGCGCCGCCCACAAGCGACCCACGACCCTCGAGCGTGACGTCAACGTCACCGATCACTACCTCCGTCCGGCACTCAAGGAGCGTCAGCTGGACTCGATCACACCGCTCGACGTCAAGCGCCTGGTCGATGAGATGGCGCAGCGACTCGCTCCGGCGACCGTTCGGACGAACTACGGCGTGCTCCGGGCGATCTTCAACGCCGCGGTCGATGCCGAGCTGATCGGCCCCACACCCTGTAGGGGAATCAAGTTGCCCCGACGACCCCGTTCCGACATCCGGTTCCTGTCCCCGACGAGCTCGACCGTCTCGCCGCCGCAACGCCGGTCGAGTACCGGCCGATGATTTATCTCGCCGGTGTCCTGGGACTGCGTCTCTCCGAGGTGATCGGCCTCCTGGTCGGGCAGATCGACCCGGGTGCCCGGACCGTCGAGATCGCCGAGACCATCGCCGAGGTCGGCGGTCGGCCCGTAGCGGCGGACGTGAAGAGCCCGGCGAGTCGGCGAACCCTGCGGATGCCGGGCTTCGTCGCCGACATGCTCGGCGAACATCCGAGCCGGGAGAAGAAGCTCAAGACGCCCGAGGCGCTCGTCTTCGAGGCCCCGGACGGCGGCCCGCTGCGGGCCACCAACTTCCGCAACCGGGTGTTCCGACCGGCGGCCGAGCAGGCGAGACTCGCGGGCGTCACTTCCACGGTCTCCGTCACCCCGCTGTGGGCTTCATGGTCGCCGTCGGCGCCCACATCGAGGCCATCAAACAGCGGATGGGGCACTCGTCGATTCGGGTCACGAGCGACGTCTACGGGTCGGTGCTGCCCGCGGTCGACGAGTCCGTGACCGAGGCTCTCGGCGATCTCTTCAGCCGGCGGTCCGACGACGCGGAGGCGTCGTGAAACCCAACTTCTCCGGCTCAGGCCGAACGCTGGAGCGCCTCGACGTCCTCAGGCCGGAACGCACGCGTGTCGCCACCGGTCTCGACCGGCTCGATCTTCCCCTCACGAACTGCGGCGACGAACTCCTCCGGGCTCAGGCCAGACCGTCGCACGGCATCGACTGGGGAAAGAAGTTCCGCTGGCGGAGCCATTACGACGCGAGTTCCGTGATGTACTTCGAGCGTCCGTAGACCTTGCCGTCGAAGTACGAAGCGTGAGTGTGCTTGATCGTGTCGAGTGAGTCCGCGCCGATGAGCACGATCTCGACCGTTGGGTCCCCGAGATGCTCGGTTTCCTTATCGGCGTACGCACGAACAGCCTCATCGACGTCATCGAACCGCTCTTGGACAACGATCTTCTGCTGCCCGAGGTCGTACACCAGGAGGAAATGACACTCAGCCATATCTACCTTCCTACTGTAGGAACCGTCTGGCTGCACGTCGGGCGTCATCGTATTGAGCCAAAAGCTCCGACGGCGGCTCTTCGCCGAGTTCCTCGCATGCCATCAAATCGGCAACGATCCGCAACAACCTGAGAACCTCGTCAGGTCCCTCACCCGCCTTGAGCTCAAACCCGATCCGGCGACCGAGTCCCTCCACGTAGTCAGCCCACTCGTGCTGTTTCTCGGTGCGGAGTTGGATCTCGATCAGCCGATCGTCCCGGAGCACAACAACATGCTGCGCTCGGTAACCCGACTCGGCGGACTCAGTCACGTAGTCGCGTTCGTAGCGGATCTGGTCATCCCAAACTCCACGAAGATGCTCTTCAAAACCGCGCAAGTCTTCGAGGGTCGGAAGCACAACTCGGCAACCGCCGACATCCTGCATTCGTGCAAGGGCCATCGTGGGGCCCGGCCGCGCCAGCTTCGCGATGATCCGTCGAACGCGCTTGTGGCGCTGACCCAACGCAGCATCCACCCCCGTCGTCTTGATGAAGGACCCGAGGCCCATCCGAACCTTGGTCAGGGGCGTTGAAAACGTGGCCCGCCACGCCTGCACGATCTCGAGTGCATCGACGAGATCGTTGAGCTCGTCTTCATCGAGGTCCTCGGCACCACGACCTGACCGCCGAAAGTCCACCAACTTCCGCCCGGCCTTGTTGACCTGGTTCTTCGAGAGGGGCGCGGACTCAGGCATGACCGTGCAGGCTACTCACGGCCGACCGAGTGCCCGCTGATGATTCCGAGAAGCCCAGCGCAGTTCCGCGGACTCACTGCGGACTGAGCGGGAGGCGGTCCGGGGGCCGCTCGGCGCACCCGTCTGACCAGGACTTTCGAGTGGAGGTGATGGGACTTGAACCCATGACTTCTACGTTGCGAACGTAGCGCTCTACCGGACTGAGCTACACCCCCGTGAG
>CAZTOV010000062.1:0-11067 GCA_964615175.1 uncultured Burkholderiales bacterium
CTCGCCGGGGTGTTCGCCCTCCGCTGGGTCGAGCAGCTCGTCAGCGCCACCGTCCGATTGCTGGTCACGGGCGCCGGTCTGCTGCTGATCCTCTACGCGTTGCCGGGCGGCCTCGGCCAGGCGCTGCTCGACGTCCGCGACCGACTGCTCCGTCTCGTCGCCAAGCGCCGGGGCATCGTGGTTCCGAGCCTGGTCGCCGACAAGCGGGTCGACGAACTGGCCGAGGACGCTGACACGGACGAGCGCGACGAGCCTGACGAGCCCGACGACGAGGTCGACTTGCTCGAGTCGGCGTTGGGGAGCGGCAGCGGTCGGGGATCAGGGAACGGCAGCCGGAAGAAGACCGAGACGGGAGCGGGCCGATGACCCCGCTCCTGGAGGTCGAGGGCCTCGACGTCTCGTACGGGTCGGTGCAAGTGCTCTTCGACGTCGACTTCGCCGTCGAGGAGGGCGAGGTGGTGGCGCTGCTCGGCACCAACGGCGCCGGGAAGTCGACCCTCCTCAAGGCGGTGGCCGGTCTCCTCAAACCCGACCGTGGGGCCGTCCGCCTCGACGGCGACGACATCGCCGGCAAGCCCGCCGAGCGCATCGCCCAGATCGGCAGCGCCCTCATGCCGGGCGGGAAGGGCGTCTTCCCCACCCTGAACGTGGCCGAGAACCTGCGCCTCGCCGGATGGCTGTTGCGCGACGACCCGGCTCGGCTGCGCGAGGCCAACCGCGAAGTGCTCGACCTCTTCCCCGTGCTGGCCGAGCGGCAGAAGCAGCTCGCCGGCGACCTGTCCGGGGGCGAACAACAGATGCTGTCGCTGGCGCAGGCGTTCATGGCCCGGCCCAAGATCCTCATGCTCGACGAGCTGAGCCTGGGCCTCGCCCCCACCGTCGTCGCCCAACTCCTCGAGACGGTGCGGCGCATCCACGAAGCCGGCGTCACCCTCGTGATCGTCGAGCAGTCGGTCAACGTGGCCCTCAGCCTCGCCGAACGGGCCGTGTTCATGGAGAAGGGTGAGATCCGCTTCGAGGGGTCGACGACCGAGCTGCTCGATCGGCCCGACGTGCTGCGCTCGGTGTTCATCGCCGGCGCGTCGGGCGTGTCGGGAAGCGGGAAGAAGGCATCGAAGGCGACCGTCCGCACCCGCAAGCGTGCCCGCCGGTCGGCGAAGTCCGAGCCGGTGCTCGAGTGCGTGGAGGTCACCAAGCGCTTCGGGGGCATCCGGGCGGTCGACGGAGTGAGCCTCGAGCTGCACGAGGGTGAGATCCTCGGGCTCATCGGTCACAACGGGGCCGGGAAGACGACGCTCTTCGATTGCGTCTCGGGCTTCCACGAACTCGACGGCGGCACGGTGCGGTTCCGGGGCGGCGACGTCACCGACCAGCCGTCGTGGCTTCGAGCCCGGGCGGGCCTCGGGCGGTCGTTCCAGGACGCGAGGCTCTATCCCTCGCTGACGGTCGAGGAGACGATCGCCGTGGCACTCGAGCGCCACGTCGACTCCAAGGACATGCTCGCCGCCGCCTTCTGGCTGCCCGCCACCGAGGAGTCGGAGTTCGTGATCTCGAAGCGGGTCGAGGAGCTGATCGAGCTGATGGGTCTGGGGGCGTTCCGAGAGAAACTCACCGGCGAGCTTTCGACAGGGTCGCGCCGGATCGTCGACCTCGCCTGCGTCATCGCCCAGGACCCGCCGGTGGTGCTGTTGGACGAGCCGTCGGCGGGCATCGCCCAGAAGGAGACCGAGGCGCTGGGGCCCCTCCTCCGGCGGGTGCAGGAACACACCGGCTGCTCGATCATGGTGATCGAGCACGACATGCCGCTGCTCTCGAGTCTGTGCGACCGGATGCTGTGCCTCGAACTCGGCCAGATCATCGCCGAGGGCACCCCCGCCGAGGTCCTCGAACACCCGCGGGTCGTGGAGTCCTACCTCGGCACCGACGAACGGGCCATCCTCCGCTCGGGGTCGGGGAAGGGATCGAAGACGGGCCGCAAGAAGGGCGCCCGCACGAAGACGCGCGCCAAGGCCGGGTCGCGTTCAGGCGGCTGATTCGCGAGCGGCCTCGACCGCCGAGCCCACGCGCGCCAGGCAGTCGTCGACGGCAGGGAGTTCAGCCGTCTGGTGCGCCAACTCCGCCACCCAAGCGTCGGCGACCCTGGGCGGGAGCTTCTGGAAGTCGAAGACCACGGGGGGATGTCCGAAGACGCGACGGTGCATCTGGACCGCCCCGCTGTCGATGGCGCCGATCGCTTCGAGTCCGGCCAGATCGAAGAGGTCCCTCGGCGCCTTCCGATCGGCCCAGGCGGACAGCTTCATGGCGGTGAAGGTGGGCAACGTGGGCACGGTCAGCCGCACGCTCTTCGGGAGATCCGAGTACCGCAGCTCGACGTCCCGCATCTCGTACTCGCCCCGCTTCTCGTGCGGCTCGGTACGGACGATCTGGATCTTCAACGATGGGACCCCCGGGTTCTCCGCGGTGACGGTCAGGAGGCGCGACCGCTTCGACAGCTCAGTCCACATGAGCGCTGGGAAATCCCTTCCGAGGTCACTGATGAGACGATCACGCAGCCGGTCCGCCGCGGCAACGTGGTCATCCGCGAGGAGATCGATGTCCTCGGAAATCCGACGACCCGCGAGATGCGTTCTCGCGAGCGCCGTTCCGCCGAAGAAACACATCTCGTCGAGCGATCCCAGGGCGGCAAGGCAATGGGAGACCAGATGGTCTCGACGCACTTGCGATCGGTCGACACCCAGTTGGCCGGCGAATCGTGCGATCTCGGCAGGTTCGATCATGGGCGAATCCTGAAGTCTGCGGCGGGCACTGCCTCGACCGGCTCCAGGCCCTTGGCCGCGACGAGCCCACGCGGTCGGTATGCAGCCGGCGGGAGATCAGTCACGGCCGCTGCCAGCCACCTCGCGCGAGCCAGGGCCGCGGGGCGCCGTTGCTCCCTCGCGAGTTCCTCGACAAGTTCCCAGTCGCACCGTGGAGCAAGCAAGGTGATCGCCTCACCGGTGGTCGACCCGGTGACACCCCCGAGTTCGGGTCGGTCGGCCATGTCGAGAACCGTCTGCTCGCGCGAGGTCATCCAACCCTCGACGACATCGGTCTCGACACGAACCCAACGGGTTTCGGCACTCCGGTTCACGAACCTCAGTGTCCCGTATGCGTGTGACAGTTTCGGTCGAGATGTGGGGATGGCCACGACGCCCACCGCGAGTGCGCGCGGGATGGCTCCGTGCAGTCGAGCCGCCGAACACCCCATCAGTGCCGCGCCCTGGCGCCCGTAGTCCGCGACGGCGACCCCGAGGGCGACGCCCTCGGCGGTCGGGCGCCACCCGACATCATCGCGGTAGATGTCGGGGATGATCAGGTAATAGCCGGGTGCAAGGGCCTGGACAGCTCCCGACCGTGCACGCTTCCGCAGACTGTCCCGCGGGTTCACGTGGTGGAGATCACGCGGGCGAAGCACCCGGTTGCCGGTCGCCGCGAGATAGCGGCGGACATCTGCATGGCCAGTTGCCATACATACACTTTAACAAACGTAGTATGTATTACTACGTTGATAAAAGTAGTTGACTACGAGCGCTTGGCCTTCAGGGGCTTTTTGCGGCGGGTGCCCGACGCCTTCTTCCGGGCCGGCTTCTTCGACTTCGAAGCCTTCGACCGCGTGCCGCGCTTGCGCTGCTTGCCCGAGCCCGAGCGCATGATCGCCGACTCGTCGGTGCCGAGGTACGACTCGATGACCCGGGGGTCGTTGAGGACCCCTTCGGGCGTCCCCTCCGCGATCACCTGGCCGAGTTCGAGGCAGAGAATCCGGTCGCAGAGGCTCGACATCAGCGGCATGTCGTGTTCGATCACGAGCATGGAGCATCCCGTGTGCTCCTGGACGCGCTGCAGCAGCGGCCCCAGGGCCTCGGTCTCCTTCTGCGCCACACCGCCGGAGGGCTCGTCCAGGAGAATGACGTCGGGATCCTGGGCCAGCATGCATGCCAGCTCGACGATCCGCCGGGTGCCCGTCGAAAGCTCCCCGACCATCTTCTGCCGGAACGACTCGAGCCCCATCATCTCGATCAGCTCGTCCACTCGCTCCGCCGCCTTCAACTCCGACTCGTAGGACGCCGGCAGCGAGAACGCCGCCGCCACGATGTCCTTGTTGTCGAGGTGCCGTTCGAGGGTGACGGCGATCGTCTCGGCGGTCGTGAGGGTGGGGAAGAGCTTCGCCTCCTGGAACGACCGGCCCATCTGCGCGGTGGCCCGCTCGTGGGGCTCCCACCGTGAGATGTCGGTACCGCGGAGCAGGATGCGGCCGCCGTCGATCTTGTGAAAGCCCGAGATGCAGTCGAAGAGCGTGGTCTTCCCGGCCCCGTTCTGGCCGATGAGCCCGAGGATCTCACCCTCGCGCAGCTCGAGGTCGACGCCGTCGACGGCCCGGATGCCCCCGAACCGCTTGGTCAGCTCGACCGTCTCGAGCACCACCGGGGCGTCGGACCCGGGCGCCTCGCGCTTGGGCTCGGCGGACTTCTTCCGGGAGCGTCCCTTGGCCGTCCGGCCTTGGTCATCGTCGTCCTCGCCGGCCCCGGCCGAGGCCCCCGCGATGAACACCGAGCGCAGGATGTCGGGACGCTCGAGCAGGTCGCGGGTCGGGCCCTCGAAGCGGACCTCGCCCTTCTCCATGAACACGGCCCGCTCGGCCAGGTTCAGAGCCACGTTCACCGACTGTTCGACGATGATCATCGTGACGCCCGACTCGTGGACACGGTGCACCACCTCGATCAGCTCGCCCACGATGGTCGGGGCGAGGCCGAGGCTCAGCTCGTCGATCATCAGCAGCTTCGGCTCGTTCATGAGCGCCATGCCGAGGGTGAGCATCTGCTGCTCGCCACCCGACATGTTCCCGGCCATCTCGCCGTAGCGGTCCGTCAGGATCGGGAACAGGTCGAGGACCTCGGCGAGCTTGGCGTCGGTGTAGTCCTTGTCGTCGCGACGGAGCCACTGCGACAGCCGGAGGTTCTTCTCGACGCTGAGGGTCGGGAAGATCCCCTTGCCCCCGGGCATCTGCATCAGGCCCTCGGCGGCGATCTTGTGCGGCGGCACCTTCGTGAGGTCGCGGCCGTCGAACTCGAGGCTTCCCGCCTTGGGCTTGTGGATGCCCGAGATCGCCTTGAGCAGGGTCGACTTCCCGGCGCCGTTGGTGCCGAGCAGCGCGACCAGCTCGCCCTCCTGGATCTCGAGATCGACGTCGAAGAGCACCTGGACGGGCCCGTAGGCGACGTCGACGCCGGAGCAGCGCAGCAGGGGCTCAGTCCGCATCCGGTCGCCGTTGTCGGTCGACTTCCGCGATCCTCGGGCGCGGGTGCGGGCGGGAGCAGCCATCAGAGCTTCACCCTTTCGCGGGTGTCTTCACCGGCGTCGTCGAGCGCCCCGGCGATGATTCCCTCCTCGTCGGCAGGCCCGTCCTCGGCCTCGCCGGTCTCGTCGACCAGCTTGTCCTCGAGGAGGCTCGGGACGTGGATCCCCCGACGTTCCGCCACCCATCGCAGACCGCGATCGCGCAGGTTCATGAGGGGTTGGATGATCCCGCCGGGAATCACCATGAGGACGACGAGCAGACCGACACCGGTGACGAGGAGCCGCAACTCCCCGGAGAGGACGGTCGCCAACCACTGGAAGAGGAACACGCCCGAGATGACACCGAAGATCGAGCCGAGACCGCCGATGACGGCCATGGCGAAGACGTCGAGGCTCATGGCGGGTTGGAAGGTGCCGGCGCCGGCGCCGGTGATCTGGAGGATGAACAGCGCTCCGGCGATCCCGGCGATGATGCCCGAGAACACGAACCCGGTGAGCCGCACCGCGGTGGTGGGCACCGACGCGGCCGAGGCGGCGCGCTGATTGTCCTTGGTCGCGATCAGGACGCGACCGGCCCTCGTGTTCCGGACGGCGCTCGTCACCAGGATCATCAACACCAGGACGGCGAGGACGAAGTAGTACATCGTGATCTGTTCGCTGAGGTCGAAGCGCTGCCAGAGGATCGGCCGGCTGACGTCGCTCTGGACGAAGCTCGGAAAGTTGTTGGGGTTGAGGAAGTAGCTGTCGAGCGCCACCGCGAACGCGAGGGTGGTGACGGCGAGGAACAGTCCCCGGATCCGCAGTGCGGGCAGGCCCACGACGAGGGCGGTGAGCCCGCCGGCGACCCCGGCGAGGGCGAGGACCACGAAGATGTCGAGGTTGAGCCGGACGACGAGGTTGCCGGCCACGATGCCGCCGACCCCGACGATGGCGAACTGCCCCAGCGAGATGTTGCCACCCCAACCGGTGAGCACGACCAGCGACACCGCCACCATCGCCCAGACGAGAGCGAGCGTGGCCAGGTTGAGGCTGCTGATGCCCCACACCTGGGGGAGGAAGACGGCAAGGGCGGCCAGCAATCCGAGTCCGCCGATCTTGAACGCCCGCACCTCGGGGAGGTGACGCAGTTCGACGGGAATGCGTCGCACGGTCTCCGACAGAGAGCCGCTGCCGGCCTCCTGGGCCCGGGAGAGCACGTCGCGCTGGACGACGAGGGCGACGAGGATGACCACGAGGAACGCGACGTCGATCGACGACGCCTTCTGGGTGTTCCAGAACACGATCTGCTCGAGGATGCCCAGGCCGATGCCGGCGACGAAGGCCCGGGGTAGCGATTCCATGCGGGCGATCACCGCCGCCGCCAGCGCCGGGAGCAGCAACGTCGGCCCGCCCAGGGCGGTCGAGACGGCGCCGGCGAAGGGAGCCTTGAGCACGAAGGTGAGGGCGGCGAGTCCACCGGCGATGATCCACACCAGGGTGGTGAGCCGCTGGATCGGGATGCCGAGCATGAGCGCCCGCTCGCGGTTCTCGGCCGCCGCTCGCACCGCGACCCCGGCGTCGGTACGAAGGAGAAACCAGGCCAGGCCGGCGATGATCGGCGGGACGGCACCCATGATCAGGAAATGGTTGCCGTTGAAGATCACCGGATCGATCGTGAAGCTGACGTCGCTGAGTGGCGTGGTCAGACCCCCGATCAGTCCACCCTGCTTCGAGTCGAACCAGCGTGGGATGTAGAGCTGGATACCGCCGAGCACCTGGGCGAGACCGATGGTGGCCACGGTGAGCACGAGGCGCGACGAGTTCTTGAAGCGGCGGATGACGAGGAGTTCGGTGAGCCCGCCGATGGCGAGACCGACGAGGACGCCGGCGACAATCGAGACGAAGTAGTTCCACCCCGCCTCGAGGAACAGGTGCACGGCCAGGACACCGCCGACACCTCCCATGGCGGCATAGGCGAAGTTGATGATGCGGTCGGTGCGGTAGGTGAGGATGAGACCCATCGCGAGTAGCGCCGTCACCGTGCCGAAGACGACCCCCTGGAGCACGACCCCGATCGGAGCGCCGTCGGGAAGAATCGCCGCCGCGAGCACCCAGAACAGGAGGAGCCCCCCCACCAGGGTGGCGGCGAGGCGAGGCGTCGTCTCGGTCAGCGGCCGGGCACGGGTCCGGAGTTCGTGCAGCACGGTCGGCCGACCCCTCTACTGGTCCCGCTCGAAGACCTGGAGGTCACCCGTCGGCAGGGCATCCACGGGGAAGCGCGCCTTGTCGTACGCGGTCTCGTACGCGCCGGCCTGGCTGTTGACGATCGAGATCTTTTCGTTGTTCCAGTAGATGACTCGATAGTCGGTGGTCGGCGTGTGGTTGCCCTCGGTGAAGCCCCACGTGCCGTACGGCCCGCTGCCCCCCGGCCAGGCCAGGAGCCCCTGGGCGAACGTGTCGGGGTTGAGGTTGGGCCCGGCCATCTGGATCCCGCTGGCGATCATCAACATCGTGCCGTAGAGCAGTTCGGCGGCGAACGCGGGCTCGTCGTCGCGGGTCGACTTGTAGACGCTGTAGCCGAGGCCGGCGCGGATCGGTCGGGGCTGCCCCAGCGAGCTGATCCCGAACGCGTGCTCCCACACCTCCGGGTTGTAGAGCTGGGCGGCGACGTCCCAGTCGGTGAGTGCCGTGCCGAGGACGACCCACTCGGGGAAGTAGTTCTGCTCCTTGGCCTTCGACGTGAGGAAGACCGGGAAGATCGGGTCGCAGCCGCACAGCGCCGTGGTGACGCCCTCGCTCTTCATCTTGGCGATGACGTTGGCGGCCTGGTTCGACATCGAGTTGATGTCGAGCTTGTAGTTGATCTTGATACCCGGGTCCATGCCGTTGGCCTCGAGGATGTCGATGGCGCGGTCGTGGCTCACCTGGTACCAGGGGTTCTCGGGCGACAGGCCGGCGTAGTAGCGGTCCTCCTGATCGAGGGTGCCGCCCGCCCAGCGGGCCTTCTTGTGCTGGAGGGTGTTGACGGCGAGCTGCGCGGCGGCCTCGGCGACGATGGTGCCGTCGGTGGCGATGCTCCACGAGTAGGGGTGACGGTCGTTGTGCCAGTCACGCGACAGGTAGGGGCTGCCGAAGTTCACCACGCCCCGGTCGGCGAGCGCGTCGCAGTAGGGCTCCGAACCGCAGTTCATCTCCAGGAAGGCGCCCATTTCCTGCTCGACCGTGTCGGCGTCGTTGTTGGCCCGGCCGCGGCAGCCTCCGAGCAGCTCGCAGGTGGTGTTGCTGGATCCCGAGTAGAACTCGATGTCGAGCTTGCGCCCGTAGAACTGGTAGTTGTCGTTGAAGAACTTCTCGTACACCTTGACCGTGCGTTCGATGTCGGCGGGCTCGTCGACGATCTGGGCGCCGGCCAGCTCGGCCAGCGTCTGGTTGAAGCCTTTCTCGCCGGTGGTTCGGAAGCTGACCTTGATCGTGTCGGCGCTGACGCCCCGGTGCGTGGCGCCGGGATTCTCGCCGGTGAACTCGATGCAGGGGGGCGAGTAGGGGTCGCCGGGCACCTGCACGTCCTTGCCGGCACACGAACCGGCACCGCGACCCGGCGCGGGCTCCGAGCCACCTTCGCCACCGCTGGGGCCGGCGGTGGGGCCGCCCGCGGCGGACTGTCCGTCGCCACCCGTGGCGGGGTCACCGGATCCGCCGCCCGTGACCCCGGGGATGCCACCGCTCGTCGGATCGACGTAGTCGCCTCCGCCGGTGCCGGCGCCTGCGCTGCCGGTGGCGACCGTCGGGGTGACGCTCGGCACGAACCCGGCCATGAGGATGAAGAGCACGCCGAACGCCGCCAGCGGGCCGTAGCCACGCAGCAGTGATCCGGCGGCGACCGGGGCACGGTCTCCGCCGTCGGCCCCTCCGCCGTCCGTCGAGCGCCCGAAATTGAGTCTGGGAATCCGAAGCTTCATCGTCGTCCTCGTTGGATCGCGTGGTTCACGAGCGGGCGTTCGGCGTCACGACTCACGGTCACGAGATCGGTGTCACCGATCGGCGTCGCGAACGGAGCCGCCGGAAGTCGCTGGCCGCCATGGCACCCGCGGCCGCCAGGCCGAGGAGCCCCAGCGCCCACAGGGCGCTCTCCGGGGAGTTCGACACGTTGACCGTCGGCGCGCCCTGGCCCACCGCCTGCTGGCCGCCGTTGCTCGGGGGTGTCCCGCTCGCCGGTGGCGGGGTCGAAGGCGTGCTGGAGGGCCCCGAGGAGCCGATGCCGGCCGGCGGGGCGGGGGCGGACGCCGAGCTGTCGCTCACCTCGAAGTCGCCGCCGCCGTTGCCACCGAAGTCGAAGCCGCCTTCACCGATGCCGAAGCCCTCGAAGGTCTCGCCCTCGGTGAAGCCCAGAACGCCTCCGAAGTTGAGGCGCAGGCTCCCGGCGCCCGTGTAGGGCGCGATGGCCAAGTCGGCCACGAGGAAGGGGAGCCCGCAGTTGCTACTGCCCTCGCCCTCAGGAGGCGTGAAGTCGACCGGCTGGTTCTGGCCCTGGGGCCCGTCGCTCCGGAACTCGTCGAACTCCTCGTGTTCGCCGCCGTGGTTGGCCAGCACGGCCGCGCCGGAGTCGATCCGTCCGAAGAGGCCGGGCGTGGAGCCGCCACCCTGGTTCTCAGCCTCGCCACCCTCCTCTTCTTCTCCGCTCCCTTCGAACTCCTGGCAGCGGTCCACGATGTTCTTGGTGAGTGGCTCCTGTTCGGGCTCACCCTCCTCGTCGCTGTCATTGGGGACGGGGGTGCCCCGCACGTCCTGCATCACCGGACCCAGGTCGGAGAGCAGATCGCTGGCCACGAGGATGCCGAGGGGGCCCACGGTGACGACACCCGAGTCCTCGTCCACGGTCGGCGAGGTGATCGTGATACCGATGTTGGAGAGCACGTCTTCGTTGATCGCGCTGAGGATGCCCTCGAAGTCCTGGTGCGTGACGTGGTCGTGGGTCTCGCCTTCGGCGATCACCCGGCCGACCACGAAGCTGCCGAGCTTCTCGATCTCCTCGTCGTCGTTCTCGTCGGTGACCTGCGCACCCTCCCAGCGGAGGTCGTGGAGCTGGAGCGCACCGCCGCCGATGATGATCTTGGCGATGCTCACGGTGCCGCCGGCAACCCGGACCAGCTCGGTCTCCCCGCTCTCGGCGTCGACCGTGCGCTCGTACACGCCGGAGAAGGCGCGGGACCGGGCGCCATCCACCTCGAGCACTCCGGGAATGTCGATGACCTTCCCGACACTGATGGCCGAGCGGCCCACGGGAGCCTGGGTGGCAGCGGCGTCCTCGACGATGGTCGGCTTGGGCTCCCAGCGGACGCCCGCCTCGGAGTTGGCGTCGGTCGAGGCGACCTTCAGCGGCGGGAACTCCGCCTTGAGCTCGGGGGCGCCCGAGTTGATCGACGTGTCGAGCGCGGCGTAGTCGAAGATCAGGCTCTCGCCGCGCCCGAGCGTCCCGATGTGGTCGGCGAGCGAGACGCCGACGCTGGGCGCGAGGGCGAGCTGTGCCGCCCGGGGGCCGACGTGGAGGATCTGCGCCTTGGCCCGTCCGGAACCCGACACGAAGTCTTCCTGCTCCTGCGCCGAGGCGAAGTGGGGGACGATCATGGCCATCACGAGCGACATCGCGGCGAAGGCCGAGACGATCGCGGTCCGACGGAAGGGATGGGCGCTGTACCTGTTCATGTCCACCTGCTCCTGGAGGTCTGCCTGTGATCGGATGCTGCGTGTGTGCTG
>CAZTOV010000063.1:0-10881 GCA_964615175.1 uncultured Burkholderiales bacterium
TCGAGCTGCCCGACGGCGAGCACTTCTCCGACGACGACCTCGGTCGCATCGAAGCGCGGATGCGCGAGATCGTCTCCGACGACCAAGCCTTCGTGCGTGACGAGATGAGCCGCTCCGACGGGCTCGAATTGTTCGCCGACCAGCCCTACAAGGTCGAGATCATCGAGAACGTCGATGCGTCCGAGGTCGGGTCGACTGACGAGGTGTCGGTGTACCGCAACCCCCGCGACGGCGACGGTTTCGTCGACCTGTGCCGGGGTCCCCACGTGCCCACGACGAAGCGGTTGGGTCACTTCAAGCTGATGAAGGTCGCCGGGGCTTACTGGCGCGGCGACGAACAGCGACCCATGCTCCAGCGCATCTACGGCACCGCGTGGGAGTCGAAGCAGGCGCTCGAGGAGCACCTCACCCGGCTCGAGGAGGCCGAGAAGCGTGACCACCGGCGGCTCGGCACCGAACTCGACCTGATCTCGTTCCCCGAGGAGCTGGGCGCGGGCCTGGCGCTGTGGCACCCGCGAGGTGCCGTCGTGCGCACGGTCATGGAGGACTACTCACGGGCCCGCCACCGCGACGCCGACTACCAGCAGGTGTTCACGCCCCACATCGCCCGTTCGACGCTGTGGGAGACGAGCGGCCACCTCGACTTCTATGCCGACGGCATGTACCCGCCGATGGAGCTCGACGAGGGGCACCAGTACTACCCGAAGCCGATGAACTGTCCCTTCCACGTGCTCATCTACCGGAGCGACATCCGCTCGTACCGCGATCTGCCGCTGCGGCTGTTCGAGTTGGGGACCGTCTACCGCTACGAACGGTCGGGGGTGCTCCACGGCCTGATGCGAATCCGCGGCTTCACCCAGGACGACAGCCACATCTTCTGCACCCGCGAGCAGATCGTCCCCGAGCTGACGTCGCTGATCGACTTCGTGCTCAGCGTGCTGCGAGCCTTCGGCTTCGACGACTTCGACGCCGAGATCTCGACCCGGCCCGCCGAGAAGTCGGTCGGGGCCGACGACGACTGGAAGCTCGCCACCGACGCCCTCTTCGAGGCGATCGAGGCGTCCGGGCTGGCCTACTCGGTCGCCGAGGGCGAGGGCGCCTTCTACGGCCCCAAGATCGACATCCACCTGCGCGACGCCATCGGCCGGAGCTGGCAGCTCTCGACGCTCCAAGTCGACTTCCAGACGCCGCAACGCTTCGACATCGAGTACGTCGGCGCCGACAACGAGCGCCACCGCCCGATCATGATCCATCGAGCCCTGTTCGGATCGATCGAACGGTTCTTCGGCATCCTCATCGAGCACTACGCCGGGGCGTTCCCCACCTGGCTGGCTCCGGTGCAGTGTGTGGTGCTGCCGGTGGCCGACCGCCACGACGAGTACGCGGGATCCATCGTCGAGCGTCTGCGCCGCGAGGGCGTACGCACGGAGAGCTGGGACGCGTCGCACGACACGTTGGGCGCACGGGTGCGTCGTGGGAAGGTCGAGAAGGTGCCCTACGTCCTCGTGGTCGGTGACGACGACGTCGATGCCGGCACGGTGGGTGTGAACCGTCGTGGTGCCGACGGGGCCGACCGCGACGTGCCGCTCGACGACTTCGTCGAGCGCATCCGCGAGGAAATCGATTCGCGTGGCGCGCCTGAGGCGGCGGCGACGTCGTGAGCATGGAGCGGATCTGGTCGGGGTGGCGGGCCGCCTACGTCACCGGTGAGACGGGAGAGTTGGAGGGGGCGGGGGACGACTGCCTGTTCTGCGACCTCCTCGGGCGTTCCGACGACGATGCCTACATCCTCGAGCGCACCGAGCTGAGCTACACGGTGATGAACGCGTACCCCTACACCAGCGGACACCTGATGGTGGCGCCCGTCCGACACGAGGGTGAGGTCGAAGGCCTCGGCGTCGAGGAGGGGGAGGCGGTCTTCGGCGCGGTGCAGCGGGCGGTGCAGGCCATCAAGGGCGCGCTCTCGCCGGAGGGCGTGAACCTCGGAGCCAACCTGGGTCGTGCCGCCGGGGCCGGCGTGCCGGGCCACTTCCATCTCCACGCCCTGCCCCGGTGGGCAGGCGACACCAACTTCATGACGTCCGTGGCCGAGGTCCGCGTTCTGCCCGAAGACCTCCGCACCACCTACGAGCGGCTCCGGGAGGCCTGGCCCGATGTCTGACGAGCGGTCCGGTCGGTCGTCCGAGCAGCCGGCGGGCGACCAGCCCGCGGGTGACCAACTCCCCGAAGACCTCGACGTCACCGCCTACGTCGGGCCATACACCTTCCCCGACACGGTGCGGCGCCGGTGGATCGCGCTGACGCTCGTGGCGGTCGCGGCCGCCTGCGTGGCCGGGTGGGCTGCGACCGGCAACGGGGCCATGATCGTCGCCGCCGTCCTGCTCGGGGTCGCGGGCGCGTACCACCTGGCTGCGGGATGGCGGCGACGCATCGACGACGCCGAGGCCCTGGTGGTGGCGACCCGTACGGTGGGCTTCCCGGTAGGGCACGCCTCGGCACAGCTCGCCTTCCGGGGGCTGTTGAGCCGTCCGACGTGGCGCATCCTGCTCTACAGCGCCGACGAGCCGCCCGCCAAGCGCGGCCTCGTCGAACTCGACGCCGTCGACGGCACCGTCCTCGGCGACTACGTCGAGGACAACCCCGAGGATTGGGAGGACTTGCACTCCGGTTCTTGACTGTGTTTTGCCCGTTCAGCGGGCAAAACACAGTCAAGAACCGGGGCGGGGGATCAGTCCTCGTCGTCGGAGGCGTCGCGGGGGCCGCCGTGGGCGGCGACGATTTTGTCGGCGAGATGCGACGGGACGATGTCGTAGTGGCTGGGCTGCATGGTGAAGCGGCCCCGGCCGCCGGTCATCGAGCGGAGGTCGATGGCGTAGCGGAGGATCTCGGCCGTCGGGACCCGGGCGATGATCTCGACCTCGCCCATGCCGATGGGCGAGGTGCCCTCGACCCGGCCCCGGCGTGAGTTGAGGTCTCCCATCACGTCGCCCTGGTGCTCCTCGGGGGCGACGATCGTCACCTCGGTGACCGGTTCGAGGAGGGCGGGTTGCGCTTTGGCCGCCGCTTCCCGGAAGCCGATCGATCCCGCCATCTTGAAGCTCATCTCCGACGAATCGACCGGGTGGTGCTTGCCGTCGTAGCAGGTGACGCGGACGTCGACGACCGGGAAACCGAGGGCGCCGCCCCGATCGAGGGTCTCGGCGATGCCCTTCTTGACCGCGGGGATGAACTGGCGGGGGATGGCGCCTCCCACGATCTGGTCGACGAACTCGAAGCCTCCTCCCCGCTCCATCGGCTCGACCTTGAGGGCGGCGACGCCGAATTGTCCGCGCCCGCCCGTCTGCTTCTTGTACTTGCCCTCGGCGTCGCCAGCACCCTGGACCGTCTCGCGGTAGGGAACGCGGACCTCCTCGTCCACGATCTCGCAGCCCAGCTCGGCGATCTTGTCCTTCACGATCGACAGGTGCGTCTCACCCATGCCCCACAACACCGTCTGGTGGGTCTCGGGATTGCGTTCGACCCGCAGGACCGGGTCTTCCTCCTCGATTTTGTGCAGAGCGGTGGCGAGCTTGTCCTCGTCGGGCTGCGCTGCGGGCGCGATCGCCACGGGGAGTACCGGCTCGGGGAGTTCGAGCGGCGGCGCGTCGACCTCGGCGCCCAGGATGTCGCCCGTCGCCACGTCGCCGAGCTTGGCCACGGCCGCGATGTCGCCGGCCGGCACCTCGCTCAGCTGATTCTGGTCCTTGCCGCGGAGGGCGAAGATCTGGTGAAGCTTCTCGTCGTCGCCGGTGCGGTGGTTGGTGAGGTGGGCGTCGGTCTTCACCGTTCCCTGGAGCACCCGGAAGTAGTTGATCCGTCCGACGTAGGGGTCGGCGAGTGTCTTGAACACCAGCGCGACCGGCTCGCCCTCGGGAGACTCGGGCGGGGGCGCGACGTGGACGAGGAAGTTGGCGAGGCGGTCGACGCCGATCTGACGCGTGGCGCTGCCGCACAGCACCGGGAACACCTCACCGGAGGCGACACCGAGCGCCAGGGTGTGGATCAGCTCATCGGTCGAGATCTCCTCGTCGCCGAGATAGCGCTCCATGAGGGCGTCGTCGGCGACCACGATGCCCTCGACCAGAGCGTCGTGGACCTCGTGCTCCTCACCGGCGAGGTCTTCGGGGATCTCGGCCTCGGTGGCCGTGCCGTCGTCGTACGTGTACGCACGTTCGGCGAGCAGGTCGACGACACCGCGGAACGCGTCCTCCTCGCCGATGGGGAGCTGGCGGGGAGCGACGCCCGCGCCGAACTTCTCTTTCAGCTCCGAGAGCACCTTCCGGAACGACGCCCGCTCGCGGTCGACCTTGTTCACGAAGATCGCCCGGGGCAGGTTGCGGTCGGCCGCTTCCTTCCAGAGCACCTCGGTGCCGACCTCGACCCCGTCGACGGCGGAGACCACGAACAGGGCCAGGTCGGCGGCGGCCAGGGCGGAGACGGCGTCGGGGATGAAGTCGGCGTATCCGGGTGCATCGAGGAGATTGAGCTTGTGGCCCTCGTACTCCAAGCTCGCCAGCGCCAGCGACACCGAGATCCCCCGCTTGTGTTCCTCGTCGGTGAAGTCACAGACGGTCGAGCCGTCGTCGATCTTCCCGAGTCGGTTGACGACCCCGGCCTCGAACAGCAGCGCCTCGACCAACGAGGTCTTGCCCGAGTCTCCGTGACCGACGACGGCGATGTTCCGGATTCCGCTCGGAGGAAAGGTGTTCACTGGCGTGCTCCTGTGATCTGGCTCCCGTGATCTGGCTCGGCCTGGCTCCCGCGTTCGCTGCGTTCCCGACCCCTGCGTCGTGGGGTAAGCACGGAGTGTAGAAAAGGGTGAGCAGGTCCGCTCGGGGAAGGGTCCGGTGGTACCGTTCGAGCGGTCCCTCGTCCCTCCAGAGACCTCCAGAGAAAGGCACCGATGCTCGACCGCGGCCTCCGCTCGAAGGTCGAAGAGGGACTGCGTCCGGTGGCTCGTGGCCTTCGGAGGATCGGCCTCACCGCCAACGGCCTCACCCTCATCGGGCTCGGCTTCGGCGTCGGCGCAGCCGTGCTGATCGGGCAGGGTCGTTTCGGGTGGGCAGCCATCGTGTTGATCGCCGCCGGCGTTCCCGACGTGCTCGACGGCGCCGTGGCCAAGACCACCGGCACCGCCGGCCCCCGGGGAGCCTTCTTCGACTCGGTCGTCGACCGGGTGACCGACTCCCTGGTGCTCGGCGGAGCGGCCTGGTTCTACACGGGTCGGGACGACCCGCGCCTCGCGCTCCTCCCAGTGGCGGTGCTGGCTCTTTCGCTCCTGATCTCGTACGAGCGCGCCAAGGCCGAGAGCCTCGGTTTCGACGCCCGGGGCGGGCTGATGGAACGCGCCGAGCGCCTTGTGGCGTTGATCGTGGCCCTCGTGTTCGACATCCTCACCCCGGTGCTGTGGGTGATGCTCGGCCTGTCCGCGCTGACTGCCCTCCAGCGGTTCTTCAAGGTGTGGGGCCAGGCGTCCCCCCATCGGGAAGGCCGCCAGCACCTGCGGGAGCGCTTCTTGGAACGGCCGCGGGTCCGCCGACTTGCCGAATGGTGGCCGGCGCTCCGTGAGGGTTCCGAGCGGGAGGGCGGGAACGGCGACCCGATCCGGCGGCGACGACGGACGGCCCCGCGCGGCAGCTGACCTTCTGTGAGTAACCGCTCGGAGACGTCGCTCGCGGCGAAGATCGTCTACGCCGCCTACCGCTCGGGAGGTGCCCTCGCCCAACGGCTCCCGTTCCCGGTGGCCGGCACCCTCGCCCGGCGGGTCGGACGGGCGCTCATGGTCGCGATGCCGGGGCGCCGCCGGATGGTCGCGCGGCACATGCGCCGCGTGTACGGCCCCGCGCTCTCACCGCGTGAGCTGCGGCGGGCCGTGCGAGCGGTGTTCGACTCGTATGCCCGCTACTGGCTCGAGACGTTCCGGCTTCCCCGGGAGACCCCCGAGACCATCGACGCCGGCGTGCGGATCGAAGGTCTCGAGCACCTCGATGCCGCGACCGCCGACGGCTCCGGTGTGGTGTTGGCGGCCCCGCATCTCGGGGGGTGGGACTTGGGCGGCGCCTGGCTGGCTCAACACGGGTACCGGCCCGTCGCCGTGGTCGAGGAGCTCGAGCCCCCCGAACTGTTCGACTGGTTCGTCGCGTGGCGCCGGCGTCTGGGCGTCGACATCGTCCCCGTCGGCCCGGCCGCCGGCACGGCGGTGCTCCAGGCGGTGAAGAACGGCCAGGCGGTGTCGCTGATCTCGGATCGCGACATCCTGGGGTCGGGAGTCGAGGTGGAGTTCTTCGAAGAGACGACGTCGCTGCCGGGCGGGCCGGCGACCCTGGCGCTGAGGACGGGTGCCCCCGTGCTGCCGGTGGCGATCTACTTCGAAGACGACGGTGGCCACGTGGGCGTCGTGCGGCCACCCCTCGTCGTCGAACGCCGGGGCCGGTTCCGCGACGACGTCACCAGGATCACCCAGGACCTGGCGCGGGAACTCGAGACGCTCATCCGCCGGGCGCCCGAACAGTGGCATCTCATGCAGCCCAACTGGCCATCCGATCCCGGCTACGCGGAGCAGCAGGCGGCGACCCGCGCCGCAGCGACCGAGGGGACGCGGTCGTGAAGGTCATGCTCGTGTGCCCGTACTCGCTGAGCCTGCCCGGGGGAGTGCAGGGTCAGGTCCTCGGGCTGGCCCGGGCCCTGCGCGACCACGGCGTCGACGCCGTGGTCGTGGCCCCCTGCGACGACACTCCGCCCGAGCCGGGAGTCGTCGCGGTCGGTCGGAGCGTGCCGCTGGCCTCGAACGGCTCGGTGGCTCCGCTCGCTCCCGATCCGGCGGCCTTCGCCCGCACCGTGGCGGCGATCCGCGCCGAGAAACCCGACGTCGTGCACATCCACGAGCCCCTGAGCCCGGGTCCGTGCTGGGCCGCCCTCCTCGGAAGCCGCGTGCCCGCCGTCGGCACCTTCCACGCCTCGGGCAGCGCTCCGACCGCCCTCTACCGCACGTTCCGGCCGCTCGTGCGGGCGCTCGCCCGGCGCCTGGCGGTGCGTACTGCCGTCTCCGACGACGCCCGCGCGGTCGCGGAACGATCCCTCGGAGGCGCCTACCGGGTGCTTCCCAATGCCGTCGACGTCGAGCGGTTCGCCAAGGCCGAACCGTGGCCCGCCGATCGTCCGGCCATCCTGTTCGTGGGTCGCCACGAGGAGCGCAAGGGCCTGGGTGTCCTGATCGAGGCCTTCGCCGACCTGGACCGTGACGCCGTGCTCTGGGTGGCCGGCTCGGGCCCCGAGACCGCCGCGCTGCAGGCCCGGGGCGTTCCGGGGGTGGAGTGGCTCGGCCCCATCTCCGAGGACGAGAAGGCCCGACGCCTGGCGGGTGCGTCGGTGTTCTGCGCGCCCTCCATCCACGGCGAGTCCTTCGGCATCGTGCTCCTCGAGGCGATGGCCGCCGGGGTGCCCGTGGTGGCGTCCGACATCGCCGGCTACCGCGACGTGGCCCGGCGCGACCGGGAGGCGCTCCTCGTCGGACCCGGAGATCCCGTGGCGCTGCGTCAGGGCCTGCGGCGGGTGCTCGACGACGCCGACTCCACCCGTCAACTCGTCGACGCCGGACGCGGACGAGCCCAGGCGTTTTCGATGTCGTCGCTCGCGGAGCGCTACCTGGGGGTCTACGACCAGGCCATCGCCCGGGGCCGCCGGTGAACACACGCGTCGGTAAGATGTCGGCCTTGGCGGCGGATACCTCGTGATCGGGGTCCGCCGATCACGGAAGGGAGATACGGCGTGATCGCGTTGATCGTGGTGCTGGTGATCGTGGGCCTGTTTCTGTTGTGGACGGTCGTCACCTACAACGGGCTGGTGAAGCTCCGCAACCGGATCGACAACGCGTGGTCGCAGATCGACGTGCAGCTCCGTCGCCGTTACGACCTCATCCCCAACCTGGTCGAGACGGTGAAGGGGTACGCCAGCCACGAGCGCGAGACGCTCGAGGCGGTGATCCAAGCCCGCCAGCGGGGGGTCGAGGCCGAGAGCATCGGCGAACAGGCCGAGGCCGAGAACATGATCACCGGTGCCCTCCGGCAGCTCTTCGCCCTCTCGGAGGCCTACCCCGACCTCAAGGCGAACCAGAACTTCCTCGCGCTCCAGGAAGAGCTGACCGCCACCGAGGACCGCATCCGCTTCGCCCGCCAGTTCTACAACGACCAGATCCTCACCTACGACAACCGGCGCCAGGCCTTCCCGGCCAACCTCATCGCCGGCATGTTCAACTTCGAAGACCGCGAGTACTTCGAGATCGACGAGGAGTTCCGCGGTCCCGTGCAGGTCGAGTTCTGATTCTTCCCTCTCCTCCGTTGTCCTCCCGTCCCGACTGACCGATGTACGAGCAGATCGCGTCCAACCGCCGTCGCACCATCGGCCTCCTGCTTGCCTTCCTCGTGCTCCTGGCGGCCGTCGGCGTCGCGTTCGACGTCGCGCTCGGCTTCGGCGGCATCGCCATCGTCATCGCGGTCGTGTTGTCGATCGGCATGTCGATCGGGTCCTACATCTGGAGCGACCGGATCGCTCTCGCGATGAGCCACGCCCGTCCTGCCGATCCCGCGCAGTACCGCCGCTACCACAACATCGTCGAGGGACTCTCGATCGGCGCCGGGATCCCCAAGCCCCGCCTCTACGTGGTGGAGGACTCGGCTCCCAACGCCTTCGCCACCGGACGCAACCCCGAGAACGCGGCGATCGCCGTAACCACCGGTCTGCTCGAGAAGATGGATCGCATCGAGCTCGAAGGGGTGCTCGCGCACGAGCTGAGCCACATCAAGAACTACGACATCCTGGTCGGCACGATCACCGTCGTGTTGGTCGGCGTGATCGCCCTGCTGGCCGACTTCGCCCTGCGCTTCCTGTTCTGGGGTGGGGCTCGCCACAGCGCCGAGTCACGCAAGGGGCGGGGCCCGGCGTCGATCATCGGGCTGTTGGGCATCGTGCTGATCGTCCTCGCCCCGATCGTGGCTCGGCTCATGCACTTCGCCGTGAGCCGCCGCCGGGAGGCGCTGGCCGATTTCAGCGCCACCCAGATCACCCGGTACCCTCCGGGGCTGATCTCCGCGCTGGAGAAGCTTCGCGACGACACGTCGGTCGTGCACAGCGGCTCGCGGGCCACCGCCCACTTGTGGATCGAGTCCCCGCTCGACCGGAAGGCGTCTCGAGGCGCGTGGCTCAACCGCCTCTTCGACACCCACCCTCCACTGGAGCACCGCATCGAAGCACTGAAGGAGTTGTAGGCCCGGATCCACCCCGATCCCGGGGTTTCCGGGGCAGACTTGAAGCCGCCCGGCGACGTTGTGTTCGCCGTCGACCAAGGAGTTCCCGCCCGTGCTTGAACGCTTCCGCAACCTGAGCCGCGCCCAGCAGATCCTCGTGGGTGGTGGTGCCGCCGCTGTCGTGGCGGCGATCATCGCCGTCGTGGTGGTGGCCACCGGCGGGGGCGACAGTCCGACCACGACCACGGGCCCGACGACGACCACGACGCTTCCGCCCCCGGCACCCCTCACCGGGCTCCCCGCCTTCGACGAGGACGTTTTCTCGCGCCCGGCGATCTCGGTGAAACTCGGCAACAACCCCGATGCGCGCCCGCAGGCGGGGCTGAACTCGGCCGACATCGTCTACGAGGAGGAGGTCGAGGGGCGCATCACCCGCTTCCTCGGCGTCTTCCACTCGACCGTCGCCGACCGGGTGGGGCCCATCCGCTCCGTGCGGCTGATGGACGGGCTCATCATCCGGCCCATCGGGGGGATCTTCGTGTATTCGGGCGGCGCGAACGTGCCCGAGCGCATCACCCGTCTCGAGGAGGCGGGCCTCCGGCACCTCGACGAGACGGCACTGCAGGGCATCGAGGGTGCCCAGATCATCGACCGCGATCACGGCAACGGGCTGCGTCCCAACATCCTGTTCACGAGCCCGCCACTGATCTGGGAGACCGACGAGAGCGGGATCCCACCCGATCCCATCTTCACGTTCCTCCCGGACGGTCAGGAGTTCGAAGGTGAGGACGCGTCGGCCATGCTCGTGCCGGTCGGACCGGGCAACTTCAACCCCACCTGGCGCTACGACGAAGACCAGGGGGTCTGGCAGCGTTTCCTCGGTGACGAGCCGTTCGAGACCAAGGACGGCGGCCAGGCCGTGGCCCACAACCTCATCGTGCAGTTCGTCGAGCGTCAGGGTGAGGAGTCGATCGTGGTCGGCGAGGGCGAAGCCGTCATTGCCGCTGACGGCAAGCTCGTTCGCGGGACGTGGTCGCGGAGCGGCCCCGACGAGCGCACGCAGTACTTCGACGAGGCCGGCAACGAGATCGCCATTCCGCCCGGCCGCACCTGGGTCCACCTCCCGCTGGCCGGCTCCGGCTCCGTCACCATCCTCGAGTAGGTCGTGGGTGTGAGCATTTGGTGGGGTCATGACCCCACCAAATGCTCACACACCCTCGAGTCGGAACGACCGATCCTCGTTCGGGGGATGGTCGGTACACTGGGCGCGTGACCGACGAACGCGCCACCGGAACCGCCCGCGTGAAGCGGGGCCTCGCCGAGATGCTCCGCGGTGGCGTGATCATGGACGTGGTCACTCCCGAGCAGGCGAAGATCGCCGAGGACGCCGGTGCGGTGGCGGTCATGGCCCTCGAGCGGGTACCGGCCGACATTCGCCGCGACGGCGGTGTCGCCCGCATGAGCGATCCCGAGATCGTCGAGGCCATCCAGGACGCCGTGACGATCCCGGTCATGGCCAAGTGCCGCATCGGGCACTTCGCCGAAGCCCAGGTGCTCGAGGCGCTCGGCGTCGACTACATCGACGAGAGCGAGGTGCTCA
>CAZTOV010000064.1:0-5182 GCA_964615175.1 uncultured Burkholderiales bacterium
CGGAAACGTCGCGCTCAGCGCCGAGCCCGACCCCCTGGCTGCGGGCGGGCCGGTCGTGTGGGCGTTCGTCGTGACCAACGCCGGCGACCAAGCCCTGACGTTCACGTTCTCCTCCGGACAGCGCGGCGACGTCGTGCTCTCGCAGGACGGAGACGAGGTCTACCGGTGGAGCGCCGGCCGGGTGTTCACCCAGGCGGTCGAGGAGGTGACGGTCGCACCCGGATCCGAGGAGGTCTTCGAGCTCGAGGGGGCCCTCGAGGTCGAGCCCGGCGTGTACGACCTGACCGCGGAGCTGACAGCCGATCCCGCTCCGCCGCCCATGGAGACGACGATCGAAGTGGTGGAGCCGAGCTGATGGAGATCCTCTCGAGCCGGGTCCTGCTCCACCCCTCTGATTTCGACACCAGCGTCCGCTTCTACGGCGAGACGCTGGGCCTCCACGTGTACCGGGAATGGGGCGAGCCCGGACAGCGAGGTCACGGGATCGTGTTCTTCCTGGGCGGCAGCTACCTCGAGATCTCGGGTTCCGGCGGCGACCCTCCCTCGGGGAAGCTCGAGCTGTGGCTCCAGGTCCGTGCCGTCGACGCCGTCCACGAACACCTGGAGGCAGAGGGCGTCGAGATCGTGGAGGCTCCCGTCGACAAGCCCTGGGGGTTGCGCGAAATGCGCACGCTCGACCCCGACGGACTGAGCCTCGTGATCATCGAGATCCCGGAGGAGCACCCGCTCCGCCGTCGCCACTGACCGGGATCAGCGCAACGCGATCGGGGAGTCGGCGTGGAAGGCGCTCCACGCGAACCAGAAGGTGTCGAGGTGCTCGACGGACTCCAGCTCCGTCCCTTCGAGTGGTCCCGAGACGGCCTTCCCGAGGATGTTCCAGCTCGACCCGGTCCGGTCGTCGACGAACTGCTCGCCCGAGGGCTCGAAGGAGAGGCCGTCACCCACGTCGGGCACGAAGACGCCGGTCGAGCCCACGTCCCGACCGGCGGGAATGTCGGAGGTATCGAGCGCGGACGCGGTCCCGGGCTTGACGAACGCCACCAGGGTGTCGCCGCCCAGCTCGAACTCGAACACCCGTTCCTCCAGGAGCGCGTCGAGGACCAGCGCCGTCTGCTCCCCGTTGTGCTCGACGCCGACGATCCGGGTCTTGGCCGGCAGGGTCTCGTCGACATCCCCCTCGAAGAGGAACGGTGACGACTCGGGATCGTCGTACCCGGAGTACGGATTCCGCCCGTAGTCGCGGGAGAAGCCGGTGTCGTCGCTCAGGACCAGACCGTCGGGGTGGGCGCTGCGGAAGTCGGCGAAACTCACCGTCTGCATGGGGAAGATGTCCAGCTCGGTCCCGGTCATCATCCCCACTACCGCCTCGGCCGTGAAGTGGCTCCACAGCGACTCGGTCTGTCGGTCGTACATCACCAGCGCAGACTGGAAGAGCATCCCTGAGGTCCCGAAGTCGAGGATCTCCCCGTCGACCCGCCGGTCGTACGCCACCGCGGAGTTGCAGAGGGGGCAGTACGACACGGTCACGGCGATGCCGCCGATGGTGTCGTTCACCAACTCGTGCCAGGTCATGACCCGCAGGGGATAGGCGCGGGCGTCGCCGTCGATCTCGAGGGACACCACCGGTTCGGAACCGGTGAGCCAGTCGACCGAGCACTGGCGCACGAACTTCGGCTCGTCGATGGGCGGGATGCCGTCGGGCGGTGGCCCGCCGGAGACGATCTCGTCCGGGTCGACGAGCGGTTCGGGGAAGGCTTCGTGGAAGCGATCATCGAGGGCCGACGGCACGTCGCGGCTCGGTGACGGCTCGGTGCGTTCGACCTCGATGAACGAGTCGTCATCGCAGGTGGCCGCGACGTTCTCGGTCGAGCCTGCCGCCGACTCGCCACCCGCGCTCACGCCGGCGTCTCCACCGGAAGCGCACGCAACGGCGACGAGCGCGAGGGCAGCGACGGTGGCAAGGAACCTGGACACACGGTTGGAACCCACACCTGGCCCCTGGCCATTCCGCGAAGATGGCTGCGAGCTGTCGGAATCCGCCCCACCGGGAACGGGTTGTTGAACGGGTTCCTGACCTTTTCGACCCCGAAGGGACGTATGCGATGACCAACCCGTCTCGTGAGGCGAGCTACGACCTCGCCGTGGTCGGCGGGGGTGCCGCCGGCCTGGCCGCGGCGGCGACCGGGCTGCGCCGAGGAGCGCGGACCGTGCTCGTCGAGGCCGCTCGCCCGGGTGGCGACTGCACCTGGACCGGATGTGTTCCGTCGAAGACGCTGCTCGACGCCGCGGCGCGGGGCGAGGATTTCTCCCGGGCGATGGCGCGCGTGAGGCAGACGGTGCACCGGATCGCCGCCACCGAGGACGTCGCGACGCTCCGCGGACAAGGGATCGACGTGATCGAGGGTCGGGCGCGGTTCGCCGCCGCCGGCGAGCTCGAAGTTGCGGGCGAGATCGTGAAGGCGGAAGCAGTGGTGATCGCCGCGGGTGCGGGCCCCGCGCTTCCTCCGATCGAGGGCCTCGACCAGGTCGACTGTCTGACGACCGACACCGTCTTCGATCTCGGGGAACCCCCGGCGTCCATGGCGGTGCTCGGCGGCGGGGCGGTCGGGTGTGAGTTGGCGCAGGCGTTCGCCCGCCTCGGGGTCTCCGTCTCGCTCGTCGAGGCTTGCGACCGGCTCCTGCCGAGCGAGGAGCCCGAAGCGTCAGCGGTGGTCGCCGACGCCCTCCGTCACGACGGCGTCGAGGTGCATCGTGGGGAGGCCGTCACGAAGGCGGAAGCCGGAGAGGATGGCGTGCGGCTTCATCGTGCCGACGGAACGGTGCTCGAAGCGGCCTCGCTCCTCGTGGTGGCAGGACGTCGCCCGCACACCGCAGATCTCGGCCTCGACATCGTCGAGGTCGAGGTCGATGCCGAGGGCCACGTCGTTGTCGACGACCGCATGCGCACGAGCGTCGACGGTGTGTTCGCCGCCGGAGACGTGACCGGCATCATGCCGTTCACGCACGCAGCGGACGAGATGGGTCGCATCGCCGCGTCCAACGCGCTGGATCGGAGGTCGCGGCGCCGGTTCCGGACCGACGCCGTGCCGCTGGTGATCTTCACCGACCCGGAGGTGGCGCGGGTCGGGGTGGTCGAGGCCGACGCCCCCCGGGGGGCTCGCGTGGCCGAGCTGCCCTTCACCGAGGTGGACCGCGCGGTGGTCACCGGACGGGAGGAGGGGTTGGTCAAGCTCGTCGCCGCGCCCCGGCGTTTCCTCCGCAACCTCGGCGGCGGGCGGCTGGTCGGTGCCACCGTCGTCGGCCCGCGCGCGGGCGAGATGATCCACGAGGCGGCGCTCGCCGTTCAGACCGCCATGTTCACGGGGCGGCTCGCCGAGACCGTCCACGCCTACCCGACGTGGTCGATGGGGATCCGCAAGGCCGGCGCCCAGTTCTTCCAGCCCATCGGCGGTCACGAGGCCCGGCGGGCCCGTCGCCGTTGAGGCTCCGGGTCAGCCGGCGAGGCGTTCCAGCACCCAGTCGATGGCCGCGGTGAGGGTCTCGACGTCGGAGGGTTCGACGGCGGGAAAGGTGGCGATGCGGAGCTGGTTGCGTCCGAGCTTCCGATAGGGCTCGGTGTCGAGGACGCCGTGCTCGCGCAACACGGCCGCGAGCGCCGCGGCGTCGACGGCGTCGTCGAAGTCGATGGTCACGGTCACGGGGCTGCGCATGGCGCGGTCGGCGACGAACGGAGTGGCGTGCTCGTGAGCGTCGGCCCACGTGTAGAGGTGTGCGGACGAGGTGCTCGAGCGAGTGGCCGCCCACGACAGGCCCCCGTGTTCGAGCATCCACGCCACCTGCTCGGCGAGGAGGAACAAGGTTGCCAGGGCCGGCGTGTTGTAGGTCTGGTCTTTGCGTGAGTTCTCGAGCGCGATCCCCAGGTCGAGCGTGGGCGGGATCCAGCGCTCGGACGCGACCAACCGCTCGATGCGCTCGATGGCGGCGGGCGAGCACAGGGCCAGCCACAGTCCGCCGTCGGACGCGAAGCACTTCTGGGGGGCGAAGTAGTAGACGTCGAAGGCCTGTGGGTCGACGGTGATCCCACCGGCCGCCGACGTGGCGTCGACCGCCACCAGACCATCGGCACCGTCGGGTCGCTCGACCGGCATCGTGACCCCGGTCGAGGTCTCGTTGTGGGTGAGGGCGTACACGTCGACCGAGTCGTCGACCGTCACGGTCGGGTGGCTGCCGTAGTCGGCCTCCACGACGAGTGGTTCGTCGAGGTGGGGGGCGTCGGCCACCACGCGGGCGAACTTGGCCGAGAACTCGCCGAAGGCGAGGTGCTCGCTCCGCCGTTCGATGAGCGAGAAGGACGCGGCGTCCCAGAACGTCGTGGCGCCACCGTTGCCGAGGAGGACTTCGTAGCCGTCGGGCAGGGTGAACAACTCGGCCAGGCCGTTGCGCACCGAGCGAACCACCGATTTCACGGCCTCGCGCCGGTGGCTGGTGCCCAAATACGTGGGCGCGGCGGCTCGCAGCTTCTCGACCGCTCCGTCGCGCACCTTCGACGGGCCCGAGCCGAAGCGACCGTCGCCGGGCAGCAGTTCTGTGGGGATCTGAATGGATGGGACGGTGGGTGTCATGGCGTGTCACCATCGTTCGTGATGGGTGTACAGAGCGAATCTACGGGAGACGCGCGCCGCGCCGAGCGTATTTCCGCCCGCGTCGGCGCCATCGAGGAGTCGGCGACGCTGGCCATCACGGCCAAGGCCAAGCAGATGGCGGCCGAGGGTGTCGAGGTCATCGGCTTCGGGGCGGGGGAGCCCGACTTCCCCACGCCGGCGCACATCGTCGAGGCGGCGATCGCCGCCGCGCGCGACCCGAAGAGCCACAAGTACTCGCCGGCGGCGGGCCAACCCGCGCTGCGCGAGGCGGTCGCGGCGAAGACCGCCCGTGACTCGGGACTGCAGGTGGAGCCCGCACAGGTCCTCGTGACCAACGGCGGCAAGCAGGCCGTCTACCAGTCGTTCGCCACGTTGCTCGACCCCGGCGACCAGGTGCTGGTGCCCGCGCCCTACTGGGTGACCTACCCCGAGGCGATCCGCCTGGCGGGTGGGGAACCCGTCCCTGTGTGGGCGGGCGAGGAGCAGGGGTTCAAGGTGACTCCTGAGCAGCTCGACGAGGCGGCCACCGACCGCACGAC
>CAZTOV010000064.1:5282-10670 GCA_964615175.1 uncultured Burkholderiales bacterium
CCCGGGGGGGCGTTCTACGCCTTCCCGTCGTTCGAGGGACTCCTCGGTCGGGAGATCGCCGGTCGCACCGTTCGTTCGACCATCGAACTTGCGGAGCACCTCCTCGACGCCGCCGCCGTCGCCGTCGTGCCGGGCGAGGCGTTCGGTGCTCCGGGATACGCTCGGATGTCGTACGCCCTCGGGGAGGACGACCTGGTCGAGGGTGTCGAGCGGATGGCCACGCTCGTGCACGGGTCGTCGTAGCCGCCCAAGGAAGCCTCACATGAGCACGTCGGAGAAGTCTCCGGAGTCGGCGGACACCGAGGAACGGCGACGCCGTTTCGAGGAGCTGATCGTTCCCGAGGTCGACTTCCTCGCCCGGATCGCCCGGTCGATGTCGAAGTCGTCGGCGGAGGCCGAGGACCTGGCCCAGGACGCTCTGCTGAAGGCGTTCCGGGCCCTCGACAGCTTCGACGGGCGGTACCCACGGGCCTGGCTCTACCGGATCGCCCGGAACACCGCCATCAATCGGGACCAGCGCCGGCGCGACCTCCTCCTCGACGAGGGGGACGACATCGAGTCGGGATCGCTCACGCCCGCCGACGACCTCGGTCCCGAGGAGCGCGTGATGACGCCGATCCTCGACCACCAGCTCGAGGAGGCGCTCGACGAGCTGTCACCGGTGTTCCGGATCGTCGTGCAGCTCGTCGATGTCGAGGGGATGCGCTACCAGGAAGCCGCCGACGTTCTCGATGTCCCGGTGGGGACCGTGATGAGCCGGCTCCACCGGGCCCGGAAGCGGTTGCGCGAGGCGCTCTCCGGCACCACCCTCGATCGGGAGGTTCCGTGATGCAACGACTGCTCGAACGCCTGCGACAGCGGCGCGAGGCGAAGCGCTGCGCCGAGGCTCGCGAGCGGATCCACGAGATGATCGACGCCGAGATGCCGGCGGGTCGTAAGCGCGAGCGCATCGCCGAACACCTCGAGAGCTGCGTGGCGTGTGGCGCCACCGCCGACGAGATCCGAGCGCTCAAGGACGCCGTCGCCCGGGTGGGGCGTGACCCCGACCCCCAGGTGAAGGCGCGGCTCACCCAGGTCGTCGACGAGATCCGAAAGGGCGAAGTCGAAGTTTGACCGAAGTCTCGCTCGAGGTCTGACCGGGGTGACTCAGGCGGCGTCGGTGGTGTCGATCCCGTACAGGGCTTCGATGCGTTGGCGGAGGTCGCCCTCGGTGAGTTCGCCACCGGCGAAGTCGACCAGGTCGCCCTCGGCGTCGTAGAAGGCGGTGATCGGCATGCCGCGGCCGCCGAGGGCGTCGTGGAGGCCGCTGCCGTTGCGTCCGCCGACATCGCGGGCCAGGGGCCAGAAGAGGATGTCGTGTCGCTCCGGCATCAGGAGCGGGTCGCCGGTCTCGAGCGAAGCGACGCCCACGAAGTTCACCTCACCCCGGAGGTCCTGGCTGACCCTGCGGAAGCCGGGAAGTTCGCGGTCGCATGCCGTGCACCACGACGCGAAGAAGTTGACCACTGTCGGACGGCCCTCGAACGCGGCGAGGGTCACCCGTTCGCCCTCGTTGGGCCCCATCCCGGGGAGGTCCCATGCCTCGGGATCGGTGCTGCCGGAGCCCGGAGAGTCGTCGGCGGAGATCACGGCGACCGCCACGAGGGCGACGATCGCCACCAGGACGCCTCCGACGACGGCGCTCAAGAGCGCGCGTTTCCGTCGCTGGGCTCGAATGCGTTGACGGGCTTGTTCACGTCGGCTCACGTGGCAGAAACCGTAGGCGACAGCGCGTTGTTCCCAGAACGCGCGCCGACCGGAACATGGGGCACGTCCGGTCCGGTTACACACCCGTGAGCGACTGTTCTTCCGCCGATGCCCGAGCGTGCGCCGAGGCGCTCGATGCGCTCCACGAGTACCTCGACGGCGAACTGGCGCCGGGCCGGCTCGCCCACATCGGTCAGCACCTCGACGCCTGCCGGCGCTGCGGCCTCGAAGCCGAGGCGTATCGGGCGTTGAAGCAGGCCGTGCGCCGGGCCGGCAACGGCGTCGACGAACTCGCGCTCGAACGCCTCCGCGCCTACGCCCGCCGCCTACCCACCCAGGGTGTGTGAGCATTTGGTGGGGTCATGACCCCACCAAATGCTCACACACACGTCAGAGCATCACCCTCGAAATCGGTGGGCTCCGGTACGTTGAGCGGGTGTGACCCGCTGTTTGCGCGTCCTCGCCCTCGCGGTCGTCGTGATCCTCACATCGTCGGCATGCAACCCGTTCGCGAGTGACGAGGAGGAGCCGCCCCCGCCCCCGCCCACGACGCCCCCGACCGAGCCTCCCAGCTCGATCGGGGCCAGCGTCGACGGCGTCCTCCGCATCGGCGCCGTGCTTCCCCTGAGTGGTGAGCTATCCGACTTCGGCCCCGGCCTCCGTTCCGCCGTGGAGCTGGCCGTGGACGACATCAACGACGCGGGTGGCGTCGAGGGCGACGTGGAGCTGATCGTCGAGGACTCGCAGTCCACCGCGGAGGGGGCACTGGCCGCGGCCACGACGCTGATCGAAGAGCGGCAGGTCGACGCTCTCATCGGCCCCGCGTCGTCGCTCGCACTCCACGGCGGGATGCTCGACGCCGCGCTGGAGGCTGAACGTGTGGTCTGTTCGCCCACGGCGTCGGCGCCCCGGCTGACCGACCTCGACACCAAGGACCTGTTCTTCTCCACCACCGGAAACGTCGATGGCCAGGTCGAACTGCTCGCGGCCGAGATCGAAGACCTGCCCGACGACCGCGACGGACGGATCGCGGTGGTTCGCCGGGTCGACGACCCCGACGCCGAGGACCTCTTCCAGGATCTCCAGGTCGAGCTCGAGGACGCGTTCGGCGACGCGGCCGCGTTCGAGGTCGTGGCCGACGTGCAGCTCCCCGGTGTTCCGCTCGAGGCTGATCCTTCTGCCGAGGAAGCCGAAGCGACCCCCGACACGAGCGCGGCACCGACCGCCACCGAACCGAGCGCCCCCGCGCCCGCCGGCGAGGCGGGTGAGCCCGACGTCCACGTCGCCGCCGTCGACGAGGTGCTCGACGCCCGCCCCGACGCCATCGTGGTCATGGCACACCCGGGCGAGTCGGTGTTGCTCTTCCGGGCCATGTTCGATGCCGACATCCTGCCGGTGACCTCCGACGAGGGCGACATCCCCGTCTTTGTCGCCGCCACGCTGGCGAGCGACCGGCTCGCCGAGGCCATCGACCCGACACGCCCGGCGATCCTCGAAGACGTCGTCGGCGTGCGTCCCGCGCCCCATCCGGAGGGCCCCGAGGCGTTCGTCGAGAGACTGAAGGCCGAGCAGGCGGTGGCCGACGTCGACTTCGCCGCCCGCGCGTTCGAGTGCGTCAACCTCGTCGCCCTGGGAGCGTTGGCGGCGGGGTCCGACGATCCCAATCAGATCAAGACCGAGATCGTCCCGCTCACCAACGACGGCGACGCATGCGCGACGTTCGAAGCGTGTGTCGCGTCCCTGCTCGACGGCGACGACGTCGACTACGAGGGCGTGCTCGGCCTCGAGTTGAACGCCGAGGGCGAGGTCCGCGAGGCCCGGTTCCAGGTGTTCCGCTTCGACGCACAGGGTGACCTCGACGTGCTCCGTACCAACACGGTCATCAATCCCGAGACCGACGGGGCGACCACCGGCGAGGATGGCGAGGAGCCGGTGAAGGCCGACCCCTGACGGTTTCCACCGGGAAGCCGTCACCACGCAGCGTGGCCGGCTCTCGCCGTATGGTGGTGGCATTCGCCCGAAATCCTTCTCTTGCTCGCTTCACCGCGTTACTGTCCCACCCAATCTCGCTCGACACAGGGAGGGTTCGATGCGCGGAAGATGGTTGAAGTTGCTCGCGTTGCTCGCGGCGCTGACGCTCGTTGCGGCAGCCTGCAATGGCAACGACGACGACGACGATGGAGCGGACGACGGTGACGGTGGCGAAGACACCGAACAGGTCGATCGCGACAACGTCGACGGTGTCCTGAAGCTCGGTTCGATCCTGCCGTCAACCGGCGACCTGGGTGTCCTCGGCGAGCCCATGAACGAAGCGGTCGCCATGGCGATCCGCGACATCAACGAGGCCGGCGGGGCGCTGGGGAACGACGTCGAACTCGTCGCCGAGGACTCCGGGACCGACGAGGAGTTGGCCAACACGGCCGCCGATCGCATCATCGGTCCCGAACAGGCCGACGGAGTGATCGGCGCGGCATCATCCCGGATCAGCCTGTCGATCATCGACAAGGTGACCGGCAGCGAGGTCCCGATGTGCTCGCCGTCGAACACGTCGTCCGACTTCACCACCTACGAGGACGGCGGGTTCTACTTCCGCACGGCGCCGCCCGACAACCTGCAGGCCCAGGCACTCGCCGAGGCCATCGCCGCCGACGGGCACACCACGGTCGTGGTGATGCACCTCGCCGACGCCTACGGCCAGGGCTTCGCCGACGATCTCGTGACGGCCCTCGAAGAGGCCGGGATCGAAGTGCTCGAACAGGTCGCTTACGACCCGCAGGGCACCAACTTCGACGCCGACGTCGAGGCGGCCGCATCCGCGAGTCCGGAGGCGCTGGTGCTGATCGGGTTCCCTGAGACGGGGGCGACGATCCTCCAGGGCACGATCGAGGCCGGAATCGGCCCCGCCGACATCGCCCACTACTACACCGACGGGCTCAAGAGCAGCGATCTGCCGACGGCCGTCAACCCCGACGACCCGAGCGTGCTCGAAGGCGCGCAGGGTACGGCCCCCTCGGCGGCTCCGCCGGACGGTGCGCCGTTCTTCCCGGACGCATTCGCTGAGTTCGCGCCGGGTGTCGACACGATCTTCTCGGCCCACGCCTACGACTGTGCGATCGTCATGGCGCTCGCCACGATCGCGGCCGACACCGACGCCTCCCCGGCCATCGCCGAGGAGATGAACGGTGTCACCCGTGAGGGCGAGAAGTGCAGCACCTTCGCCGACTGCAAGGAGCTGCTCGAAGCCGGCGAGGACATCGACTACGACGGCGCCGCCGGTGCGCTCGACTTCGTCGATGCGGGTGAGCCGGGAGCGGGTGCCTACGACGTCTGGGAGTTCGACGCCGAGGGCGCAGACGTGACCACCGATACGGTGAGCGTCGCCTGACGGGCATTCGACGACCGAGACGACGAGGGGGCCCGGAATTCCGGGCCCCCTCGTTCGCGTTCGGGTTCGGTTGCCGGTCGGGGCGCTCAGCCGACGGTCCCGAGCGTGCCCAGGTACAGCTCGATGACCTTGGGGTCGTGCAGCAGCTCGTTCCCCGGCCCCGTGTAGGCATTCTGGCCGCCGTCGAGCACGTAGGCGCGGTCGGAGATCTGGAGGCACCGCCGGGCGTTCTGCTCGACCATCACGATCGACACGCC
>CAZTOV010000065.1:0-10641 GCA_964615175.1 uncultured Burkholderiales bacterium
ACCGGGACCGGTGAGATCGGGATGCATGCCGGTGTCGAACAGGACCGTGCCGCGCCGGTGGTGTACCAGCCAGGCGGGGACCGGCAGCTCCACCGACTCGCCGGTGGCCTCCTGTTCGAACACGCTGCGCGGAGCGGTGAGAGAGCCGCAGTCGAGTGGCGAGATGGTGACGGTCACGTCCCCATGATGGCCGGGATCGCGCCGCGGGGTTGCCCCGGCGAATGGTGACGCGCTTCCCTCCGGAGCGACGTTGTTGTGGAAATCCAATGTTGTTCAGATCGAACAAGACCAAGTGTGAGCAATGCTGCTCGGCGACGTCAACGACGCAAGGCGCGCCGTCCTGGAGGGGTTCGGCGGCGTCTTCCTCAGCGAGTTCGCTGCGCTCGATCGGTGAGCCGGCCCGCTGTGCGGTCCCACCGAGCCGCCGCGCCCGGCGCCTGTGACGGCCGGATGCCTCATGCCGGCGCGTCGGCCATCATGATGGCTCGGCGGTCGAAGACGATTGAGGAGGCGCGGCCATGGCGTGGGACTTCTCCACCGAACCCGAGTTCCAGGAGAAGCTGGACTGGATCCAACAGTTCTGCGAGGAGAAGGTCGAGCCACTCGGCCACATCTTCCCCTACGCCGTCCGCCTGCCCGACCCGGCGGTGCGAGCGTACGTGCGGGAACTCCAGCAGGAGGTGAAGGACCAGGGGCTGTGGGCGCTGTTCCTCGACGAGGAACTCGGCGGCCCCGGCTTCGGGCAGCTCAAGCTGGCCCTGGTGAACGAGATCCTCGGACGCCATCCGGCGGCTCCGCAGCTCTTCGGAGCCGCGGCGCCCGACACCGGGAACATGGAGATGCTCGCCGCCTACGGCACCGAGGAGCAGAAGGAGCGGTGGCTCGAGCCGCTGCTCAACCAGGAGATCTTCTCGGCCTACTCGATGACCGAGCCCCAGGGCGGCTCCGATCCCAACCTGTTCAAGACCCACGCGGTCCGTGACGGCGACGAGTGGGTCATCAACGGCGAGAAGTGGTTCACCAGCGCCGGGCGGGTGGCCGACATCCTCTTCGTGATGTGCACCAACGGCATGTTCGTGGTGCCTCGCGAGACCCCCGGCGTCGAGATCATGCCCGAGCCCCGCAACCACAACCACATCATCTACACGGACGTGCGGGTGCCCCTCGACCACCTCCTCGGGCCGGAGGACGGCGCCAAGGTGCTCGCTCAGCGCCGGCTCGGCGGCGGGCGCATCCACCATGCGATGCGCACCATCGCCCAGTGCAAGCTCGCCTTCGACATGATGTGCGAGCGCGCACTCTCGCGCGAGTCGCACGGCAAGATCATCGCCGAGCACCAGATGGTCCAGGAGAAGATCGCCGAGAGTTACGCCAAGTTGCGCATGCTCCGTCTGTTCGTGCTCGAGACGGCGTGGAAGATCGATCAGACCTCCACCCAGGAGGCCCGGACCGACATCGCCGCGGTGAAGTTCACGATGGCACGGGTGCTCCGGGAGATCTCGTTCGACGCCCTCCACATCCACGGCTCCCTCGGCACCACCGACCTCACCCCGCTCCAGGACATGTATGCGTCGGCGCCCACCATGGGCTTGGCCGACGGCGCCGACGAAGTACACAAGGCGACCGTCGCCCGGCGCGTGCTCAAGGACTACCGCCCCCACGACGGCTACTTCCCGCGCGAGTTCATCCCCTACAAGAAGGAGCAGGCGTGGGAGAAGATGCAGCCCGTGTTCGAGGCGAGGCCTGACCTGGCCGACGCCGCGGAGAACTGGAAGAAGTACTTCGAGCGTCGTCGCTGATCGGGGTCGACCAAGAGGCGGAATGCCCAGGCATCTATCGGCCCGGAGACCGACGCAGGAAAGCTCCGCTCGTCTCGCAATGCCCTGAAACGCGGGCCGTACGCCCGCACCTCCGCAGCCAATTCGCGCGCAGTCACGGGCCGGTCCTCAGGGGCCGGCCCGGTGCGCGCCCGCGCGCTTGTGGCGGCCCCGAGTGCGGAACACGATCGCCGCTGCGGTCGACATGATCCACACGTCGCCGATCGTCCGGCCGACGCGCTGCGCCAATCCGCGTCGGCTGCCCAAGGGGGGTCGGGGAGACCATGCACGTGGCGGCTCAGCATGCAATCCTCGCAGCGTGACAGCCGCTGGAGACGTCGGAGCGACGCAGTGGGCGGGTCCCAGTCGAGGTCGTAAACCGATCCGACGCCGCAGCAGCGAAGAGCGCGAGGAGCTGGCCGAGCGCATCGCCGACCGCTTGGACGTGCCCATCACGGCCGGAGGCGTCGTCTTCCTGCTGCTCGTGCTCGCCGAGACGATCTCTGACCCGGAAGGCGCCGTCGGCACCGTCTTCTCCATCACGAGCTGGGTGCTCTGGGCGCTCTTCGTCGTCGAGTTCCTACTGCGCCTCGTCGTCGCGCCCTCGACATGGACGTTCATGAAACGCAACTGGTGGCAGGTGTTCTTCCTTGCCGTCCCGGCACTCCGCTTCGTCCGGGCGCTTCGGGTTCTGCGGGCCGCTCGCGTGGGCCGGGTGCTGGGCTCAGCGGTCCGGTCGAGTCGGACGGCCGGGCGAAAGCTGTCGAGCCGTCTCGCTGCGCTGGGCGTGGTGACCATCGTGATCGTCCTCGCCTCGAGCCAGCTCTTGTTCGAGCTGGGCGACTACGGCTCCTACGCAGACGCCCTCGACGATGCTGCGCTTGCGACCATCGCCGGCGAACCGTTCTTCCCGGAGGACTCCGCATTGCGGGTCGTGCAGATCGCCGTCGTTTCCTACTCCGTCGTCGTGTTCGCGGCGCTGGCGGGGACGGTGGGGGCGTTCCTCCTCGAACGTAGGGACGATGACCGCCGACTGCGGGAGGAGACGGTGCGCCCGCCAATCTGATCGACCATCGATCATTTCGCCCCGGTCGGGCAGGGCCACCGTCTGGCGACTGAGCCCGAACCTCCGTGCTCTTGCCGAGGGGGTCGGACGCCGCCGCGTGACGGGGTCCATTCACTGCGACGGCATCGCGCGCCGGCGGACACGAACCTGCACGGTGATGGCCGGTGGAATGGCGACGGCTGGTTCAGGTGGCTGCCACCGGTGCCCGAGACCGGTGCACGAGCGCCACGGCATAGACGATCCCCCAGGCGACCGCGCCCACGGCGGCGATTACCGGCAGGCCGGAGGCCAGTCCCGGGAACACCAGCGAGTGGACCCCGAACACGATCGACACGACCGCCGCGGTCCAGGCGGGCAGCCGCCAGCCGTCGTGGTCACTTGCACCGATCATGGCGCAGGCGATCACCGCGACGGCCATCATGAACACCGTGCCCCAGTGCTCGATGCCTGCATGGATGTCACCGGGGGCAGGGCGGAACTGCAGCTGGGCCTGCATCAACGCGTAGACCGCCCACGGGACGGCACCGATCACGGCCCAGCGGACCATGTCACGGTCGAAGGTCGGCCGGCGGAACAGGTCCCGCATGCGCGGGTGCAGGGCCGCCAGGACCAGGATCGGGATGGTCAGGATGAGATCCTCGCCGACCCAGTCGGTCAGCGTGCCGGCCAGGCCGTAGGCGGTCGCGCCCGCGATGCCCATCACGACCGCCACCAGCATCGGGGCCACGCGACGCCACGGCCTGCGCAGCTGGACCACCACGGCCGGCACGATCGTCCAGGCCACCAGCCCGATCGCCATGAAGTGGCTGCGGTGGACCAGCAGCCCTCCCGGATACTCCTCCTCACCGAATGTCGACAACAGGACCTCGCCGGGCAGCCACATGACCACGACCTCCAGTAGGCCGAACACGAAGTAGGCCAGCACGAACAGCGCCATCAGCGCGCTGAACACCCGGAAGGCGATGCGGTGGCCCTTCGACCAGGTCAGGTCGTCGGCTCCGACGGCGGCCCGGTCGCCCCGTGTCTGCCTCGATGTGCCGTCGTTGCCCCGTGCCCCGATCCGATCGGTCGTCCGTGTCGTCATGCCGCCCATGGTCTCGTCCCTTCACGAGTCGTCACTTCGCTTGCACTCCCGAACGGCGGTGTCGGCTGTCGGCTCTCCAGCGGTCGCCGCAGTTGGACGGGCGTTCCGTCTCAGTCGACAGCGCCGAGGTCCGGCGAGTCGTAGGCGCCCGACTCGAGGTCGTGCTGGTCCTCGGCGAGGGCTTTGTCGAGTGACCGTCCAAGCACTCGCCGCAGGAGTGGTCTCGTGAGGCGCAGGCTCGGGCGGGGGGCGCCGTGCAACGTGGCGGTCACGACGGCGGTCGAGGGTCCTTCTGCGTCGATGGTGAAGGTGAGGTTCCCCCCGCGGAACGTCCCGGCGATCACCGTGTTGACGAGGCGGCTCGGGTCGCTGCGATCGAGGTGGAATCGTTGGCGGATCCTCAGAGGGCCCTGGCGGGTGACCTGCTCGTAGTTGCAGTGCGCCTCCGACTCCTCCAACACGGTGAACGTGACGTTGTCGTGGACCGCCGAGCGCTGGTGATGTCCAACGTCAGCGAACTGGGCACGCACGACCTGGACTGGACGATTGATGGTGCATGTACGGCTGGCGAGGAGCATCAGCTCTTCCTTCGACGGCGGATAGCACGAGCGTGTCATGATGACATGGACGTGTCAACCGTTCATCTATACTCGTGAGATGAGCGACGACGGCCGGCGCCCACCGATCCGTGAGGAGCACACCAACAGGACTCGCAGCCGCATCGTGGATGCGGTGGTCGAGCTCGTGGTCGAGCGCGGCCATGCAGAGTTCACGGTGCCCGAGGTCGCGGGGGTCGCCGGCGTCTCCCTGCGCACGGTGTACCGCTACTTCCCGACCCGCCAGCACCTCGTCGACGCCGTCGCCATGGTGGGCGACACCGTGGCGGCGACGAACCTGCCCGAGGCCGCCCTCGCCTTGACCGACCTCCAACCGTGGCTCGAGGAGGCTTGGGGAAACCTGCTCGACCAAGAGGCGTTCATTCGCGCCCAACACACGAGCCCCAATGGTGCCCAGATCCGCCGAGCACGGATCCCCTTCTTCCGCGACGTGACGCGCACCCTGCTCGAGCGGGAGGTCCCCGGCATGACTCCGGAGGCACTCGACGACGTCGTGGACACGATCCTTCTGCTCGTGTCCTCGTCGTCGATGCTCGAGCTGATCGACGTGCTGGAAGTACCCCTCGAGCGGGCGGCCCGCCTCGTCAGCGAGGCAGCGGTGGCGTCGATCGAAGCGCGCCGGATCGAGGACCTGGGCTCAGGGTCGTCCACCTGAACGCCCAGAGCCGGATGAGTGGCGCCCGCCCCCCGAGTCCGACGATCCGTGACGGCATGCTGCGCTCGCCCAGGCCCCGGTAGCTGGCGCGTCCTACTGCGTGATCGCCGTGTCGTAGAGGGGGGAACGAGTGGGACCATGTGTGCCGCGTGCCTTGTAAGGGTACGTAGCTCCTGACCACAGCGAGGTGCTCGTGAATGCGCTTCGAAACGGCAATGGTCAAGGAGGGCCCTCATGGCAGAGCGAACTGGCACCCGGAGGCCGGAAAAAAGCGTTGCGGCCGCCAAATCGCCGATCCAGCTTGCGGCAGCGGCCGTGGGAGGGGTGTTCCTCCTCGTCGGGATCCTTGGTTTCGTACCGGGAATCACCACCAATCTCGGCGATATCGAGTTCGTCGGTCACGAGGCCGAGACCGAGCTTCTCGGCATTTTCGGGGTGAACGTCGTGCACAATCTCGTCCACCTCGGGTTCGGGGTCGTGGGTCTCATGCTCGCTCGGGAGCCAGGATCGGCACGAAGCTTCCTCATTGTCGGCGGTCTCGCCTATCTGGTGCTCTGGCTCTACGGCTTGGTGATCGATCTCGACACCGACTTGAACTTCATATCCCTGAACACCGCCGACAACTGGCTCCACTTCGGCCTTGGCGCAGGAATGCTCGCCCTCGGACTCACCGTCCCGCGGGGTGACACCGAACTGGCCCGCTGACCGGCGACCGAGCGGGGCGCTCGTTGCACCGCGGTGCGCGAAACGCCCTGCAGCCGGCCGCCGTCGCCAGTGAACGCCAGAGACGCCCGCAACCCTCGACATCGGTCGATCGCGGCGACCGGTCGGCGGAACCGATGGACACGCTGATTCATGTCGGTGGCGAACGTGAGGCCGCGATCGGGCCGTGACGAATGCGCCGAGCCGATGGTCTTCGGTCGTGCGAACGGACCTGCCTCTCGACCCGAAACGTCAGGCATTCGACGGCACGCCTTACCAGATGCGGGCCGGCTCCGGACTCAATCGAAGTGGTCGCTGGCGCCCACGACCTCAGCGAGGATCTCCGGGTCGAGTTCCCCGTCGCCCTGAGCCACTGAGACGTCGCCGGTGGTCTCGAACACGACGTAGCGCACGTCCTCGTAGTTCAAGAGCCCCGCTTCCCGGAGCTTGTAATGGAGGTCGGCGGAGGTGACGCGTGCCCGACGCAAGTTCTCGTGCAGTACCTGCGACCCTGCCATCAGAAGGAGAGGTTTGTTGTCGACCACCGACGCCGGCGCGTGCCAACGGCTCCTGCCCAGGGCCAACAGGAACTGCAGGCCGAGGAGCGTGCCGATGGCGACGAAACCTTCGGCGAGCGAGGAGCCGGACATGGCGACCGAGGCGAGGAGCGAGCCCATGGCGATTGTGACCGCGAAATCGAACGACGACATCTTCGAGAAGCTGCGCAGCCCCACGAGCCGGACATAGGCGATGAGTCCGAGCAACATCGCCGAGGCCGACACCAAGACCAGGCCGATCTGGGACCACGAGCTGGCGATCTCTACGGAGGTCATGGGTGACCCACCTACCGGCTGGCCGTGGCCATGACCCGTTCGGCGGCGACGATCAGTACCGCCGCGGATGCGATCGCGGCCAAGGAGCCGAGAACATTCAACTCGAAGACGTCGCCCGTGCCCAGAGCGTTGGCGATCACTCCGCCGATGACGCTCCCGCCGATTCCGAAGGCCAGCGTGGCCAGCCAACCCAGGTGCTGGCGCCCGGGCACGAACAGCCGTGCGAGCACGCCTACGACCAACCCGAATATCAAGAAGCCGATCATTGGTTCCTCTCCTCTTCTAAGCGTCTTCTAAGCGCTGCGGTTCGCAAGCGTCCATGTCGCCTCGATGCCGAATCGAAAGGCTTCGGCTTCGTCGGGGGTGAAGGAGTTCGCGATCGGCAGGACACGATCGCGGATCAGCCGTTCGTGTTCGACGTCGGCCAGGGCGTGGATGTCGAACCATCTGCGCCCCGCCTCTGGGAGACCGGCTTCGTTCCAGTTCGCGATGAAGCGCCGGCATGGCCCGACCGAGTCGAGCTCGAACAACGCGAGCTGGCCGAGGGCGGCGCCTCGAAAACGGATGCTCGAGGCGAACAGCCACGGGAGATTCGCAGCGGCGAGCCACGGTCCGGGTGACTCGTCGACGGCCTCGTGGGGTTGGACGCCGATGCTGTCGAGGCACGAGCGAAAAATCGCCGCGTGGGTGTTTCGATGGCCGAGTCCGTACTCACCGGCCTGGATCTCGGCGACCACGTGTTGCACGGACGGGTCCATTCTCGCCATGGCCAACGTGTGGGCGTCCGCCTCGTGGAGAAGGTACGGAGATCGGCGTACCAGCCAATCGCGCGCGGAGACCGTCGAGCCGGGACTGGGGCGGGCCAGGACGTGGTCGACGTAGGCATCAGGGGTGATGGTCCGGTCCACGGGCCCGACCACTTCGTCGAGTGCAGACTCGAACCACGCGGAAAGCGCCCGGTGCATCGACGTCGAGTCGTGGTGCTCGACCTCACGGACATCGACGCCGCGATAGCGACAGGTCGCAGCGGTATTCAGCAGGTAGAGCGCGAGGTTGTGATCTGCGTCGTCGATCGGGGCACCAAGACCGGCGGGGCCGTCGAAACCGACGTCCTTCGCTCCTCGCAGACGTCGCAGAACGGTCTGGCTGAGTGGGCCTCTCGCCGACGGAAGATCGAGACGGCTTGTCGGACCGGGGCGCATGGTTACCTGCTACCCGTGAGGCCCCGCCGGGGAAACAAGGCCGTCGCGGTCCGGAGGAACGTCGAGGTCCCCCGGGCCTGTGTCGGTCGCAACGCCGCCCAGAGGGGTCACACAGCAACGGCGGGCGCGACGTGTGATGACGCAAACGGCTGTGTCGGGCACTCGCATTGCGGGTATACGGCAGCCATGCCCCTGTTCGCCTTTCGGTTCGCCCCTGAATACCGTGCCGCCGCCGCGTTATTCGGCGTCACCCGCTCCACGAGCGGGGTGTCCGTGACGGCGGAGCGTCTCGAGGCGCGGTTCGGCCCCTGGGTCATCACCACGCCGATCGGAAACGTCACCGACTGGAAGCGCACCGGTCCCTTCACGAGACCCAAGACCATCGGTCCCGCCCACCTCTCGCTCCGCGACCGGGGCCTCACCTTCGCCACCAACCCGCACGAAGGTGTGTGCGTGTCCTTCGGCGAGCCGGTGTCCGCCATGGATCCCCTGGGCTTCCTGAAGCACCCGGGGCTCACCGTCACGGTCGAGAATCCCGAGGCGCTCGAGGAAGCACTTTCCGCGGCGAAGGCCGGGGGACTGCAACCCGACGAACCATGCGGAGACACCGGCCGATCGCCCTGGAGCGTGCTCACGACCTGGATGACCTGGCCCACCGGGGCTCTCATGGCCGCCGCCCGCTACCTCCGAGCCCGGGGCGACATCGAGTGCTCGTTCGAGCGTCGCGGGCCTCACCCCGACCCCGAAGTCGCCGCGGACGGAGCAGGGATCCAGACCGTCCACGACGGCGTGGGCCCGTTGTTCCGGCGTATCTACCGTGTCCGCATCACCGGCGCCGATCGAACCCCCGAAGAGGTCATCACCTCTCTGGTGGAAGACTTCAATAACGCGGCCCCCACAGAGATCATGGAGTTCGAACCTCAACCCGACCACGAAACCGCCGATCCCGTGGGCTCGGATGTCCTCATCCGCATGCCCGGCCCCTGGCGCGTTGGTGTCCGATTGGTGGAGCGCACGCCGACGTCGCTGCGCCTCGTCACCCTCGATGGGCGCATGGAGGCAGGACACATCGACTTCTCGCTGCAGCGCGCAGACGAGGCCAGTGGCGAGGACACGATGGTCTTCGAGATCGACTCGCTCGCCCGTTCCAAGAGCCTCGTGTACCGCGCCATCTACGATTGGATTCCCATCGCGCGCGAGATCCAGCTCCACATGTGGACGCACTACTGTCGGCGCATCGCCGTGATGGCCGGAGGATCGCTGGCTGGACGGCCGGAAGTCTTCACCGTGAGGTATGCCGCTTGAGGAACACGGCGCGCCCGCGACCGTCGCAGCGCCTCCGGCGCATGCTCGAAACCCACCTCGACCGCGAGCCCACCGTGCCGTCGGCCCCTCCCGGCGGAGCGCCCGAAAGCGAAGAATGGACGATCGACGACGTCGTCACTGTGGTGGGCTCCGAGGCGCCGGGTGATCCCGTGTCCGGCGGGCCGTGGGAAACGGCACGAGAGTTCTCGGCTGCGTACGGGTTCGCCGACCCGGCCGTCATCCGCGCGGTGTATTACGACCCTGGCGAACCCCTTGACTGCCGCACCATGCTCCTCGACGCCCGGTTCTACGGCCTTCGATTCCTGCTCGGGGTGAGGACGGGATCGGTGGTCGACACGATCGAGGAAGTCGAGAGTTGCAGGGTACGGGTCTGGCGATGGAGCTACCGGACGCTCCCCGACCACCTCGAGACGGGGCAGATGAGCTTCGAGGTCCGCAAGTGGCTCGACACCGGCACTGTCGACTTCCGGATCCACGCCTGGTCGCACCGGGCCCATATCTCGAACCCGCTGATCCGCCTCGGATTCGTGGTCTTCGGGCGCACCATGCAGAAGCGGTTCTTCCGACGTGCCGTCGAACGGATGAAGACGCACGTCGAGCAGGCGACCTCTCGCGCCACGGGGCCTCCGACGGCGACGGCACGTTCGCAAGCACGGGTGAATGCCGTCGCCCTCCATTGACCAGGGACATGTGTTGGACCCTCGTGCCGGCGCAGCCGGTTGAGCGCCGATTCAGGTGCACGCTGATCTGAGCCGTGCGTTCTTGATGCCGTCGTCGTATCGGTCCCTCGCCGCCCCCCTTCGAAGCGATGGAGCGTCCACGGAAACCGGGGCGGTTCACAGGGAGACATCGGCGGACTCGCCGGGAATCGATCTTCTGCCTGATGCCTTGCCGGAGCGTGTGGAACGCGGCACCCGCGAACTGGCATCTCACCGGATCTGGACTGACTCCAGAATTGGTGGTAACGTGTTTGTCGTGCCGGGGGTAGATGTTTCTTGACGACCGTTGATCACGATGCGCTGCTTCGGGAGCACGATCTTCAGGTCACGGCCCAGCGCCTCGCGGTGCTGCGGGCCGTGTCCGAGACACCCCACAGCACCGCCGGAGACATCGACGAGTTCGTGAGGGCTGAGATCGGCGCCATTTCGCGCCAGACCGTGTACGACACCCTCGGCGTCCTCGCCGACAAGGGCCTCCTCAGGGCCATCCAGCCCGCGGGGTCGCCCGCTCGCTACGAGGACCGGGTCGGTGACAACCATCACCACGTCGTCTGCCGAAGCTGCGGCCGGACGGTCGACGTCGACTGCGCGGTGGGCGAGAGGCCGTGCTTGACGGCCGC
>CAZTOV010000066.1:0-10077 GCA_964615175.1 uncultured Burkholderiales bacterium
CCGGATCGCCTCTTCGATGCGTTTCTCCGCACCCAGTACCCGCGCCCCACACCCTGACGCAGCGTGACGTTGGTCACATCCCATCGGCGGGAAACCCGACCACCTCCCCGGGTTTCTTGACCAGCTGGTCAAGCACGCGATACGAACAAGAGGAGGCGGTGGCGAATGCCGTTGTGCGGATCGCCGAGACAGAACCGCCGCTGGCAAGGACGCAGTCCGAAGGCGGTGCCGGAGGCACCGTCGAGGACGAGGACGCAGCCGAAGGTGAAGCCAGCGGTGGTTTTGGCCGGCGAGACGTGCGACATGTATTCGGCATCCGCCTCCTAGATCCGACCGCCAGGCCAGGAGGCACGTACCGATGGCCGATCCGTCCAAGCCCCGCGCGGGGTTCGCTCCCTGGGACCGGCGGGAGCTACCCGGCATCTTCGACGTCCACGAGACGGCGCGCCGGGTGGGCCACTACCGCTGGATCGAGATGCGGCTCTTCGAGGTGCTCGGCGGGTGGGTGGCGACCGTTCCCGAGCTCGACATCAAGACCATGCTCGGGCGCCACACCTACCACCACGCGTGGCACTCGGAGCTGTGGACCAAGCGGCTTCCGGAGCTGCGGGAGATGGTCCCCGACAAGCTCACCGAGCCGCCCAACGAGGCGATGGAGCGCTTCGTCGAGGCGCTCACGGAGCCCGAGGGCCCCGAGCTGACCATCGAGAAGCTCGTCGGGGTCTACCGAGTGCTCATCCCCCACAAGATCGCGGCGTACACGTACCACATGAACGGCACGAGCCGGATCACCGACGCGCCCACGATCCGGTCGCTCAACTTCGCCCTCCAGGACGAATACGAGGACTGGCGCGACGGTGAGATGATGCTCCAGAGCCTCATCGGGACACCCGAGGAGGTCGACCGGGCGGCGCAGCGCCAGGCCGAGTTGGAGAAACTGCTCGTCGAGGCGGGCGGGATTGCCGGTCCCGGTACCATCGGGGTGGAGTCTTCGCAGGCAAGCACAGCGACAGCCGACGATGAAGATGAAGAGGTGAAGGTCGGATGAGGAAGGCATTTCCAGTCGAGGATCTCGCACGCGACTCGCGGTTCGTCCGGAGGCGCATCGAAGACCAGGTGAGCGACCCGCGGAACGCCGCGTTCCGTGAGCGGGTCGAGAAGGGCGAGGCCAAGGCTCCGGGCCGCCTCCAGCCCCAGCGTCCCGACGCGCCCGATGCTGCCCGCCAGCTGATGCACGGCATCTTCATGGGTGAGGTGCAGGCGCTCGAGGGCGCCGGCCGCACCTGCTGGGACTTCGACACCGGCCCCGGCCGTGAGGAGGCTCCCTACGAGCTGAAGCTCGACATGGCCCGGCAGTGCTGGGACGAGGCGCGTCACACCGAGATCAGCCTCAAGCTGAACCAGCACATGGGCACCGAGGTCGGCGAGTTCGCCGAGGCGACGTTCCTCTACGAGGCTGCCTGCAACCCCGACCCCGTGCTGCGTCTCACCGGCGTGAACCGGGCCCTCGAGGGGCTCGCCATCGACGTCTTCAACACCATGAAGGACTTCGGGGACATGAGCGACGACCCCGTGCTCGAGTTCTGCGAGGACTGGATGCTCGCCGACGAGGTCACGCACGTGAAGATGGGCTCCGACTGGCTCCGGCGCATCACCGAGGACGACCCCGAGCGGCGCCAGCAGGCGCTCGAGTTCCAGCACGTGGTCGACAAGCTGTTCAGCCTCGGTGGTTTCCGGGGCGACGCCGAGGAGAGCCCGATCAAGCTGGCCCGGCAGTTCCGCTCCATGGCCGGCTTCAGCACCGACGAGATCGATGACATCTCGGCGGCCGCCGATGAGGCGCTGGCCGAAGCGACCGCACAGGGCAAGGCCGCGGCGCAGGCCGGGTCGTAGGCGACGCCGAGCCCGTTCCGACCGCCCACGATCGCCGAGGGAGGACCACCGTCGTGGCCCGCGTGACCGTGAAGCCCGATGAGTTCACGATGGTCGAATTCGATCCGAAGCGGATTGCGACCATCGCCGAGCAGGTTGCCGAGTCCGTGGGGCTCGGCGACGACATCGAGATCGTGATCGACGTCGATCAGGCCTCGCCGTTCGGCCACATCACGTCGGTGATCGAGGACACGACGATCACCATCCGGGCCGAGAGCGCCGCCTTCGAGGACGCCAAGAACCCCCGGTACCTGTCCGAGGAGGGCACCCGGATCGTGCTGTCGCGGATCCTGTTCCGGGTGTCCGACCGGTTCAACGACGCCTTCGGCGACCCGCCGCCCGACGGCGACCTCACCTACCAACAGCAGACGGCGTGGGACGCGTATGCGCTGGGACGCTTGGAGCGCACCGGTCACGACGGTGAGAAGCCCCGCCGTCGCTACCACTTCCGGCTCCGCCACGGTTTCACTGATGTCGCCGACCGAGTCTTCGACCGGCTGTGGGGTTCCGAGGACCTGACTTGGGACGACATCCTCGCCGCCTGCGACGAGACCGCCGCCGCCCGTCCGGAAGAAGACAAGCCCAAGGGCGCCCGGGCCAAGGCGAAGAAGGCCAAGAAGGGGGCGTCTCAGTCGCGTTAGCGCGAATCAGTCGCGCTCACGCGACTGAGACGCTCGGCTCACACCAGGTCGTGGGCGGAGATGGCGTCGAAGATGTCGAACTGCGGTGGCTCACGCACGAGGTCATTCACGGCGTCGGCCATTTCGGTGGCGGCGTTCCCCTCGAAGTGGGTCTGCCGATGGTCGTGGCTCTCCCACTTCTCCCACACCATGAGGAGGCCCGGGACGGTCACCGACGAGACCAGGTCGATGTTGCGGCACCCGTCCTCCATGCGGCTCAGCACCACGTAGCGGGCGAGCGCGTAGGCGAGGCTTTCCTCTTTGCCCGGTTTCGCGGAGAACATGCCGGCGACGACGACGAGGTCGAAGTCGTCGACCTCCGCTCTGCCGGCGGGGCTCGCCGATTGCGCAGATTGATCCTTGCGTTCAGGGGGCTCTTCCTTCATCATCCTCACGAGTCCGGAAATCGGGTACACGGAACGTCCCCTTCCTGTGGTTTTCCCTGGTCAGACGGTACGAACAGAGAAGGGGAACTTGACGGCGGTGGAGAATAGAGCCAGAGGGCTGGAATGACCCGCCGTCGCGTCGAGGCACCCTACCGCGGTGATCGACCCGCCGACGGGGTGCGGACCAGCCCGCGGAGGTGTCCCGGGCCTCGAGAAACGACGACCGTTCGTTTCGAGCGGCGGTTGTTCGTATCCTCGAAGTCCCGGTAGCCGCCGGTACCCAAGACCGGTACCCAAGAGAAGCCAAGAGACCCGCACCCGAGCAGCGAAGAGCGAGAGGCGAAGTGGCGAAGGAACGCGTCGAACGCGACGAGGAAGATCTGGTCCGGCTCTACCTCACCGACATCGGGCAGTACCCACTGCTCACGAAGGAGGACGAGGTCCGGCTGGCCCAGGAGATCGAGGCCGGCAACGAGGCTCGCGAGGAGTTGGAGGAGAAGGGCAGCAAGCTCTCCGCCGCCAAGAAGCGCGAGCTACGTCGGACCTCCCACAAGGGCGAGCGCGCCCAGCGCACGTTCGTGCAGTCGAACCTGCGGCTGGTCGTTTCGATCGCCAAGAAGTATCAGGCGTCGGGTCTGCCCCTCCTCGACCTGATCCAGGAGGGCAACCTCGGCCTGATGCACGCCGTCGAGAAGTTCGACTGGCGCAAGGGCTTCAAGTTCTCGACCTATGCGACTTGGTGGATCCGCCAGGCGATCACCCGTGGCATCGCCAACACCGGCCGCACGATCCGCCTTCCGGTCCACGCCGGCGACACGCTCACCCGACTCCAGAAGGCTCGCTCCCGCCTGGAGCTGAAGTTGGGTCGCCCGCCCACGCTCGTGGAGCTGGCCAAGGAAGTCGAGATGCCCGAGGAGAAGGTCACCGAAGCGCTGCGGTTCGCCGCCGAGCCGCTCTCGCTCTCGGAGCCCCTGCGCGAGGACGGCGACGCCGAGCTGGGTGACATCGTCGAAGACCGCTCGGCCGAGTCGCCCTTCGAGGTGGCCGCCACGGCGCTGCTCCCGGCCGAGATCGACAAGCTGCTGAGCCCGCTCGACGAGCGGGAGCGTCAGATCCTGGCGCTGCGCTTCGGTCTCGATCGCGGCGAGCCCCGCACGCTCGAAGAGGTGGGTGAGCACTTCAACCTCACCCGGGAGCGCATCCGCCAGATCGAGGCCCGGGCGATGAGCAAGCTGCGTCACCCCTCGGCCGACACCGGCGCCCGCGACCTCCTGGCGGTCTGACCGACCTCCGACGACAACTCGTCCCTGTGATGGAAGGGCCCCCGGTTCGCCGGGGGCCGTTCCACGTTCCCCGAGAGGGTGCTCACACACGAGGTTCAGCGGGCGCCGACCCAGCGCTGGAAGTCGTGGGGATACCCGAGGTCGAGCCGGCTCGCTTGGTGGAGCAGACGGTCGTGCTCCTCGTCGAGGGTCCAGCCGGTGACGCCGAGGTTGTCGTCGAGCTGCTCGACGGTGCGGCAGCCGACGATCGGAGCCGTCACACCCTCCCGGGCGAGGACCCAGTTGAGGGCCACCTGGGCGGGCGTCTTCCCGATCTCGCCGGCCACTTTTTCGACCGCGTTGACGATCTCGAAGGTGCGCTCGTCGTCGAGCAGCGCCCTGGTGAGCGGGTCGTCACGACCGGCCCGGGTGTCGTCCCCGGGGTCTTGGCCCCGCTCGTACTTGCCGGTGAGGGTTCCCCGTCCCAACGGGCTCCACGGGATCACCGCCAGCCCCTCGCTCCGGCACAGAGGCATCAGCTCCGCCTCCACCCCCCGCACGACGAGCGAGTACTGGGGTTGGAGGGAGACGAAGGGTTCCCAGCCGCGGAGCGCCGAGACGCCGAGAGCCTTCGCCAGTTGCCAACCCGTGTAGTTGGACGCCCCGATGTAGCGGACCTTCCCCTCGCGCACGAGGTCGTCGAGCGTCGAGAGCGTCTCCTCGAGCGGCGTCGTCGGGTCCCAGCAGTGGATCTGGTACAGGTCGACCCAGTCGGTGTCGAGACGTCGCAGCGAGTGCTCGATGCTCTCTCGGATGTGACGCCGGGACGCCCCCCAGTCGTTGGGGCCGTCGCCGACCGGGAATCGCACCTTGGTGGCGACGACCACCTGGTCGCGCCGGCCCTTCAGGAGCTTGCCGACGATCTCCTCGGAAGTACCCCGCCCGTACATGTCGGCGGTGTCGATGAAGTTCCCACCGGCGTCGATGAAGCGGTCGACGATGGCCCGGCTGGCCTTCTCGTCGGCTTCTCGGCCGAAGGTCATCGCGCCCAGGCACAACTCCGACACGCGGGTGCCTGTGGTGCCGAACTGCCTCGTCTCCATGACTGCTCCCTCCTGGTGGTCGACGGCCCCTGGACTCGGCCGCACCGCGGACATGCGGTGCCCGGCAGGGTCCCGAGAACGGGGTTGTCGCGGAGGTGGCAGGAATCGAACCCACCGGACGACCAGGGGCCGTCCCACTCGTTTTGAAGACGAGGGGGGCCACCAGACCCCGTTCACCTCCGGGGTCTTCTATAGCACCCTGCTCGCAGGACGCTCCGAGATCTACCCGTCGAGCAGGCGGAGGTCCAGGAGGACCAGATCGATGTGGGTCGCGAGCTCCGCGTCGGTTGACGGCGCGGAGCCCTCGACCTCTTCCGGCGCTGGTGCCGGAGGAGTCGCGGACGCCGGTTCGGGGATACCGGGGTCGGCGACGGGGGAAACCGGGTCAGGCTGAGAAGGCTCCGATGACGACGTGTCGGTGGTGGCGGCAGGGTCGGGATACTCGACGAACTCCACCGTCACGAAGATGGTGTCGTCTTCGTCGACGGTGACGCCGATGCCCATCGCCTGCCAGTTCTCCTCGACGATGTTCTCGTAGTGCAGGGGTGAGTCGACGAAGGCGGCCTGGAGTGCTTCCACACTTCCACCCTTGCCCACGTTCTCGCCGAGTCGCGCCCATTCGATGGTGATGCCGTCGGACAGGTCGGAGTGCCAGATCTCGTCGGCCGCGGCCATGGTTGCCGACCAGTCGCGGGCTTTGGCGACCAAGTTGGGCTCGATGGGCAGCTCGGCCAGGCCGTGCTCGGCCCGGATCCGGTTGGTGTCGGTGACGAAGGCAGCCTCGAGCGTCTCGGGATCGTTGGACCCGTCGCTTTCCGCGACCGCGGTCGACGGGGCCATCAGCCCCGTCACCACTGCGATCAGCATCGCGAGTCCGAACCAACGCATTTCTGCCTCCCAATTGATTGCTTGCGTCATGGGGAGGGATCGGTCGGTGGATGGTGCGTCCTGACGTGTGCGAGCAGAGTTGTCCGGAAGTTGGAGGTCCGGTGAACGGGTAGTGTGTTTCTCCGTACGCCGGTGCGTGCCTCGCGGACGTGCCCATCAACGAAAGGGACGCGATGAAGAAGCTGATCGTCCTCATCCTGGTCGTCGCCCTCGGGCTCGCCGTCGCCAAGAGGCTCCAGGAGGCCTGAGCCCCTGGGGGCTGTTACCCGTTCGTCAGCCGGTCCTCGTATTGGCGGGCGAACAGCGCCGGCGCCCCGCCGGTGTGCCAGAACACCACCTGCTCATCGGCCGCGATCCGACCGTCGCGCACCCATCCGATGAGGGCCGCCATCGCTTTCCCCGTGTAGACGGGGTCGAGGATCAGGCCTTCGAGGCGCGCCGTCATTCGCAGAGCCTCGATGCACCCGGCGGTGAGGCGTCCGTAGCCGGCGCCGAAGTGGTCGTGGTCGACCACGGTCGAGCCCAGGCGTCCGGAGACTGCGGCGGCCCCGGCCACCTCGGCGGCGCGAGCAGGTACGTAATCGTCGAGGTCGGGGCGCGTGCCGACGTCGACGCCCACCACGCCCACCTCGGCGCCGAGCCCGGCCAACAAGCCGGCGTGAGTCCCGCCCGAGCCGTCGGCCACGAACACCCGGTCGACGGTGACGCCCATCGAGTCGGCTTGCGCGGCCATTTCTCTTCCCGCTTCGACGTACGCGAGCGCGCCGGTCACCGACGCGCCGCCGATGGGGAGGAGGTGTGGGCGCCGACCCTCACTCTCGAGCCGGGCGGTGGCGGCTCCGATCGCTGCTTCGACCCCGTAGTAGTCGTCAGCGCCGCAGAACTCGACCTCGGCGCCGAGTACCCGGTCGAGGGTCAGGTTGCCCGAGAACGTCTCGGGTTCGCGACCGCCCAGGACCAGATGGGCGTCGAGCCCCAACCGGTTGGCGGCGGCGGCGGTCATCCGCACGTGGTTGCTCTGGTGGCCGCCGCCGGTCACCAGAACGTCGGCCCCCCGCTCGAGAGCCTCCGCGCACAGATACTCGAGCTTGCGGGCCTTGTTCCCGCCGAGGGCGAGGCCGGTCTGGTCGTCTCGTTTGACGAAGATGCGGGGTCCGCCGAGGTGGTCGGAGAGGCGGTCGAGAGGTTCGAAGGGTGTGGGAAGGTGGGCAAGCTCCACCTTCGGAGCGTCGAGGTTCACCGCCCGATGCCCGGCAGCGAGCCGAGGGCTCGGCCGACGGCTCGCTCCGCACCGATGCGGGCCCGCACCAGTCGCGACGGGCGGATGCGCCGCCGCACCAACCACGCCGCCACCACGGCCCCTGTGACGACGGCCGCAACGCCACCCACGGCCGCGGTGGGACCGGGGGGTGGCACCGGCATCCGGTCGCGGAGCCGCACCGGGTGGCTGAACTCGAGGATCGGCCAGTCGCGCTCGCGTGCCACGGCCTCCAATTCCTGGTCGGGGTTGACCGCATGCGGGTGTCCGACCGCCTCGAGCATCGGGACGTCGGTGACGGAGTCGGAGTACGCGTACGAACCCTCGAGGTCGATGTCCTCCCGTTCGGCGACCTCGCGCATGGCAGTGGCCTTGTACGGGCCGTAGGCGTAGAACTCCAGCTCGCCGGTGTAGAGGCCGTCCTCGTCGAGCTTGGCCCGGGTGGCGATGGCCTCGTCGATGTCGAGGTGCTCGGCGATCGGGAGCACGATCTCTTCCGGTGACGACGAGACGATGAAGATCTTGCGCCCGTCCCGACGGTGTTCGTCGAACAGCTCGAGGATCTCGGCGTAGATGAGCGGCGTGACGGTCTGCTCGAAGGTCTCCCGCACGATCGACGCCACGTGGTCGCGGCTCCACCCTCGGGTGAGGGCGAGCATCGACTCACGCATCCGCTCCATCTTCTCCTCGTCGGCCCCCACCAGCATGTAGACGACCTGGGCGTACAGGCCCTTGGCGATGGTGGCCCTCGACAGCAGCCCCTCGTTGTAGAAGTGGCGGCCGAAGGCCAGGACCGAACTCTTGGCGATCACGGTCTTGTCGAGGTCGAAGAACGCGGCGGTGGTGGGCACGACGCGGAGGATACGCCGCTCGTCGCCTGGTTGCGCCGGGACGGGCTGGTCGAGTCCGAATTTCCGGTCGCGTTTTCCGCTCTCGACGCGCTTAGCGGGAATGTGATGGCGCTGTGGTCCTCCAAGGGTGGTTCGGGTCTCTCGACGGTCGCGGCCGCCGTGACCGCCGTGTCGGCACGGGTCGGTCCGACCCTTCTCGTCGATCTGGCCGGTGACCAGGCGGCGCTGTGCGGCCTCGCGGCCGATCCCGAACTCGGTGTGTACGACTGGATGGCCGGACCCGGCGGGCCGTTGTCCGGGGCCCTCGATCGCCTCGCTCGTTCCGTCGCGCCGGGCGTCACGCTTCTCGCGGCCGGCGGTGGTGGGGAGGGTGGGCCAGACCCCGCCGCCACCCCATCGCCGGCCGACGCGCTCGCCGCTCGCCGGGAGGTCGTGGTCGTCGATGCCGGCCTGGCAGGGTCCGGTCCTGCGAGGCGTCTCGTCGAGCGCGCGGACCACACCGTTCTCGTCACCCGGCCCTGCTATCTCGCGCTCCGCCGGGCCGTGGCGGACCCCGATCTCGTCTCGGCCTCCGCGGGCGTCGTGGTGCTGGGAGAGGAACACCGGGCGCTGTCGGTCGACGACGTTGCCCGGGTCCTGGGCCTCCCGGTGCTCTCGGTCGTCCCTGTCGACCGGGCCGTCGCCCGCTCGGTGGACGCCGGGACGCTGGTCACGCGACCCCCGCGGTGTCTCACCCGCGCTCTCGAGCCGGTCGCGTCTCTGCTGACCGCGTCACTGGCCGCCGGTGATGCCGCATGACATCCGACGAATCGGCCGCGACCGACGAAGCCCTCCTCGGGCGTTTGCATCGACGGGTCATCGACGATCGTGTCCTCGCGAGCGGCCCGCCGACCTCCCGCTCCCAGGCCGTCGATCTGCTGGCGCCCATCGTCGCCGCGGAGGAACCGCTCCTCACCGACGGACGGGTCCGCGAGGTGGCCGGGCTCCTGGCGGCGCGGGTCACGGGTCTCGGGCGTCTCGAGACGTTGCTCGACGACCCCAGCGTCACCGAGGTCCTGGTGAACGGCCCCGGCTCGGTGTGGGTCGAGCGGCAGGGCCGCCTCCAGGTCGCTCCGATCACGATGGACCGCGCCGCCATCGAGCGGGTGATCGAGCGAATCCTCACCCCGCTCGGGCTTCGTTGCGACCGTTCGTCGCCGGTGGTCGATGCTCGACTCCCCGACGGGTCGAGGCTGCACGCGGTGGTCCCGCCGGTGGCGGTCGACGGCCCCTACCTCACGGTCCGCCGTTTCGCGGCCCGCCCGTTGCCGCTGGAGGCCTTCGGTGGTGACGACACCCTCACCTCGCTCCTCGACTGGGCCGTCCGGGCCGGATGGAACCTGCTCGTCTCGGGTGGGACCTCGTCGGGGAAGACCACGCTCCTGAACGCGCTCGCCACCCGGATTCCGGCACGGGAGCGCGTCGTCACCATCGAGGAGACGGCCGAGCTCCGGCTCCCCCTCGAGCACGTGGTGAGACTCGAGGCCCGGCCCGCCAACGCCGAGGGCGCGGGGTCGGTGACCGTCGAGGACCTGGTGAAGGCCGCCCTGCGCATGCGGCCGGATCGCCTGGTGGTCGGCGAGGTGCGCGGGTCGGAAGCCCTCCACATGGTCGACGCGCTCAACACCGGTCACGAGGGGTCGCTGTCGACCATCCACGCCAACACGCCCGTCGACGC
>CAZTOV010000067.1:0-8673 GCA_964615175.1 uncultured Burkholderiales bacterium
GGACGGTGGCGCTGACGAGCTGCTCGACCCAGCGGAGGGCGAACACCCCGGCGAGGGCCCCGGTCATCGACCCCAGACCGCCGATCACCGCCATCGAGAACACCTCGAGGCTCGCCACCGGCTGGAAGCTGCCCACCCGGGTGCCCTGGAGCATCATGACGTAGAGGCCGCCCGCCAAACCGGCGAGGGTGCCCGCGAGCACGAATCCCGAGAGCTTCACCCGCGTCGACGGCACCGCCATCGCCTCGGCCGCCCGTTCGTTGTCGCGTGTCGCCACCAGCGCCCGCCCCGAGCGGGCCCGGCGGACGCCGGCCGCCAGCGCCATCGCCACCGCGAGGAAGAAGAGGCACAGGTAGTAGGCGGTCACGTCGGAGTCGAGGTCCCAGCGTTGGAAGAGGACGGGGCGGGAGACGTCCTGCTGGACCCAGTCGGGGAAGTTGATGGGGTTGAGCAGGTAGGTGTCGAACGCCACCGCGAGGCTGAGCGTGGTGACGGCGAGGAACGGCCCCTTGATGCGCAGCGCGGGGAGGCCGACGAGGAGCGCCAGCACCGCCCCGCCGCCGGCGGCGAAGAGCAGGACGACGAAGTAGTCGAGCCCGGTCCTCACCATGAGGTTGCCCGCCAGCACCGCGCCCGTCCCCACGATGGCGAACTGCCCGAGGCTGATGTGCCCGCCCCAACCGGTGAGTACCACCAACGAGATCGCGACGATGCCCCACAGGAGGGCAAAGGCCATGAGCCCGGCGGCGCTCGGGCTCACCAGGTGGGGGAGCACGACCGCGAACACGCCGAGGGCGGCGGCGAGCCCCGCCTTGCCGTAGCGGACCTCGGGGAGATGCCGCAGCTCCTGGGGGATGCGCCGCACCGTCCCGATGGCCGCCCAGGTCGACTGGCCGGTGTCCTGGCCCCGGCTGAGCCGGTGCCGCTGGGCGAGGAGGGCCACCAGGATCACGACCAGGAAGGCCATGTCGGTGGCCGAGGCAGCCTCGAAGTTCCACAGCACCAGTTGTTCGAGGATCCCGAGGCCGACGCCGGCCACGACGGCCGTGGGGAGCGATTCCATGCGTGCGATCACCGCCGCGGCCAGGGCGGGGAGCAGGAGAGCGGGGCCGGCGAGCACGCTCGGGGTGACTCCGGAGAACGGCGCCTTGAGCACGAAGGTGAGGGTCGACAGGGCGGCCGCGATGACCCAGACGATGGTCGACAGCCGCCGGATCGGGATGCCGAGCAGCATGGCCCGGTCGGCGTTCTCGGCGGCGGCTCGCACCGCGATGCCGGCGTCGGTGCGGAGCAGGAACCACGCCAGGCCGGCCACGACCGCGGGAACCGTGAGCACGATCAGGAGGTGGTTCCCCGTGAAGATCAGCGGGTGGAGCGACATCTCGAGGCTGATCGGCGTCTCGAACCCCGAGAGGATGAGCCCGCCCGAGCCCATCCACGTCGGGATCAGCAGCTCGAAGGCGCCGAGGATCTGGGCGAGGCCGATGGTGGCCACGGTGAGCACGAGGCGCGAGGAATTGCGGAAACGTCGGATCACGGCGATCTCGACGAGGCCGCCCACGGCCAGGCCGACGAGCAGGCCGGCGCCGACCGCGAGGAAGTAGTTCCAGCCCTTGACGAGGAACAGGTTGACGGCGAGGACCCCACCCACACCACCGAGGCTCCCCTGGGCGAAGTTGATGATCCGGTTGGTGCGGTAGACGAGGATGAGCCCGAACGCCATCAGCGCCGTGACGGTGCCCAGCACGGCGCCGATGAGAACGATGGCGATCGGCGCTCCGCGCGGCATGAGCAGGCCGACCAGGAGCCACGCCACCCACGCGACACCGGCGTAGGTCGCCGCGCGGCCCCAGCGGCTGTCGGGCAGGCGTTGCCTCAGCGCGTCGAGTGAGAGAAGGCCCTGTTCGGCGTCGCTCACCGGAAGACTTCGGGCTCGGCGTCGGTCCACTCGCCCCGGCGGTACCGGACGCCGGGCTCACTCTCGACATACGCCCCCGGCTCGTTGTTCTGCGCCGAGCGGCGGTTGGGGTCCCACCAGATCTCGCGGGCGTCCTCAGGTGGCGTGTGGTTGCCGGGCCCGAAACCCCATGATCCCGCCGGTCCGGCGCCGCCCGGGTAGCTGTACATGCCCTGCGCGAACGTCTCGGGGGTCAGCGTCGGCCCGGCCATGTGGACGCCCAGCACGAGCATGTACATCTGGTAGTAGATGAGGTCGACCACGAACGCCGGCTCGTCGTCGCGGACCTGCTTGTAGGCGTTGTACCCGTAGCTGGCCCGGAGAGGCTGGAACTCACCCAGGTAGCTGACGCCGAAGGCACGGGACCACGAGTCCTGGTCGAAGAGCTGGGCCACGATGTCGATGTCCTGCGCCGCCACGCCGATCACGGTCCACTCGGGGTGATAGTTCTGCTCGGTGGCCTTGCCCGAGAGGAAGATCGCCATCACCGGGTCGAACGCGGTGAAGATGCTGGTGATTTCCTCGTCCTTCATCTTGGCGATGATGTTGGTCGCCTGGTTCGACATCGACGCCAGGTCGAGCTGGTACTTGACCCGGAAGGGAAAGTCCTCCTCCGGAACACCCTCGCCGGCGAGGATCGCCTCGGAGTCGTCGACGCACTCCTGGTACCAGGTGTTCTCGGGGGCGATCGTGCCGAACTTGCGGGTCCTGCCTTGGAGCGCGCCCCCCGCCCACGTTGCCGGCCGCTGATAGAGCTTCTTGAGCGCGTACTCGGTGGCGGTCTCGCTGACGATCGAGCAGTCGGAGGCCAGCGACCACGCGTAGGGTGCCCGCTGCTGGAACCACCGGCGCGACATGTAGGGCGCGCCGAGATTGACCACCTTCTCCTTCGACAGCGCGTCGGCGAAGGGAGGGGTGGAGGCGTTGAGTTCGGCGAACGCGCCGATCTCGCGCGAGACCTTGCGGGCATCCTGCTGCGCCTCTTCCTGGCCACCGCCGAGGATCTCGTCCTGGGTCGATCCCTTGCCCTCGTAGAACTCGACGGCAAGCTCGCGCCCGTACATCTGGAAGCGGTCGTTGAAGTACTGGGTGAGTGCCGTGACGGTCCGTTTGACGTCCTCGGGGCTGTCGACGATGTCGGCGCCGGCGAGCTGCGCGAGGGCTTCCTGGAAGCCGGGCTCGTCGAGCACCCGGGCCGATACCACGATCTCGTCCGCGGTCACGCCCCGGCTGGTGGCGCCGCCGTTGTCTCCCGTGAACTCGACACAGGGGGGCGAGTAGCCGTCGCCCGGAACCTGGAGCTCGCGTCCGTCGCGGCACGGTGCAGTCTCGCCGGGTGGAAGGGCGGCGTCACCCTCGTCGCCGCCGGCGGTTGCCGCGTCTCCTGTCGCGGTCGACGTGTCGTCGTCGTCGCCGTCGATGACGCGCCGCTCGTGGGGCGATGGCGTCGGTCCGGCAGTCTCGTCGGCGTCCCGTGCAACGGTGACGACCTCGCGGTCGGTGGTGGGCACGAACGCCGCCACCAGAATCAACAGCAGGGCCAGGACGGCGAGAGGTCCGTAGCCGCGCAGGACCCTGACCGCCGGAGGCCCGTCGGGGCGCGGATCACGCAACCGCTCGCGCATCCGCTCGAGCCGGGCGCGCAGGCGGTCGTAGAGCGCGTCGAGGCGGCTCACGCGCCGTCCCCGCCGCTGTGGCCGGCGAGGGTGCGACCGGGTTTCAGGAAGTCGAGGAGGGCGACGCCGAGCACGGCGAGCAGGCCGAACAGTCCGACGACGGCGGCCGTGCCCGACTTCGTGCCCGGGAGGGAGACGTCGCCGGCGGCGAGGACGTCCGGGGGAGGCGGTGGCGCGAGGTCGCTCGTGTGCGGTCGACCGGTCGGCACGGTGACGGTGGGCTGATCACTGCCCGGCACGCCGGACGACGCCGTCGACCCGCCACTCGCCGGCGCCACGAATCCCGACCCGGTCTCTGACGGTCCGACCGCGAACGGGTCGGCGAAGCGGGTGCCCTCGGTGAACGCGTCGACCCCACCGAAGCTCAACCGGGTCGTGCCCGCGCCCGCGGGTGTGGCAACGACGATGTCGGCGACCGAGATGTAGGTGGCGTTGCGGCAGTTGGCCTCGATCAGACGGTCGAAGACCTCTTGGCGGGCCTGGTAGACCTCGGTCGGCAGCGTGGCGAACGCTTCGCGTCCGAGGGGTGGCCGATCGACCTTGATTTCGAGCGGCGTGACCGAGGCGTGGCCGCCGCCTTCGTTCATCTCGGGGAAGGCCACCACCAGTCCGGTGGGCGCCAGGGCGGTGTTGATCAGTCCGAGGAGCGAGCGGGCCTGCTCGTTGAACTCGGCGGCCGCATCGTCGGGCCAGCCGTAGGTGGCGCCGCCGACGGTGACACCGCCCATCCGGAAGGTGCCCTCGAAGGTGCCGTCGTCGGGCGCGTCCGGGCCGGTGGTCTGCTCGGCTCGCCACTCGAGGTCGTGGAAGATCACCGCGCCGCCGCCGAGGCTGACCTCGGGGATCGTGACCTTCGCCTCGCCGATCCGCCGGTCACCCTCGATGCGTGCGGCGGTCTCGGTGTGGCCGCCCGACGCGCTCCCGACACCCACGATGTACGCGGTGGCGGAATCGGAGGTGGAGAACGCCGACGGCTGGTCGCTGGCCCGGGCGTGGAGCGTGCTGAAGTCGGCCCGCGCCGGCGAGTCGGGCCCGGGGTCGACGTTGGGGAACCCGCCGTTCTCTTCCTTGGCGTCGTCGAAGTGGTACGGGAGATCGCGGGGGAGGATGGGCCAGTAGTCGGTCCTGCCTTCCGGGGCGCCCTCCTCGCGGGAGTCGACCCGCACGGTCGTCGGGAGGTTTTCCCTGTGCAGGTCGGGGTCGCTGCCGTCGCACTTCTCGGCGGTCGCCGTGGTGCCGATCACTCTCATGTTGACCGCCCGCGCCTGGGCGCGGGCGACGTCGTTCTGGTAGTCGGCGAGCGTCTCGCCCACGACCACGCCGACGGACAACCCGGCGGTCTCGGGCCCGACGGTGAGGAACGAGGCCTTCACGTCGCCGCTGCCGAGGACGAAGTCGTCGCCGCTCTGCGCCGGTGAGACGGCGAACGTGAGCGCGGTGATGGCCGCGGCGAACGCGGCGATCGTCCTCGTGCGGCTCGGGCGCATGAGCCTCTCCCGGTCGTGGGGTGTGACCCCCGGTAACACTTCACGGGAGATTCGAGGTCAGCCGCACCGATTCCTGCCGATGGTCACGATCACGTGACCCCGGGTTCAGGCGTCGTCGGGGATGAGGCCCTGTCCGCCGATGCCGGCGAGGAAGCCTCCGTCGACCACGAACTCGGTGCCGGTGCAGTAGGCGCTGTCGTCGGAGGCGAGGAACAGCGCCAGCTTGGCGACGTCGTCGGGGGTTCCGATGCGCTGGAGCGGGACCCGGCTGAAGTAGTCGTGCAGATCGATCCCCACCTCCTTCGCCGGCTCGAGCATGGGGGTGTCGACGCCGCCCGGGTGGATCGAGTTGACCCGGATGCCGAGGGAGCCGACCTCGAGGGCGGCGGTCTTGGTCATGCCCCGCACGGCCCACTTCGAGGCCACGTAGGCCACGGTGCCGATCATGCCGACCATGCCGTCGATCGAGGAGATGTTGACGATGGAGCCCCCGAGCCCGCTCTGCTGCACGCTGCCGGCCATGTGGGGGATGGCCGCCTTCATGCCGAGGAACACGCCGATTTGGTTGACGTCGATGACCTCGCGGTAGTCGGCCTCGCTCATCATCGCCACGGGGCCGAAGTTGGCGATGCCGGCGTTGTTGACCAGCACGTGGAGGCCGCCGAAGCGCTCCATGCACTCGGCCGTGACCGCCTGCCACCGCTCCTCGCTGGTGACGTCGTGGGTGGCGAACGCCGCCGTATCGTCGCCATGCTCCTTGCGGATGCGCTCCGCCACCGCCTCCCCCTCGGTGTCGAGGACGTCGGTGAGCAACACCTTGGCCCCCTCGGCGGCGAACGTTTCCGCCTCGGCCGCGCCCTGACCCCGCGCCGCCCCGGTCACGATGGCCACCTTCCCGTCGAGCTTCCCCACGCGAGACCCTCCTCCCGGCTCAGACCCTGTGCATGCATTGGGTGGCGGAATCCGCCGGCCACCGAATGCACACACAGGGTAAGTGAGTTGCAGGTGGGGCGGGGTCTCCGGGACAATGGTCGGTGATCCCCACCGGGCGCGGCCGAACATCCGCAGCCCCGGGGCGAACAGCGGCTGAACATCCGCTCGAGCACGGAGGCCAGTTCCATGAAACTCACCGGCGCGCAGGCGCTCATCAAGTCCCTCGAGATGGAGGGCACCGAGGTCATCTTCGGCCTCCCGGGCGGCGCGATCCTTCCCGCCTACGACCCCATCATCGAGAGCCCCATCCGCCACCTCCTCGTCCGCCACGAGCAGGGCGCGGGGCACATGGCCGAGGGGTACGCCCAGGCCACGGGCCGGCCCGGTGTCGCCATGGTCACCAGCGGGCCGGCGGCGACCAACATCGTCACCCCGCTCTGCAACGCCTACATGGACTCCACGCCGCTCGTGGTGATCACGGGCCAGGTCGCCAGCGGCGCCATCGGGTCCGACGCCTTCCAGGAGTGCGACACCACCGGCATCACCATGCCGGTCACCAAGCACAACTGGCTGGTGCACGACGCCGACGACATCCCCCAGACCGTCGCCGAGGCCTTCCACGTCGCCACCACCGGCCGGCCCGGCCCCGTCCTCGTCGACATCCCCAAGGACATCCTCAACGACGAGATGGAGTGGTACTGGCCCGAGGGCCTCGACCTGCCCGGCTACAAGCCGACCATCCGGGGCCACAAGGGGATGATCAAGGAGGCCGCGCGCCTCATCTGCTCGTCGTACAAGCCGGTGATCTACGCCGGCGGCGGCATCCTCAAGGCCCGGGCTTCCGAGGCGCTGCGCGAGCTGGTCGACATCACCGGCATCCCGGTCGTCACCACGCTCATGGCGCGGGGCGCCTTCCCCGACGACCACGAGCTGGCCCTCGGCATGCCCGGAATGCACGGTAACTACACCGCCGTCACCTCCATGCAGGAGGCCGACCTGCTCATCGCCCTCGGCTCCCGCTTCGACGACCGGGTCACCGGCAACCCGGCACACTTCGCCCAGAACGCCAAGGTGATCCACGTCGACATCGACCCGGCCGAGCTGGGGAAGGTGCGTCGCCCCGACGTGCCCATCGTGGGCGACGCCAAGCACATCATCGAGGAGATGGTCGACGCGGTGAAGGCCGAGCGGGAGCAGAAGGGCGACTCGCTGCCCGACCTGTCGTCGTGGACCGGCCAAGTCAAGACCTGGCAGGAGCAGTACCCGATCCGGTTCGACCAGGAAGCGAACGACGCCCTCCTGCCCCAGTACTGCATCGAGAAGCTGGCCGAGCTGGCGCCCGACGACACCATCGTCACCGCCGGCGTGGGCCAGCACCAGATGTGGGCCAGCCAGATCTGGCGCTTCAACCACCCCTACACGTGGATCAACTCGGGGGGGCTCGGCACCATGGGCTTCGCCGTGCCGGCCGCCATCGGCGCCAAGACCGGGAAGCCCGACCGCACCGTGTGGGCCATCGACGGCGACGGGTGCTTCCAGATGACGGCCCAGGAGCTGGTCACGGCCACGGCCGAGCGCGTCCCGGTGAAGATCGCCCTCATCAACAACGCCTACCTCGGCATGGTGCGCCAGTGGCAGGAGCTGTTCTACGAGAACCGCTACTCCGAGGTGTACCTGAGCCCCGACTTGCCCGACTACGTGCAGTGGGCCGAGGCGATGGGGTGTGTGGGGCTGCGGTGTGAGACGCCCGAGGACGTCGAGCCCACTATCGAGAAGGCCCAGGCCATCGACGACAAGCCGGTGGTGGTCGACTTCCGGGTCGACTACCGGGAGAAGGTGTATCCGATGGTCCCGGCGGGCGGATCCAACGACGACATCATCATGGACCCCCGGTTCTTCGCCGGCGGCGAGGACTACACCTCGTAGCGGGGGGAGGAATCATGACCGACGACATCCGCCACCGGATCCTCGCTGTGCTGGTCGAGAACAAGCCGGGCGTGCTCGCCCGCATCTCGGGCCTGTTCTCGCGGCGGGGCTTCAACATCTTCTCGCTGGCGGTGAGCCCCACCGACGACGAGCGGGTGAGCCGCATGACCATTGTGGTCGACATCCACTCGGCGTCGATCGAGCAGATCACGAAGCAGCTCAACAAGCAGATCAACGTGATCAAGATCAACGAGCTGCACCCCACCGACGCGGTCGAGCGGGAGCTGATGCTGATCACGGTGTCGACCGACGCCGAGACCCGCTCACAGGTCACCGAGCTGGGGGCCATCTTCGAGGCCCGCATCGTCGACGTCGGCTACGACTCGATGACGCTCATGGCCGCGGGACACCCCGACCAGCTCGACGCGCTGGAGGACCTGCTTCGCCCCTACACCATCGAGGAGATCCAGCGGACGGGCCGCATCGCGCTCCCCAAGCTCTCGCGCGAGTCGTCCCGCCTCCGCTCCGTCAAGAAACCGGCGTGACCTGACCCGTCCCATCCCCAGTTCTTGACTGTGAATTGCCCGCTCAGCGGGCAATTCACAGTCAAGAACCAGAACGTAAGGAGCCCGAGCAGCGATGGCAGCGACGATCTACTACGAGGACGACACCGACCTGTCCCTCATCAAGGAGA
>CAZTOV010000067.1:8773-9845 GCA_964615175.1 uncultured Burkholderiales bacterium
ATGGCAGCGACGATCTACTACGAGGACGACACCGACCTGTCCCTCATCAAGGAGAAGTTGGTGGCGGTGCTGGGCTACGGCTCGCAGGGCCACGCCCACGCCCGCAATCTGCAGGACTCGGGAGTCGACGTACGCGTCGGGCTCCGCGAGGGGTCGTCGTCGAAGGCCAAGGCCGAGAACGTCGGGCTCACGGTGCGCACCATCGACGAGGCCTGCGAAGAAGCCGACGTGATCATGGTGCTGCTCCCCGACACCGAGCAGGCCCGGGTCTACACCGAATCGATCGAGCCCCACCTCTCGGACGGCGACTCGCTGGCCTTCGCCCACGGCTTCAACATCCACTTCGGCCAGATCGAGCCGCCGGAGACCGTCGACGTGTGGATGATCGCCCCCAAGGGGCCGGGCCATCTGGTGCGGCGTCAGTACGAGGAGGGCACCGGCGTGCCGTGCCTCGTCGCGGTCCACCAGGACGCCACGGGCAAGGCCAGGGAGACGGCCCTCTCGTACTCCGCGGCGATCGGTGGTGCCCGGGCGGGCGTGCTCGAGACCACCTTCGGCGAGGAGACCGAGACCGACCTCTTCGGCGAGCAGGTGGTGCTCTGCGGCGGGCTCACCGAGTTGATCCGGGCGGGATTCGAGACCCTCGTCGAGGCGGGCTACCAGCCCGAGGTGGCGTACTTCGAGTGCCTCCACGAGGTGAAGCTCATCGTCGACCTCGTCTACGAGGGCGGCATCACCGACATGCGGTACTCGATCTCCGACACCGCCGAGTACGGCGACCTCACCCGGGGGAGCCGGGTGGTCGACGACCACAACCGGGCCGAGATGAAGAAGATCCTCGAGGAGATCCGTGCAGGCGATTTCGCCAAGGAGTGGATCGAGGAGAACGAGAACGGCCGCCCCAACTTCGACGCCCTCCGTCAGAAGGGCAAGGACCACCCCATCGAGGCCGTCGGCTCTCGCCTCCGGTCGATGATGCCCTGGATCGGCCAGGGCCGCGAGAAGGTCCAGGACGCCTCCGGCGGCTGACCCCTCCTCCTACCCTGTGTGTGCATGGCGTCGCGCTGTAGCG
>CAZTOV010000068.1:0-9668 GCA_964615175.1 uncultured Burkholderiales bacterium
GGGAGCCGGTGGCCGAGCAGGTGCGGCTCTACGAGGAGTCCGGAGGCCAGGAGGGAACCACCCTCGAGGGGAAGCCGTGCGTCATCCTCACCACCCGGGGCCGCAAGACGGGCCAGCTCCGCAAGACCCCGCTCATGCGGGTGGAGCACGACGGCACCTACGCCGTCGTCGCCTCGATGGGCGGAGCCCCCCAGCATCCCGTCTGGTGTCTGAACCTCGCGGCCGACCCCGACGTCACCGTCCAGGACGGCGCCGAGGTGATGGATCTCCGTGCCCGCGAGGTGGCGGGCGACGAGAAGGCCGAGTGGTGGGCCCGGGCCACCGACGTGTGGCCGGACTACGACGCCTATCAGGCGGCGACCGAGCGGGCGATCCCCCTCATCCTCCTCGAGCCCCGCTGATCCGACGCGGCATCGTCGACCGCGAAGCCGGGAATACCCTCGGGGGTATCCTGGTTTCAGGATCGAGCGGGCATCAGAGCGGTGCCGGCCCGATACGGAGGTGGTTCGGCATGGCGACCGTGGACGTGGGACGAGAGAACTTCGAGGACGTGATCTCGTCGAACGAGATCGTGCTCGTGGATTTCTGGGCTTCGTGGTGCGGGCCGTGCCGGACCTTCGCCCCCATCTTCGAGCAGGCTTCGGAGGAGCACTCCGACGTGGTGTTCGCCAAGGTCGACACGGAGGCCGAGCAGGAGCTGGCCGCCGGTTTCGGGATCCGTTCCATCCCCACGCTGATGGCGTTCCGCGAGCAGGTGCTCGTCTACTCCCAGCCGGGTGCGCTACCGGCCGAGACGCTGGAGCAGCTCCTGTCACAGGTCAAGGAGCTGGACATGGACGAGGTCCGGCGCCAGATCGCGGAGCACGAACAGGAGCACGCGGAAGCCCACGGCTCGTGACCGCCGACCGGTGACGCGCGAGAAATCAGGGGAATCGGAGGAGGAGGGCCGGTGCAGCTTCCCGACGACGTGACGATCGACGTCCGGCGCCGCCTCCGGCGCGTGTCGGGCCAGGTCGACGGGATCGGACGGATGCTCGGTGAGGGCCGCGACTGCCGGGACGTTCTCACCCAGCTCGCCGCCGCGCGGCGGGCGCTCGACCAGGCCAGCTTCCAGCTCGTCGCCGCCGGTCTCACCTACTGCATCGAGGAGCCCGAGGACGCAGAGGCCGACGGCTACGGGATCGACGACGTGCGCAAGCTGTTCATGAAGCTCATGTGAGCGTTTCGCCCACGGCCGTTCTCGTTGCCGTGGGCGTCGCGACCGTGGCGGTCAACTCGTGGTTCGCCACAGCTTGACGAACCACCGACGTCGCCATCCCAGCGTCAGGGTCCAGCCCCCGATGACGAGGGCGAGCGCTGCGCCTGCCGCGCCACCGAGCTGGCGATGGAGGGCGGCGCGGTCCGTCGTGAGGTGTTCGTCGCCGGGGCCGGGGCGCTCGGATTGGCGGCTCCGGTCCGCAGACCCGGCGGATTGGTCCGAAGCGGGGGCGTCGACCGGTGCGGGCAGGGCGGTGGCGGTCGTGCGAGCCGTGCCTCGCGGGCCGGCAGGCGGCTCGGACGACCCGCGCCCAGGCGCCGCGGCTGCCGCGGTCGGGTCGACGGGCACCCGTGGGGTGATCGGCCCCAACCACGGCGCACTGTTTCGAGGCTCCGTGAGCGTGGGCGGGTTTGCCGGTCGATCGTCGACTTCCGGCACGGTCACCGTGGCGCGGGCGTTGCCCAACGCGGCGTTGTCCGGGTCGTCGAGGGTCAACGCGAGCGTCCCGCCGGACAGGTCGTCAGCGGTGCCCATGAGCGAGACGGTGACGCGCTGTGACGTGACGCCGGGAGGGAAGTTGAGGCCCCCCGACACGGCTTCGTAGTCCTCGCCCGCCGCGAGCGTTCCGTCTTGGCTGGCAAAGTCGACACCCACGACGCGCCCGCTCGGATTGTTGAGCGACACGGCGAACTCGGCCACGGGCCCGTTGGAGCCTTCTGGGAGGGTGACCGAGACGCCCTCGACCGAGATACGAGGCATGGGGTCGTTGTCCTCGAGCGTGATCGGGCCCCGGGCCGATGGGCTGATGATGCTGTCCTCAGCGGGCCGGTTGTCCGACAGCACGATCCGGAACGTCTCCGACGACTCGTCGAGCCCGTCGTCGATGGTCGGGATGCTGATCCAGGTTTGATTTTCGCCCGGCGGAATCGTCACCTCGCCATGGCTGGCCACGAAGTCGTCGGTGTCGGCCGACAGGGCCTTGGTCTCCCACTTGACCGTGACCGGGTACGCCTTCGGGTTGGGCGTCCAGATGACCATGCCGGCGTTGCTTCCCTCGGTCACCGTGGCCCGGGTCATGTCGAGGATCATCGGCCAGTCGTCGAGATCGTCGTAGATGTACGCCCTCGTGTGGGCAGCGTCGCCGAAGATCTCGTCGTCGAAGTCGGCGGTCGTGAGATCGAGGTAGAAGTCCTCCCGCGTGGGTTCCTCGAAGGGCACGCCCTCCAACAGGTCGTCGTCGATGGTGTCGACGACGATGTCGAAGCAGCGGCTGCGCTCGGCGGGGGAGAAGGTCAGGCTCCCCGAGGTGGCAACGTAGTCATCGCCGGCGGTCGCCTTCCCGTCCCGCGTGGTGTAGTCGACGACGAACGGGGCGTCGCTGAATTCCCAGGGCGCGCAGACCCAGAAGTGCACCTGCGAATAGTCGCCGGCGCCCTCGACCGCATTCCGGGCGTCGACTTCCCAGGTCGGCTCGCCGTAGGCCGGTGCCCCCGGACCCACGGCCGAACCCAGAGCGACGACGGCGACGACGACGACGTTGATGACGGCCTTGCGCATGGAAACCCCCCGGATCCTGCGGTCTGTGGGTGGCGCTCGAGACCGCGACGGAAGAGCGGTCGTGAACGCATCCGCGTTGTGTGCTTCTCCCACCCCTGACATGCGCAGAGGTCGCGTGTTGGTTCGCGGGGCTTCATCCGGAGGAGTGGCGGGGCACGCCGGGGACGTCGCTCAGTTGGTAGAGCCCGTGCCTTGCAACGAACCCGGTCCCAGTGCTGTGCTCAGCCACCTGCTCGTTCGTGGGATCGTGAGCGAACGTCGTTCAGTTGTCTGCTGTGCATATCGCGCTCTTCCCCATCACCGTCCGTCCCATGGGGAACCGACCGATCGGATCGCGTGCACGTCTCGGCGAACGAGCCCCGTGCGCACCACTGCACTGGGACCTTTGCCTCTGGCCCCGGCACGGCGCTGAGACGACAATCGCGACGTAGCAACCGTGCGGGTTCGTGCCCGCGATCGGCACTTGATGTTGGAAAGGGCGCTCCGTGGGTCTCGTCTGGCTTCTGGTGGTGATCTTCCTCGTGTTCCTCGTCGCTGGATGGGGATGGAGGGCAATGCGTCGGCGCTGACCGTCACCCTGGGCGAGAAGACTGATCAGGCCAACGGCCACATCAAGGAGGCCGTCGGAACCCTCGCCGGTGATGAGGCGTTCACGCGCGAAGGTCCCGATGACCGGCCCGCAGGCGACACCAGGGAGAAGTTCCGCGACGTCCAGGGCAAGGGCGACGACGTTGTGTTCGGACGCTGGACATGCTGACCGGCACTACATTCGTGGGGGAATCGAAGCTGTCAGCCACGGCCGAGCAACTCGACCGGCAATTCGACAGCCCCTGGGGACGTAGCTCAGTTGGTAGAGCACCTGCTTTGCAAGCAGGGGGTCGCCGGTTCGAATCCGGTCGTCTCCACGAAAAGTGCTGGTCAGAGCCTCACTGACGTCGTGTTTGATGGCGTGAGGCGAAGACTGCTGAGTTCGTCGGTGGTCACAAGACCTGAGCGTAGGGCGCCCCGAAATCCCAGATGCAGATGATCGAAAGGGAGTTGCTGCCGCTCCTTCCAGCTGATGAGCCCGCGGCGGCGCGCTCGTTTATGTGGGCGCAGTGTCGGGTTCGACCAAGGTGAACGGCTCTTCCCTCCGCCAGGCTTCCAGTTCTCCATGGTCGTCCCCCGGCATTCGCGCCATCAGAAGCAGCCAAGGCGGGATCGTTGCATCCTCGGCCGCGATGGTGGCGGGAACATCAACTGCGTCGAGGGCAGGGGTGGTGAAGGGAGCGGGTGCGCGTTCCCCGAACATCACAAAGTTCCGGGTCCCGGGCAGCGCGGCGCTGGGTACGACAATCTCGCGAATGCCGTCGTCTCGGAGTCGGTCCGCCAAGGCCTGGCAGGGCCCGTAGTCGTCGCCGACGAGTTCTTCGGGAGTGATGCCGTGGCTATCCGCGGAGTGCCAGTCGATGACCGTGGAGATGGCCGCCGGGACTCGGGCCGCCCAGAGGCGATGGCGGAACTCGCCGAGCATCGAAGGATCGGGGCGTTCGCGCCGGACGTACTCGGCGAATGCTCCGAGTGGATGTAGCGAGAAGTATTGAACGATTTCGCCGGCCCGGTGGTACCGGCCTTCCTGGCGACTACCCCGTACGCGCAGCGGTGAGTGCCAGTTGGCGATTCGGAACCCGACCGTGAGCTCGGACGGGTTCACGCCGCGTCCTGGGACCTCGTCCTCGCCGCCAGCTTCAGCAGGCTCGGGTAGTTGCTCGACTGACTGAGTAGATCAGCCGGCCGGCGCTTGAGATCAGGGTGCTGGTGTTCAAACCAGGCGACGGCGCCGGGGCCGGTGTAGGCGTGGCGGAGGTTGGCGACGATCCGAGCGACCACGCGGAGTCTCGCGACCTCATCGGCGCCCGGGGTCGAGTCACCGATGACCCAGCGGTGAAGCGTCTTGGGCGCGACATCGAGGACGCGAGCGAGATCGGTCTGCGGCACATCGGTCGCTTCGACGAGCCATGCCGCGACTTGCTGTGGTGGCCGGTCATCTGCGACCGGCTCCTCGTCAAGGAGGTAGGCGAGCGCTTGGCGCACCTGCTCCAGGCCGATGCGAAGCTCAGCTCGCTTCTCAGAGTCTTTGTCGAGGGTGAGCGCTCGGTAGCAGCGGGCCGTGCCGTAAGAGAGCGCCTCGGTCAGGAACGGGTCGATGCCACCGGCTGCTTCGTCGAGCGGAGCAGGAAGAGAGGTGTAGACCTTCTCGACCACCGCATGAATGTCTGGTGGCAGCTCGGGACTGAGCGCGAGGCGCTGGTTCGTTTCCGTCACGAGGGGGAGCAGCTCAGACGCGGCGTCCAGCAGGTCTGTCTCCATCCTGTCCCTCCGATCGGTCGCCCTATAGACAGGGTATCGGCAGAACCTCCTTGGTGGGTTGAGGTATGGCTTTGGCTGCCCTGAAGGCCCACGGGTTACGAACGACGGGAGAACCTGCGAGCGATCCCGACGATGCCCGTCTGTAGCCGCGTCGCTCCGATGCCGAGGCGTGGGTGCGGAAACCCGCCGGTGCACCCACACTCCAGGAATTCCCGGACTACTCGGCGGTCCCGGGGCGACACTCGCCCGGATCGCCCGGGGAGACGCGGGTGGTGACCGAAGCGGTCGCCGGGGCGGTTGCGGACTCGGCCCCGTTGATCTGGAGCGCGCCTTCACCGGATGCGTCCGGATGCTCGGCGATGCGCTCCGCCACCCGCTGACAGACGTCCAGGGCTTGGTCCTCGTCAATGCCGATGACGCCCAGGAGCAGGAAGTCGGAGCCGTCGTCTCGGACGACACCGTCGACGTGGAACGGGTCGATCTCCTCGACGCCGGCCGCGTCGCGAACCACCGTGCCGGGCACACCGACGAACACGAAGTCGAACTCGCCTCCGGCGACTTCCGCCGAGTCTCCCGAGTCTCCCGAGCCGTCGACGTCGCCCGGGTCGGCCGTCAGCGTCGCCGGGTCGACCCCACACTGGTCCTCGACGAACGCCTCGATCTCGGCGACTGAGTCCCGGAACTCGGGTGCTCCAGCGGAGGCAGTCGCCTCCCGGAACGCCTCCTGGTCGTTCTCCGCGGCCGCCTTCTCGGCCGCCACGAACGGCCCGAGAACGCGCTCGAGGTCGTCGGCGATCTCGTCGGGGGCCGCCTCGACCAGCGTCCCGTACTCCTCCTCGGACGGCCCGTCCTCGGGAATGGCGACCACGAGATCGCAGAAGGCCTGCTGGGTGCCGCCGTCGTTGCCGCAGGCAGCCAACACGAGTCCGGTCACGAGAAGGGCAGAAGTGAGCGCGCGCATCGAGCCGACCATATGCACGCGACGCAGAACTCGTCGAAGGCGGTGGATCAGCGAATGGGCGTCGACTCCAGGCACTTGCTGGTGCGATCGGTGCCCACCTCGCCCAGAGTCCGGGCCGTTTCGGCGACGACCTCGCCGGTTTGCCCATCCGAACCACCTCGGCGTGCGAGCCGGGCAGCGTCATGTCCAGGATGACGTCGCTCGATTCGGCCATCGCCCCAACGACATCGAGAAGAGGCCGGAAGAGAGCGCGCGTCGTCAAGGCTGAAATTCGCCGGGGAGATGCGCGAGGTCTCGCCCCCAGTCGATCCTCCGGTCAAGACGTTGGATCGGCACACCGCGGTGTCCATCGGAGAGCAGCTTCGACCCCCGAGATTCGACAGCATGCCGAAGTAGTCTCCCGTCAGTGAAGCCAGTCAGCACACTCGCCGCCGCGCTTCTCGCCGTCGTGCTGTTCGGGGCCGGGTGCGCGGGCGGTGACGATTCCGGTGATGAGGCAGCCGGGAGCGGCGTCACGACGTTCATGCACGTGCATGGTCTCGAGGTCCCCGCGTGGGCTCCCGACGGCGCGTTCCTGTCGACGCACGAGGGGCTCATCCGCATCGATGCCGACGGTGAGTGGCGGCACGTGAGCGACGAGCGTCACGACTTCATGGGCTTCTCGGCCCACCCCTCCGAGGAGAACATCCTCTTCTCGAGTGGCCACCCCGCTCAGGGGAGCGGTCTCACCAACCCCCTCGGCTTCATGGTCAGCACCGATGGGGGAAGGACGTGGACGGTCCAGGCGCTCGAGGGGCGAGCCGACTTCCACACCATGGCCGTCGGCGGTGACGGGCAGGCGATCTACGGGTGGACCTCTGCCGGCGACGCGGGCCTGCACCGCAGTGTGGACGGGGGCCAGGAGTGGGACCGCGTCCCGGCGACCGATCTGGAGGCAGCCGGTGGAGCGATCGCGCTCGCGGTGCATCCGATCGACGGCGACGAGGTGTGGGCCGGCGCGCAGGCGGGGCTCATGCACAGCCGGGACGGTGGCCGCTCGTGGGAGACGGTCGCCGGAGAAGTGCCGGTCACCGCGGTGAGCATCGATCCCGCCGATCCCGACCGGGTGCTCGCCTACGCGCCGCCACCCGGCGACGGCCTCCTCGAGAGCACCGACGGGGGAGCGACCTGGTCGCCGCTCGGCTGGCAGCTCGACGACGACGCCGTCGGACACCTGGCCGTCCATCCCGTCGACCCGGACCTGGTGTACGCGGGAACCTTCAACGCCGGCCTTTACCGGAGCAACGACGGCGGTCGGACCTGGGACACCTTGGCCCGAAGCGGCGAGCGGGTCGGTTCCTGACACGAGCCTTGATACCGGTTCGGTGGCTACTTCGCCATCGTTCCGCACACTGTGCGGCGCGATGCGGTCCCAATCGAAGGTGGGCAGGGGCGCTCCAGTTGTCATTCCAGGATTTCTCGTCGCTCGCCTGCCGCTCTCGGGGGATCTTCAGGGCGAGGGCCACGGCGGTGAACTTCTCGCACATGCCCTTGGCAGGACGCTCGAAGCGATCCGTACCCGTGGTGGTCGCCTCATGCGGAGCGCCGCGCCGGGCCTGTTGACATGATCGTCGCCGGGGTCAGCTCTCCGAGCAGACCCGACGCTCGGGTGGCGTGGTCACCGCCTGTCGTGTGTGTGGTGGCGTCGGGAGACAGACCACGGGGTTCGAGGGTTCTCCCTGCCATACGAAGGGGTGCGGTCCGGACCAGAGGTCTTGGTCCGCCAGGTTCCGGTTGTCGCGTGAATCGCCACTGTCAACCAAACCCGGAACAGACTCCTGGAGGTCGAGCGTCAGCAGGTGGGCGCCAACCCTCCAACGACCTTGCCTCCGTCCGGGGTGTACACGATGGCGTCCCGGCGGATCGTTGCCTGGTGCGTCAGGTGGTCGGCGATCAGAGCGTCCCGCAGCGGGACTTCTACAACCGTTCCGTCGAGCACGAGGCGTGCGGTACCGATCGCGCTGGTAACCCTCCGAACTGCCGCCTCCTTCACGTGGGTCGAGCACCACTCGTCACCACTCGGGACGGGAATGACGTAGGGGACGGGCGCCCCGTTCACCTCGGGCACCCAGGGCTCGCGGAAGTCGATCGGGAAGGAGGACGGGTCACGCGTCCACTCCATGGTGACATCGACGGGTTCGGAGGGGGTCACGGTTCCGTCCGCAGCCACGCTTCGGCTCGGAACGGTGACGGGCGCGAGCGATGCCCACCGGAGGCCGTCCCAGTCGCCCTCGAAGGACGAGCGCGGGACCTCGCCCTCGATCACACGGGTCGGCGCGTCTTCGCAAGTTCCCTCGACGCCACAGATCTCTTGGAAGATCTGGGCCCACGCCGACGTCCGCGACGACCCGTCGGCTGCGGTCTCCTCGAGTACGTGGGTCACGAGCACGCCCCGGAGCTCGTCGCCGTTCGGGAGCCGGCGGATCAGGAAGGTGTCCGTGATGCCGTTGGTGAACCGATCGTGCCCGACGGGGACCACGGTCGCCTCGGGTGGGCTGACGTAGGGGGTCCCGGTGTCTGCGGGCGGTACCGAGGCACGGGCGGGCACCGCCGACCACAGGACGGCGGTCGCCGCGACGACCGTGAGCAGGGAGGACATGACCTTGCGGGGGAGGTGCATCGGTAGGGGCTCCAAGCGTCTCGTTCCCGACTCCGCTGGGCGCGTGAGGCCTCCCAGCGTGTCGGGTGATTTCCAGAGAGCCCATTCGCCGCGAGGCGTGGACCCTCCTGCGACGCTTATCAGGAAACGGGCAGCTTTGTCCGTTTCGTCGAGGTTGGTGAGTCACGCAGTCGCGGCATGGGAGCGTCCGCCAAGCCTTCACCGAGACGGTGCCGACCACGGAGCCCTGGCCGCCCGGTGACGTCACTTGGTTGCCAGCAGGCCGGCCACCGGAGAGAATGCGTTCGGATGGACATCGGCAGTACCTACCGGGACACGCGCGAACGCGTTACGGCCCTGCTCCGCGACGCCGGTGACGGCGTCGGCGACAGCCCGGTTCCGGCGTGCCCGGACTGGACGGTGCACGACGTGGCGGCCCACCTGGCCGGCACCTGCACCGACATCCTCGACGGCAACCTCGACGGAGTGGCCACCGACGAGTGGACCGCCGCCCAGGTGGAGGCGCGACGAGATCGGACCCTCACCGAGTTGCTCGGCGAGTGGAACGAGGCCGCACCCCAGGTCGAGGCCTTCGCTGACGCCTTCCCCGGCCGCGCGGCCCACCAGTGGATCGCCGACCAGACCACCCACGAGCACGACGTCCGTGGCGCCCTCGGGGCGCCCGGAGGTCGTGAGGGCAACGGGATCGCCGTCGGCCTCGAGTTCTTCGTCTCGGGCGGACTGGCCGCATCCTTCTCCGGCCGGGGCCTCGGCCCCGTGCGGGTCGAGGCCGACGTCGATGCTTGGTTGGTCGGTGCTGCGGAGCCCACCGGCGAGGTCGACGAACTTCTCGCCGCCGCCATCATGGGCGGCGATCTCCCCGACGCTTCGGGCGACCCGGTGGC
>CAZTOV010000069.1:0-9516 GCA_964615175.1 uncultured Burkholderiales bacterium
GTCATCGCCATCGACGCCATGGGGGGCGATCGCGCGCCCGACGAGATCGTCGCCGGAGCCCTCGATGCCGTGGCCACCCTCGACGTGGACGTGCTCCTCGTGGGCCGGGAGGACGACATCCGGGCGGCCCTCCCCGACGGGGAACTCCCCGACGGTGTCGAGATCGTGACGGCGTCCGAGGTCGTCGCCATGGACGAGGATCCAGCCGCCGGCGTACGCCGCAAGAAGGACTCGTCGCTGGTGCGCGCGGCCGAGGCCGTCCGTGACGGGCGAGCGGCCGCCATGGTGAGCGCGGGCAACACCGGTGCCGCCATGGGGGCGGCGGTACTCCGCATGGGGCGCATCAAGGGCGTTGCCCGCCCGGCCGTCGCCGTGCCGATCCCGGTTCCCGGCGCCACCCCGACGGTGCTGCTCGACGCCGGTGCGACCGTCGACTGCAAACCCGAGTGGTTGGCCCAGTTCGGCCGGATGGGGGCCGAGTTCGCCGGCATCCGCTTCGGGATCGACCGGCCGCGAGTCGGCTTGCTCTCGAACGGGGAGGAAGCCTCGAAGGGCGACGAGCTGCGCAAGGCCGCTCACGAACTGTTCGAGGCGCAGGTCCCCGGATTCGTCGGCAACGTCGAGGGCCGCGAGGTGATGACCGACGCCGTCGACGTCGTGGTCACCGACGGTTTCACCGGCAACGTGCTGCTCAAGGGCTTCGAGGGGTCGCTCCGCATGCTCGTCAACCTCGTGTTCGGCGTGCTGTCCGAGACCGAAGAAGCCAAGAAGGCGGCCGAGGTGATCATGCCGTCACTCCTCGACGCCGCCGCCGATCTCGACCCCGACAACACCGGCGGAGCGATGCTCCTCGGCGTCGACGGCGTAGCCGTGATCTCGCACGGTTCGTCGTCGGCCACCGCCATCGTGAACGCCACGCGCGTCGCCGCCGAGTCCGTCGACGCCGGGATCGTCGATCGACTCAAGCAGTCCGTCAGCAATTGATCAGCAACTCGACCAGCAACCCGACCAGCAATCCGGAGAAACAGGAAACAGGAGGCCACCAACGATGCCCGCTGAGACCCACGTGACCAAGGACCCGATGGGGCCCGACCAGGTCTTCGCTCTGATCCGCGACCGTGTTTCGGAGATCCTCGAGATCGACGAGAGCAACGTCGAGCTGACCTCGAGCTTCACCGACGACCTCGAGGCCGACTCGCTGGCGCTCATCGAACTGGTGGAGTCGCTCGAGGAGGAGCTGGGTGAGCGCACCGTCGGCTTCCGGATCGACGACGAGGACCTCGCCGACCTGACGACGGTCAAGGAGGCCGTCGACTACGTGGTGGCTCGCCTCGAGGCGGCTTCCTCCTCCGGCGGCCAGGCGCCAGGCGGCTGAGCGTTTTCATGAACGAGCCGGCCGACGAGGCACACGCGTCGACTCCCCTACCGGAGAACCCACGGCAGGGCGAAGAGCAGGACGCGCACGCTGGGCTGGAGGCCCGGCTCGGCTACACGTTCGCCGACCCGACGCTCCTCGCTCGCGCCCTCGCGCACCGCTCCTACTGCGCCGAGAACCCGGGCGTTCGTTCCAACGAGCGGCTCGAGTTCCTGGGTGATGCCGTGCTGAGCGTGGTCGTCACCGACGCCATGTTCCGCGACTATCCGGAGCTTCCCGAGGGCGAACTGGCCAAGGTGCGGGCCGCGGTGGTGAGCGCGGCCACCCTCGCCGAGGTGGCCGCCGACCTCGAGCTCGGGACGCACGTGCTCCTCGGTCGTGGCGAAGAGCAGTCGGGCGGCCGTGAGAAGAGTTCGATCCTCTCCGACGCCGTCGAGGCCGTGATCGGCGCCGTCTACCTCGACGGCGGCCGGGACGCCGCGCACCGGGTGGTGCTCGCGTTGTTCGCCGACCGGGTGTCCGAGGCGGCCAAGGGCCCCGGCGGGAGCGACTACAAGACCCGGCTCCAGGAATTGGCCGTGCGCGCGCTCGACCAGACCCCCCGCTACGTGGTGACCGACGAGGGACCCGACCACGCCAAGGAGTTCGAGGCCACGGTCTTCCTCGCCGGGCAGGCGCGTGGCACCGGACAGGGCTCGTCGAAGAAGCAGGCCGAGCAGGAGGCCGCTGCGAGCGCCTGGGAGTGGCTGCGCGCCCGCGAAGACACCGATCCGACCAACGATCTGGAGCATGCAGATGCCTGAACTGCCGGAAGTCGAGGTGATCCGGCGAGAGCTGGAGCGCGACGTCGTGGGACGCAAGATCAAGAACGTCGACGTCCCCAAGATGCGCTCGATCCGCCGCCACCCCAACAAGAAGCATTTCGTCGGCCTGCTCGAGGGCCGCAAGATCGACAGCCTCGAACGGCGGGGCAAGTACCTGCTCTTCGGTCTCGACGACGGACAGACGCTGATTGTGCACCTGGGCATGTCGGGGCAGCTCCTCCGGGCCCAGCAGTCGCGCGAGAAGGTGCCCAAGCACACTCACGTGATCGTCACGTTCACCCAGGGCGGCCAACTGCGTTTCCGTGATCCCCGCACGTTCGGCGAGATGTGGATCGTCGAGGAGGACGGCCTCGAGGAATGCAGCGAGGTCACCGACCTCGGCGTCGATCCGATCGACACGCCGCTCTCGTGGGACGACTTCGGCCGCCAGCTCGTCGAGCACAAGACCAAGCTGAAGACGGCGATGATGGACCAGAAGTTCCTCGCCGGGCTGGGGAACATCTATTCCGACGAGATCCTCTTCCAGGCGGGCTTGGCCCACGACCGGAAGAGCGACACGCTCTCGACCCAGGAGGTGCGCCGGCTCTACCGCGCCCTCGTCGAGACGCTCCAGGACGCCATCAAGTACCGGGGCTCGACGCTGGACGACGACGGCTACGTCGACCCGTCGGGCGAGCCGGGCGACTACCAGCAGTACCACAAGGTCTACGGCCGTGAGGGCGAGCCGTGCCGACGGTGCCGCCGGCCGATCCAGCGCAAGAAGACCTCCGGCCGCTACGCGTACTTCTGCGAGGCCTGCCAGGTGTGAATTCCCAGACCGTTCGAGCCCACGTCGTGGTCCACGGGCGGGTGCAGGGGGTGTGGTTCCGCGACTCGTGCCGCCACGAAGCCGAGACCCGCGGGGTGACGGGGTGGGCCCGCAACAATCCCGACGGAACCCTCGAAGCCGTCTTCGAAGGGGCCCCCGACGCCGTCGATGCCGTGGTCGACTTCTGCCGCGAGGGCCCGCCCCGGGCCTCGGTCTCCCAGATCGAGGTCGAGCACGAGGAGGCTCGTGGCGAGCCCCGGTTCCGGGTGCAATGACGCACTCCCGAAGGCGGTGTAGGCATCCGCGGGCACCCGCAGGGCGGTCGCTACGCTGCCGACCCAAGCACGCGTGACGGGGCCCGTGACGGGTCCCGCCGCCAGGACGAGACCCGGAGAAGCAGGCTCACCGTGTTCCTGAAGACGCTGACGCTGAAGGGCTTCAAGTCGTTTGCCGACAAGGCGACCCTTCAGTTCGAGCCCGGCGTCACCGTCATCGTCGGCCCCAACGGTTCGGGCAAGTCGAACGTGGTCGACGCCGTGGCGTGGGTCCTCGGCGCTCAGGGTCCCAGCACGATGCGTTCGGCGAAGATGGACGACGTCATCTTCGCCGGCACGCCCCAGCGCTCCGCGCTCGGCCGGGCCGAGGTCTCGCTCACCATCGACAACTCCACCGGGCTGCTCCCGATCGAGCTGACCGAGGTCGAGATCAGCCGCATCCTCTTCCGCTCGGGCGAGTCCGAGTACGCCATGAACGGCGTTCCGTGCCGGCTCCTCGACATCCAGGAGCTGCTCTCCGACGCCCGGGTGGGCCGCACCCAGCACGTGATCGTCGGACAGGGTCAGGTCGACGCCGTCCTCAACACCCGCCCTGAAGCGCGCCGGGCGATCATCGAAGAGGCCGCCGGCATCCTGAAGTACCGCCGGCGCAAGGAGAAGGCCGAGCGGCGTCTCGAATCCACTGAGGGGAACCTCCTCCGCCTCCAGGACACCCTCCGCGAGGTGCGCCGCCAGCTGAAGCCGCTCGAGCGGCAGGCCGACGCGGCCCGCCGCCACGGCGACGTCGAAGCCGAACTCCGGGCCATCCGCGTCCACCTGCTCGGGCGCCAGCTCAACCAGGTCCAGAAGAAGGTCCGCACGACCCGCGACGAACGGCGTGAGGGCGCCGAACGCGAGCGCTCGATCCGCGACCGCCTCGCAGAACTCGACGCCGGAGTCGTCGCCGTCGAGGACGTGCTCGGCGGTTTCGGCGACGACGACCTCGACGACGCCCTGGTTCGGGCCGAGGCCCTCCGCGAGCGCTCCCGAGGCCTCGCCGCCCTCGTCGGCGAGAAGCGTGCCGGGGCCACCCGCGCCCGGAGCGCGGCCGCCGACACCAGCGTGGTCGAGTCGTTGCGGGCCGAGTCCGCATCGCTCACGGCCCAGCTCGACGAAGTGGCGGCCTCGGAGTCGTCGCTCGGCGAGCTCGAAGCCGAAGTCTCCGACGCCGAGGCGCGCGCCGCCGCGGCCCGACACGACTTCGAGGCCCTGGCCCCTGCCGCCGACGGCGACGCCGGTCCCGTCGAGGCCGAAGCCGCCCGCGAAGCCGCCGAGCGGCGCCTGACCGAGGCCGACGAAGCTCGCCGGCGCGCCGACGCCGACGCCCACGCCTGGCGGGCCCGCGCCGAGGCCCTGGCCATGGCGCTCGACGAGGCCCGCACCGCCACCGGCGTCGAACACCTCGAGGGCATCGGCGGCGTCGTCGGACCCCTCGTCGAGCACATCGAGATTGCCGAAGGGGCCGAGAAGGCCGTCGCCGCCGCTCTGGGCGAGGGAATGCGGGCGCTCGTGGTGCGCGATGCCGACGCCGCCCGCGCCGCCATCGAACGCCTCGCCGACGGCGACGCTCACGCGTTGCTCCTCGTGATCGAAGGTGCCGACCACGCCGTCCAGGGGCGGCTCGCCCCCGCCGGAGCCCAGCCCCTCATCGACCTGGTGCAGGCGAAGCAGCCCGGCCTCGAGGCGGTGCTCCAGGCGCTCCTCGACGGCGTCATGTTCGTCGAATCGGGTTGGCGCGAGGCGCTCTCGCTGGCGCTCGAACACCCCAGCCTCACCGTCACCACCCCGGCGGGCGAGCGGTTCCGGCTGGGAGACACCTGGCGCGCCGGCGCCGAGCCCGGCGCGGGTGCCACCCGACAGAGCCTCGAGGAGGCGCTGCGCCGGGCCGAGGAGGCCGAGACGGCCCAGCAACAGGCCGAGGCCACGCTCGAAGACGCCCGTCGCGCATACGGCGAGGCGGCGGCGGCCGCCCGCGAGGCAATCCATCAACAGCGCGACGAGGTCGAAGAGGCCCGCCGCCGCTACGAGGCGGTGCGCGACGAGGTCGCCGAGGCGCGGACGAGGCTCGAGCGGCGTCGGGCCGCCGTCGACGAACGGCGGGCGGTGCTCGAGAGCCGCCTAGCCGAGATCCGCGAGCGCCTGGCGACCGCCGGGGATCGAGACGAGGGGAGCGGCGCTCCCGACCAGGCGACGCTCGACCTCGTGGGCCGTGAGCGGGCGCTGACTCGCCTCGAACGGGCTCTCGACCAGCATCTGGCGGCGACCACCGCCCTCCACGAGCGGTTCGACGCCGCCCGGCGCAGCCGCTCGAGCGCCAGGCGCGAGGCGTCGGAACGCCTCGAGGGCATCCGCAAGGAGCGCAGCGGGCTCGAGCGCGAACTCGAGCAGCTCCGCGAGCAGCTCCACCGGCTCGAGATCGACGACGCCGAGGCGAAGATGCGTCTCGAACAGCACATCGAGACGTGCCGCAACGAGTTCGACTGCGAGCCCGAGGCCGCCATGAGCGCGGAGGCGCCCGAGATCCCCGAGGGCACCACACTCTCGGAGCGAGCCCGAGAGCTGGAGCGTGAGCTGCGGCTCATGGGGCCCATCAACCCCCTCGCGCTCGAGGAGTACGAAGCGCTCCAGGAGCGCCACCGGTTCCTCGAGGAGCAGCTCGACGACGTGAAGTCGAGTCGCCGCGAGCTCCGCAAGGTCATCCGGGCCGTCGACGCCGAGATCAACGCGGTCTTCGCCGAGGCCTACCGCGACGTCGAGGCCCACTTCGCCAACCTGTTCGCCCGGCTCTTCGCCGGCGGCGAGGGTCGCCTCGTGCTCACCGACCCCGACGACATGCTCGAGACCGGCGTCGAGATCGAGGCCCGCCCGTCGGGGAAGAATGTGCGTCGCCTCTCGCTCCTCTCCGGAGGCGAGCGGTCGCTGGTGGCGCTGGCGTTCCTCTTCGCCGTGTTCCGGGCCCGACCCTCACCCTTCTACCTGCTCGACGAGGTCGAGGCCGCGCTCGACGACGTCAACCTCCACCGGTTCCTCGAACTGGTCGACGAGTTCCGCAACGAGGCGCAGCTGGTGATCGTGTCGCACCAGAAGCGCACGATGGAGGCCGCTGACGTCCTCTACGGGGTCTCCATGCCGCCGGGCGGGTCGTCGAAGGCGGTGTCCGAACGCCTGGGCCGCCAGGAGACCCTCGATCTGTCCGATGAGCTGTCCGACGAGCAGCGTTCCGAGGAGATCGACCTGCCGTCGGAGCACCAGACCGAGCCCCTGCGCTGACCCGCCGCCGGTCTGCCAGGCTGGAGGGCACCACCAGGGCCCTGTCGGGGGCGTAGTCGAGCCCGTCGTAGTCGAGCCTGCAGGAGGAGTCGCTATGACCGACGTCGACGAATCCACACTTCCCGGAGTCGGCCTCCGCCACGAGTTCGCCGCCCGGTCCGGTCGGCGGGTCGGCGTGGTGACCCACCACACCGGCCGGCGCGACCTCGTCGTCTACTCGGTCGACGATCCCGACGCCGCTTCCGAGAGCGTCGAGCTGACCGAAGAGGAGGGTCGCGTCCTGGCCGAGCTGCTCGGCGGCTCACGGATCAGCGAGCGACTCGCTGCGCTGCCTCACGAGGTCGAGGGCCTGGTCATCGACTGGTTGCAGGTCGCGGAGGAGTCCTCCCTCTCGGGCGTCACGATCCGTGAGGCCGAGGTGCGCGAGCGCACCGGAGCCAGCATCGTGGCGATCGTGAGACCCGGCGCGCCGGTTCCCGCCCCCGGGCCCGGCGACCGTCTGGAACCCGGCGACACGGTGGTGGTTGCCGGCACCCCCGAGGCCGTGAACGAGGTCTCGCGCCTCCTGGAGGGTGTTCCGGGGGGCGGGAGCACCGAGGGTTCGCGAGCCGGGGAGTAGCCGGTGGAGGACGCCGGTGTCCTCCTGATCGAACTGGGGGCCGTCGTGTTCGGTCTCTCTCTGGTCGCGCGCGCTGCGCGCGCCGTCGGCTTCTCGCCCATCCCCCTCTACCTGCTCATCGGACTCGGGCTCGGGGAGGGCGGGGTGCTCGATCTCGAGGCCTCGGAGGAGTTCATCGAGATCGGCGCCGAGATCGGGGTCGTGCTGTTGCTGCTCATGCTGGGTCTCGAGTTCCCCGCTCGCGAACTGGTGGGGCAGGTGCGGCGGTCGGCGGGAAGCGGTGTGTGGGATGCGGCCCTGAATTTCACTCCCGGGATGGTGGCCGGGCTCCTCCTCGGGTGGGGGGCGGTCCCCGCAGCCCTCCTCGGAGGCGTGACCTACATCAGCTCGTCGGGCGTCATCGCCAAGCTGTTGGCTGACCTCAGCCGGTTGGGAAACCGCGAGACGCCGCTGGTGCTCACGCTCCTGGTCATCGAAGACCTGGCCATGGTGGTCTATCTGCCGGTGATGGCGGCGGTGCTCGTCGGTGGTGGGCCGGCCGACATCGCCGGCCCGATCCTGCTGGCCGGAGCAGGCGTCGCGCTCGCCTTCGCGCTGGCGCTCCGCTTCGGTGACCGGATCGCGTCCGTGGTGCTGAGCGAGTCTCGAGAGGTGATGCTCCTCGGCATTCTCGGGCTGACCTTCGTGGTCGCCGGCCTCGCCGAGCGGGTACAGCTCTCGACGGCGGTGGGGGCGTTCCTCGTCGGGATCACCCTCGCCGGGTCGGTGACGTCGGAGGCCCGTGATCTGCTCCTCCCGCTGCGGAATCTCTTCGCCGCGGTCTTTTTCGTGTTCTTCGGGCTCGAGGTCGATCCCGGGCTGATCCCCGAGGTGGCCGTGGCCGCAGGACTGCTGGGGCTGGTGACGGCGGCGACGAAGATCGTCACGGGCTGGCTGGCCGGGCGCAGCCTCGACCTCAGCCATCGCGGTCGCGCGCGTCTCGGCACCGCTCTCGTGGCGCGGGGTGAGTTCTCGATCGTGATCGCGGCGCTCGGAACCGCGCGGGAGCCCGACCTCGGTGCGCTCGCCGCCGCCTACGTCGTGTTCCTCGCTGTCGTGGGCCCGGTCCTGGCCCGGTTCGCGGACCCTCTCGCCGAGGCCCTCTTCCGGCCCCGGACCTCACGCCCGGACACGAGTGCCGAGCGCCCCCCTGACCCTCGATAACCTCCGGGCGTGCTCCTGATCCTCATCATCGCCATCCTGGCGGCCGCCATCATCGTGGCGGCGTTCATCCAGCTCCGGCGCGATCGGACGTCCGGGCAGACGCGCGGCGGACCGACCACCCTCGAGCCGCCTCCCGTCGAAGGGGTCGAGGCGCCGTCCACCGAAGCCGCGCCCGAAGCGCAGGCGCCGCCGGCGGAGGCTCCGCCCGAGGAGGCGCCTGCGGTCGAGGTCCCGTCGGCTGAGCAGCTCGAGGAGCTCGTCGAGGCGCCACCCGAGCGCCCGCGTCTGCGTGATCGGTTGGGGAAGGCCCGGGCGTTCATCAGCGACTCGTTGGCCGAGCTGCGCCTCCGCCGCTCCATCGACGACACCACGTGGGACGAGCTGGAGGAGACCCTGGTGCTGGCCGACGTAGGCGTGGGAACCGCCACCACGCTCCTCGACGATCTCCGCACCCAGGCCAAGGAAGAGACGATCACCGACGGCGAGGGTCTCATCGAGGCCCTCAAGGCCGACGTGGCCGCCCGTCTCGCCACCGCCGATCGCTCGCTGGCGTTCCGCCCCGGCGAGGTGAACGTGTGGATGTTCGTGGGCGTGAACGGCACGGGGAAGACCACCACCATCGGCAAGATCGCCCGCCGCGAGGTCACAGAGGGCCGTCAGACCGTGCTGGTGGCGGGCGACACGTTCCGCGCCGCCGCGGCTGAGCAGCTCGGGTTGTGGGCCGAGCGCACCGGGGCCGAGCTGATCCGGGGCCAGGAGGGAGCCGACCCCGGTTCGGTGGTGTTCGACGGTATGGATGCCGCCCGGGGCCGCGACGCCGACCTCGTGCTCATCGACACCGCCGGTCGGCTCCACACCAACGTCAACCTCATGGAGGAGCTGGCCAAGCTGCGCCGCATTGTCGACCGCACGCCCGGGGCGCTGAAAGAGGTGCTGTTGGTCATCGACGCGACGACGGGCCAGAACGGACTGGCCCAGGCCCGCCAGTTTGCCGAGTCGGTCGACGTCACCGGCGTGGCGCTGACCAAGCTCGACGGCACCGCCAAGGGGGGCATCGTGCTCGCCATCCAGCAGGATCTGGGGATTCCGGTCAAGCTGGTCGG
>CAZTOV010000070.1:0-9508 GCA_964615175.1 uncultured Burkholderiales bacterium
TCAGACGTTGTGACCGCGGAAGATCTCGCTGACCGAGGTGTCCTCGAACACGGCGTCGAGGGCATCGGCCACCACTTCGGCCACCGACAACACGCGGAGGTTGTCGAATTGCTTCTCAGAGGGTACCGGCACGGTGTTCGTGACCACGACCTCACGGACGGGCGCGTTCTTGAGCCGGTCGACGGCCGGGTCGGAGAGCAGCCCGTGGGTGGCGGCGACGAAGACCTCGGTGGCGCCCCGCTCCTTGAGCAATTCGGCGGCGCTCACCACCGTGCCCCCGGTGTCGATCATGTCGTCGACGATGATGCAGGTGCGCCCCTCGACCACACCCACCACCTCCATCGCTTCGGCCACGTTGCGCACATCGGTGCGTCGCCGCTTGTCGATGAAGGCGATCTCGGCTTCGAGCTCGTTGGCGAAGTGCCGGGCCAGCTTGCCGCCTCCGGCGTCGGGCGCGACCACGGTCAGGGGCCCGTCGGTGACGTCGCTCAGGTACTCGCTCAGCACCGGCAGCGCCCGCAGGTGGTCGACGGGCATGTCGAAGAAACCCTGGATCTGTCCCGTGTGGAGGTCGACGGTGACCAGCCGGTCGATGCCCGCCGCGCTCAGCAGGTCGGCGAGGAGCCGCGCCGTGATCGGCTCGCGGCCCTCGGCCTTCCGGTCCTGGCGGGCGTAGCCGTAGAACGGGACCACCGCGGTGATGCGCTTGGCCGACGCCCGCTTGGCCGCGTCGATCATGATCAGCTGCTCCATCAGGTTCTGGTTGATGGGGTCGCAGTGGGTCTGGAGGATGAAGACGTCGGCACCGCGGATGCTCTCCCCGAAGCGGCAGTAGATCTCGCCGTTGGCGAAGCTCGACAACTCGACGTCGCCCAGGGGGACCCCGAGGTGCTCGGCGATCTCCTCGGCGAGCGGCACGTTCGACCGCCCGCTGAAGAGCATCAGCTTCTTCTTCGTGACCAACTCCATGGAGTCAGCTCCCCTCGCCCGCGTCTTCGCCATTGTCGCCGCTGGCGTCGGCTCCCGTCGCCTCGGATTCCGATTCGCCCGCTGCGGATTCCTTGCGGTCGCGCCACCCTTCGTCGATCTGGGCCGGCACGCCCTGTGCCTTGGCGCCGGCGGGAACGTCTCGGGTGACCACGGCGCCGGCGGCGACGTAGGCCCCGTCGCCCAGTTCGACGGGGGCGACGAGCACCGAGTTGCTCCCGGTGTTGGCGCCCTTGCCGATCTTGGTGTGGCTCTTCCGTTTGGTGGCGCCCTCGTAGTTCGCGGTGATCGTGCCCGCCCCGACGTTGGCGCCGTCACCCACTTCGGCGTCGCCCACGTAGGAGAGGTGGGGAAGCTTGGCCCCCTCGCCGATCTCGGCGTTCTTGGTCTCGACGAACGCCCCGACCTTGGCGCCCGACCCCAGACGCGTACCGGGTCGGAGGTGCGTCCAGGGGCCGACCGTGCAACCGTCGCCGATCTCGGCCTCGGTGGCCATGGTGAAGGTGACCGAAGCGTCTTCGCCGACGAAACAGTCGACGAGCCGGGTGTCGGGGCCGACGACCGCGCCCGGCCCGATCGTCGTGCGGCCCTCGAGCATGGTGCCGGGGAGGAGGCGCACGTCGGGAGCGAGATCGACGGTGGCGTCGACATACGTGCGGCCGGGGTCGACCATCGTGACGCCCGCCCGCATCCAGCGGGTGTTGATGCGCCCGCGCAACTCGGACTCGGCCGCGGCCAACTGGGCCCGGTCGTTGACACCGAGCGCCTCGGTGACGTCGCGCGCCTCGACGGCCTGCACCTTGTGGCCGGCCTCGGCGAGGACCTCGAGCGCATCGGTGAGGTAGTACTCGCCCTGCACGTTCTCGGGGCTGAGCCGGCGCAGAGCGGGCGCCAGGAGATTGCGCCGGAAGCAGTAGACGGAGGTGTTGACCTCGTCGATGGCCCGCGTGGCGGCGTCGGCGTCGACATGCTCGACGATCCGCTCGACGCTCCCATCGTCGGCGCGCACCACGCGACCGAGACCCGTGGGATCGGCGACCCGCGCAGTGAGGACCGTGCAGGCGGCGTCGGCCTCGCGGTGGGCGGTCGCCAGCTTGGCCAACGTCTCGGAGAGCAGCAGCACGTGATCGCTGGGGAGGACCATGATGTCGTCCTCGACATCGCTGTCGTCGAAGGCGGTGAATGCAGTGGTGACGGCGTCGCCGGTGCCCCGCTGCTCGCGCTGTTCGACGAACTCGATCGGCACGTCGGCCTGGACCTGATCCTGGAGCGTCTTGGTGACCCGTTCGGCCTCGAAGCCGACCACCACGACGATCCGCTCGAGCGGCAACTCGGCGAGCGCATCGACCACGTGCAGCACCATGGGCCGGCCGCACAGCGGGTGCAGCACCTTGGGTGTCTCGGAACGCATGCGCGTCCCCTCGCCGGCGGCGAGCACCACCGCGGCGAAGGGCCGGTATCCGCTCACGCGTCTCTCCTCATCGACCAGCCTCCTGATCGGTTGGCGCCTGCTCGGGGGCCAGGGATCGAACCCGGAATTCGAGGACCAAAACCTCGCGTGTTGCCTGTTACACCACCCCCGAGTGTTCGCCGCGACACTACCCGCGGCAGAACTGGCCTCTACGCGGCCCCGGCGCTGACCCCGGCGGGCGCGATCGTCGACGTGAAGACGGCGGCGTCGGCAAGCTCGTCGCGGACGGCCGCGGCCGCTTCTTCGGCTGCCGCGAACGTCTCGTACAGCACCGCGTACGACGATCCGCTGCCCGCAAGCAACGCGGGAGCCCCGGCTGCGGCTTCGAGGGCGTCGCGGAATCGAGCCAGGTCGGGAGCGAGGGCGAGGGCGGCCGGCTCGAGGTCGTTGACGCGCTCGGGAAGCACCCCGGCCAACGCCTCGGGCGCGGGAAGTGATCGCTCCGACGCGGGACCACCCAACTCGTCCCACCGCTCGTACACGGCCGGGGTCGACAGTCGGGTCGGGGGAACCGCCACCAGCACGCCGATCGTGGCCAGGTCTGCGACGACCGGGTCGACGACCTCGCCCCGCCCGCGCATCCAGGCGACACCTCCCCGGAGACAGAAGGGCACGTCGGAGCCCAGGCCGGCCGCGATCGGCCCGAGGTCGACGCCCTGGCTCTCGGTCGGCAGCAGCTGCGTGATCGCCACCAGGCCGGCAGCGGCGTCGGCCGACCCTCCGCCCAACCCCGCTCCCGCCGGGATCACCTTCTTCAACCGCACCTGAGCGCCCGCCCCGGGCTCGACGCGCCGGGCCAGGACCCGCACCGCTTCGAGAGCGAGGTTGTCGGCTCCCGTGGGCACGTCCTGGGTCACACCGGCGACCTGGAGCGTGAAGCGGCCGTCGCCGCGGAGCGCCACCTCGACGAGGTCGGCGGGGCGATCGAGCGACACCGAGAGCGCGTCGAGGTCGTGGAAGCCGTCATCCCGCGTGCCCAGCACGCGCAACGAGAGCGTGAGTTTGGCGTGAGCCCGCAGCCGCACAGGGTCGGTGAGCAGCTCGCCCACCGTTCACGCCCCCCTGGGTGTGACGTCGCGGACGGCGCCGGCCAGGGCCGCCCACGCGTCGAGATCGAGCGTCTCGGCCCGGGCCCTGGGATCGATGCCGGCCTGTTCCAGAGCGACATCGGCGGCGTCGCCGAGCGCGGTCCGCAGGGCCCGCCGCAGGGTCTTGCGCCGCTGGCCGAACCCGGCCTTGACGAGCCGGAACATCCACTCGGGCGAGTCGACGTCGACCGGCGGCGACGGACGGCGGTGAAGTGACAGCAGCGCCGACTCGACCTTGGGCCGTGGCATGAAGACGGTGGGCGGGACTCGGCCCACGATCTCGGCCTCGCAGTGGTACGCCACCTTGATCGTCACACCGCCGGCAGCCCGTTGACCGGGGGCCGCCGCCAGGCGCTCCGCGACCTCGGTCTGGATCATCACCAGCAGGCGGTCGACCTGAGGTACCTCCTCGAGGAACCGGATGATGATGGGGGTGGCGACGTTGTAGGGGAGATTCGACACCATCACCCATCGGCCCGGTTGGGGGCCGAGGACGTCGTCGAAGTCGACCTCCAGCGCGTCGGCCTCGACGATCCGGACCCGCTGGAGTTCGCCCACCGTCGCCTCGAGAACGGGGAGGACGTGACGGTCCCGCTCGACGGCCACCACCTCGGCGCCGGTCTCGGCAAGGGCGAGGGTCAGCGAGCCGATGCCCGGCCCCACCTCGACCACCTGGTCGCCCTCGCCGACGTCGGCGAGGCGGGCGATGCGGCGGGCGGTGTTGGGATCGGCAAGAAAGTGTTGCCCGAGCGCCTTGCTGGCCCGCAGCCCGTGGGCCCGTAACAGATGATCGACGTCTCTGGGCGTGAGCAGGCTCACACCCCGACGGTACTCACCAGCTGATGCGGACGTTGATGACGCCGACGGAGGGGTCGGCGAGCTGGCTGAAGGCGTCGTGGGAGAGGTCGATGACCCGGCCGTCGATGAAGGGGCCCCGGTCGGCGACTCGGCAGACCACCGACGCGCCGTTGGCCACGTTGACGACGCTCACGTGGGTACCGAAGGGAAGCGTGCGGTGGGCGCAGGTCATCGAAGCCGTCGAGTACCACGACGCCTTGCCTGATTGAGAGTCGGTGACCTTGGTGCCGATGGCGAGGACGCGGTTCACCGGCTCGCGCACGACGGTGCGAGAGACCACCTCGCGGTCGACGACCTCACCGTCGTTGGTGGTGAGCCGGTACTCCACCCGCTCGAGGCCCGAACGGCCCTCTTGGATGGTGCGCACCGTACCGCGAGACAGGGACGGGTCGTCGCGCCGGATGGTCTCGAACGGGATGGTGAACTCGTCGACCTCCCCCTCGGTGTCGACCCGGGTGATCTCGACCGACATGCCGTTCTCGAGCGGCGCGTCGAGGCCGGGGGCGACCTCGTCGTCGCCGTCGACGGACACGTCGATCTCGTCGAGAAGGTCACCGACGGTGGGGGCAGACGAGACCAACAGCCGCTCCTCGCCGTCGACGGCGACCGTCACCTCGCTCGCATTGCGGACCACCACCCGGTCGACGTCCTCGATCGGGGCGTCGGGGGTCGGCTCGATCACGTCGGCCTCGAGCCCGATCTCGTCGAGGAGTTCGTCGACGGTGGCGCCGGTGGTGTGGACCAGCCTCGGGGCACCGTTCAGCTCGACGACGACGGGTTGCGCCCGCACCACGCGGATCTTGGCGCCGTCGTCGACCGCCGCGGCGAGCGGCGGCGACACACGATCGTGGGAGTCGAGGGTGACGCCCCGAGCGCGCAGGACGTCGGCGACGGTCTCGGCGCGGGTGCGCAACGAGACCGTCTCGCCGTCGACACGAACCGTCACGTCGGCCTGCGACGTGTACCACCACGCGCCGAGAGCGCCGACCGTGCTGATGAGAGCGGCGACGAACAGCCAGCGGCTGAACTTCGCCAAACGTTCGGCCACCGGGCTCCGCCTCCTCTCGGGTGCTCCTGAGTCCGGGCCTCGATCCCTCGATGCGAGGCGCGCGAAACGCTTGTGAACGTTCGCACAATCTCCCGAGAACCGTAGCAACCGTCAGCTCGGGAGAGCGAACACCGCCTCGGTCGCGCTCCGAGTGGCTGCCTCGACCCCGTCGAGCGGCCGGCCGGTGGCCGCAGCGAGTCCCTCGCCCACATGCACGACGTAGGCGGGTTCGTTGGGGCGACCCCGGTGCGGCACGGGTGTCAGGTAGGGCGAGTCGGTCTCGATCAGGGCCCGGTCGGCCGGCACCACGGCGGCCGCGGCCTGGACGTCGTGGGCGTTGGGGAACGTGACGATGCCGCTGAACGAGATCCACGTCCCCAGATCGAGCGCCCGCCGCGCCTCGTCGGGCCCCCCGGTAAAGCAGTGGAAGACGGTCCGCTCGGGCACACCCTCTTCCTCGAGCAGCGCGAAGGTCTCGGGCCATGCCTCACGGGTGTGGATCACCAGCGCCCGCCCCGACGCGTGGGCCAGGCGTACGTGGGCGCGGAAGGCCTCCTCCTGGGCGTCGGCGGGCGAGTGCATGTAGTGGAAGTCGAAGCCGGCCTCGCCGACACCCACGACACGGTCGACGTCAGCGAGCGCCTCCAACTCGGCCCACTCGGCTGCAAGACGCGAGGCCTCGTGGGGGTGGAGGCCGACGGTGGCCCACACCTGCGGATGCTGACCCGCGAGGTCGACCGCCTCACGCGACGAAGCCAGGTCGGTCCCCACACAGATCATCCGCTCGACTCCGGCATCGACCGCCCGCGCCACGACGACCGCGGGGTCGTCGAGCCCCTGGAGGTGACAGTGGGAGTCGATCCAGCCCATTACTCCTCGAGACGGGGGAACAGCGGCTCCCCGCGCTCGAGCTTCACGCCGGCGGGCATGCCGCCCCAGGCGGCGGCGTCGGGCAGGCGCTGCTCGTCGGGGGCGCCCTCGAGCCCGAGCCGGCGCCACAATTCGGTGGCCGCCCGCGGGATCACGGGCGCGGAGAGCAGCGCCACGATGCGCAGGGCCTCGAGGCAGTCGCCCAGGACCTCGGCGACCTTCATCGTCTCGCCCGACTTGTTCAGCTCCCAGGGCTGACGGTCCTCGATGTACGCGTTGGTGGCCCCGATCAGGTCCCAGACGGCGCCGAAGCCGCCGGCCAGATCGACGTCACCGAGGCGCTCGGTCAGCCGTTCGAACGCCTCCGCCGCCTGGTCACGGAGCGGACCGTCGGCCCGGGCGTCGGGCGAGACGCCATCGAGGTAGCTCGACGACATGGCGAGCACCCGGTTGGCCAGGTTGCCGAAGTTGTTGGCGAGGTCGGCGTTGTAACGAGCCAGCATCGCCTCGTAGCTGAAGTCACCGTCGGGCCCGAACTGCAGGTCGCGCACGAAGTGGTAGCGGAACCCGTCGCTCCCGAAGGTCTCGACGAGGTCGGCCGGGTGGATCTGGGTGAGTCCGGTCTTCGACATCTTCTTCCCGCCGACCATCAGGAAGCCGTGGGCGTAGACGCACTTCGGTGGCGGCAGGTCGGCGGCCATGAGCATCGCGGGCCAGAAGACGGCGTGGAAGCGGAGGATGTCCTTGCCGATGAGGTGGTAGTCGACCGGCCAGAAGTGCTCGAAGCGTTCGGAATCGGTGCCGTAGCCGATGGCCGAGCAGTAGTTGAAGAGGGCGTCGAACCACACGTAGGCGACGTGGTCGGGGTCCCACGGCAACGGCACCCCCCAGTCGATCGACTTCCGGCTCATCGAGAAGTCGCGGAGCCCCTGCTTGATGAAACCCAGGGTCTCGTTGAGGCGGATCTCGGGGCGGACCGCCTCGGGGTGGGCCTCGTAGTGCTCGAGGAGCCGGTCCTCGTAGCGGGAGAGTTTGAAGAAGTAGTTGTCCTCCTCGACCCGCTCGACCGGACGTTCGTGGATGGGGCAGTCGCCGTCGTCGAGCTCGTCCTCGGTGTAGTAGGCCTCGCAGCCGACGCAGTAGAGGCCTTCGTAGGTGCCCAACTCGATGTCGCCGTTGTCGTAGACGGCCTGGAGGAACTCCTGCACCGCCGCGTGGTGCGATGGTTGCGACGTGCGGACGAACTCGTCGTTGCGGATGTCGAGGAGCTTCCAGACCTCCTGGAATCGCGGCGCCATGGCGTCGACGAACTCCTGAGGCTCGATCCCCTGGTCGTGCGCGGTGCGGAGGATCTTCTGGCCGTGCTCGTCGGTGCCGGTGAGGTAGAAGACGTCGTCGCCCCACATCCGCCGCCACCGGGTCAGCACGTCGCCCGCCACCGTCGTGTAGGCGTGGCCGATGTGGGGGACGTCGTTCGGGTAGTAGATGGGCGTGGTGACGTAGAAGGTCGATGTCACTCTGGGGTCCCTTCCGGGGTTCGCCGGACCGACGCTACGATACGGGTTGGCGCTCGTGGGGTGTTTTTCCAGCCGCGGACCTGGGTAGACAGGCCTGGAACGACATCGGTCGAAAGACCCGGGCTGACACCCCACGCGGTGCGGGGGCAGGTGACATGAGATCTACCGGAGTTTCCAGGAAGATCGACGACCTCGGCAGGTTGGTCGTCCCCGCCGAGATTCGTCGCCGCTTCGGGCTCAACGAGGGCGCCCACGTCGACATCCGCGTCGACGGAGAGGAGATCGTGCTCTCGAAGGTCGAGGAGTCGTGCATCTTCTGCGGCGCCGTCGAACAGCTGCGCAACTTCCGGGAGCGCAAGGTCTGCACCCCCTGCATCACCCAGCTCACGGCCTGACTCACTGCTTGAGGCGGTTGGCCAACTCGTAGGCGCGGCGCTTCGGCACGCCCAGCATCTCGGCCACAGTCGAGGCGGCGTCGCGAGCCGACGCACCTCGCTCGAGTTCCCGGCGCAGCGCTCGCTCCACGTCGGACTCGGAAACGGGTCCCGGCGTCGGACTCGGCGCCACCACCACGACCACCTCGCCCCGCTCGGTGACGGGAGCGCCGTCGGCGCACTCCCCGAGCGTTCCCCGCCACACCTCCTCGTGGACCTTGGTGAGTTCGCGGGCGATCGCCACCTCGCGATCGCCCCCGAGCGCCCCCGCCAGCTCGATCAACGTCGCCGACAGCCGCGTCGGCGACTCGAAGATCACCGCCGTCCGTTCCTCGCGGACCAGCGCGTCGATTCGCCACCGGCGGCCCGGGCCCTTCCGGGGGAGGAATCCCTCGAAGACGTAACGGTCGGCCGGGAGCCCCGAGACGGCCAGCGCCGCCGAAACGGAGGAGGGGCCCGGGATCACCTCGACCCGCAGACCGGCGCGTGCACAGGCCCCGACCAGCCGGGTACCGGGATCGGACACGGTGGGCATCCCGGCGTCGGTGACGTAGGCGACCCGGCGGCCACTCCCCACCTCGTCGATGATCGTCTCGGCCCGGGCCGCCTCGTTGTGCTCGTGGACGGCCAGGAGGCGGTCGCCGGCCTCGATTCCTGCGTGGGAGAGGAGCGCCCGCGTACGACGCGTGTCCTCGGCCGCGATCACGTCGGCTGATGCGAGCGCATCGACCGCTCGGGGCGTCAGATCGCCGAGGTTCCCGATCGGCGTGGCGACCAGGACCAGCACCCCGCCGTCGAGACCCTGCGCGTCAACCACCGGCCACCGTGTCACCCCGGGCATCGTCGACGACCTCGACCTCGTCGCCCTCGTCGAGGTTCCACCGCTCGAAGGCACCGACTTCGGCCTCGACCACGAATCGTGACCCCCATACGAGTCGCGACAGGCGCCAGGGGCGCATGGTGGTCGCCCGGAGGATGGTCCCGTCGGCGGCGCAGAAGGCGACGTCGATGGGAGCTCGCATCCCGAACGTGTGGACGTGGCGGCACGGTTTGAGGACGAAGGCGCCGTGGAAGTCCTCTCGTCCCTTGAGGCCCCGGCGGCGCGCTCCTCGACTGCGAGCGACCTCGGCCGCCGCCACGACCTTCCCCTCGCACATCAGCCAGGCGGGCTCGATCTCTGGGCCCGTCACCTGACGCCCATCACACGTTGAAGCGGATCTCGACGACGTCGCCGT
>CAZTOV010000071.1:0-7950 GCA_964615175.1 uncultured Burkholderiales bacterium
ACCGGCGGTCCTCCGCCACCAAGGTGTTCGTGAACAACCCCGAGAACCCCCGCCGCATCGACGGCTCCGGCCTGTCGGAGCGGGCGGCCGCCGACGGGGTCGGTGCTCACTTCCCGGTGGATGAGGGGCTCGGCGGGCTGTTCCGGCTCGGGCCCTTCGGCGAGTTCGTCGGCGAGCCGGTCGGCGACCGGGGCGGGTTCGTCGAGGTCGATGCCGAGATCGACTTGGAGGAGCTGCCCGGCCTCGTGGTCGGTCGCGTGCCCTCCGGCGCCGACGGCGAGGTCGTCGCCGTGGCGGTCGACGGCCGGATCGCCGGGTTCTCGGAGACGTGGACCGAGGACGGCGACGCGGGGACCTTCGCCGTGCTCGTCGCCCCGCAGCTCGTCACGCGGGCCGACCCCGACGTGAGCGTGCACGGCGTCGATCCTGCGACACTGGGGGCATGACCTCGCCGCAGCTTCCCTTCGACCGGGTCGGGCACGTGGTGCTCAAGGTCCGTGACGTCGAGCGATCGGTCGACTGGTACTCGCGGGTGCTCCAGCTCGAGGAGGTCGGGCGGGTCGACCAGCCCGGCATGAAGATGGCCTTCCTCTCGTGGGGTGAGAACCACCACGACGTCGCCCTCATGCAGATCGGCGACGTCGAGGGGCCGGTGTGGAACGAGGTGGGCATGTACCACTTCGCCATCCGCCTCGAGGGCGGAGACGACGAGCTGCGCCGGGTGCTCGCCCACGTGCGCGAGCAGGGGGCCGATCTCACCGGCATGTCGGACCACACCGTGAGCCACTCGATCTACCTGCGCGACCCCGACGGCATCGAGATCGAGCTGTACGTCGACACCCCCGAGGACGACTGGCGCGACGTCCCCAACGCCGTCGCCACCATCAAACCCCTCGCCCTCTGACCCGACCCTGTGTGTGCATGGCGTCGCGCTGGAACGCGACGCCATGCACACACAGGGTCGGGGCGGAAACGCGTGAAGACTTGACCGGTGGGTCAAGTAGGCTCGCTGCTCGCCGGAGAGCCAGAGCGACGGGCAGGGGTCCCCAGGGTGCGCACCGATTCCGACACGCGAGAACCCGACGAGGGCCGGGGCCGCAACGTCGTCGCCGAGGTCCCCGGCGGATCCGAGACCCCCGCCATCGCCTGGCCCCTGCTGCTGCGCGACCGGGTGCGTCACAAGGTCCACACCAGCGACCGCTACCGCTGGTGGGTGCTCTTCAGCGTCCTCACCGGCCTGTTCTCGGCCGGCTTCAGCTTCACCATCCTGGCGGTCTCGATCCCCGACATCGCCGCCGACCTCGACGCCAGCGAGACCTCGATCACGTGGGCCATCAGCGGGCCGCTGTTGATGTTCGCCATCGGGATGCCGGTGCTGGGCAAGATCGGCGACCTCCGCGGCCACAAGAAGGTCTACCTGATCGGCATGTCGCTCTTCGTCGTCTTCACCGGCCTGTCGGCGGTGGCGTGGAGCGCCGGAGCCCTCATCGTCATCCGCACCGCGTCGGGCCTCGAGGGGGCGGCCACCGGCCCGGCCGCCATGGCGCTCATCAACCGGGCCTTCCCGCCCGAGGACCGGGTCAAGGCCATGGGGTTCTTCTCGCTCGTCGCCGCCGGAGCGCCGGTGATCGGCCTCGTCGCCGGGGGTGTGATCATCGAGGCCTTCGGCTGGCGGATGCTCTTCGTCATGCAGACGCCGCTCGCCGCCTTCGCCGTGCTGATCAACGCGCTCCTGCTCAAAGAGACGCCCCGACAGCCCCGCACCCGTCTCGATCTCGCCGGCGCGGCCGGCGTGGCGGTCGCCGCCGTCTCCGCCCTGCTGGTGCTGGAGCGGGGTGACGCCCTCGGCTTCGACCACCCGATGGTGATGGTCGCGATCGCGCTCGTTCCTCTGGCGGTCGTGTGGTTCGTGCGGGCCGAGCGCCGCGCCGAGGCGCCGCTCGTGCCCCTCGAGTTCTTCGGCCGCCGCAACTTCTCCGCGCCCCTGGTCGCGCTGTTCTTCGGCAACGTTGCCTACATGGGCGGGTTCATCATCAGCCCGCTCCTCATGCAGCACGTCTTCGGCTACTCGGTGGCGGCGGCGGCCCTCGCCATGATCTGGCGGCCGCTCTCGTTCAGCATCACGTCGCCGATCTCGGGGTTCGCGGCCACCCGGATCGGCGAGAAGACCTCGGCCATCGCGGGGCAGAGCGCCATCGCGGCGTCGCTCGTGCTGATGGCCCTGGGCGCATCCGAGCGCTCGGTGGCGTTCGTGATCCTCGGGCTCGTGGTCTCGGGCATCGGGATGGGGGTCGCGTCACCCTCGCTCCAGTCGTCGGTGGCCAACGCGGTCGAGGAGAAGGATCTCGGCATCGCCGGCGCGGCCCAACAGATGGTGTTCGTGGTCGGCGCGTCGGCCGGCATCCAGTTGCTGTCGGTGCTGCTCGGAGGCTCTCGCGAGGCCGGCGCTTTCGTCGACGCCTATCTGATCGGCGCGGTGTCGGGCGCGGTGGCGGTCACGGCGGCCCTGTTCGTGCGGTCGCTCGAGCGTGAGCCGGCACCGGCCGTCGCCGCGCCGTGACCGAGCCGTGACCGAGCCGTGAGCGAGACGAGCGACCCGGTCGAGCCCCGGGACGACGGTCGCGACGATCGGGTCCCGGTCGTCATCGAGGAGGGCGAGACGGCGATCGCCGTCGCACCCCCGCGCCTTCGGCGGGCCATGCAGGTCGTCGACGACCGCCGTCGCGAGGTCCGAGCCCGGGTCGAGGCCCGCCCCTCCTACAAGTGGTGGGTCCTGTTCTCGGTGCTGGCGGGATTGTTCGCCACCGGCTGGACCATCACGTCGCTCACCGCGGCCCTGCCGTTCATCCGCGAGGAGTTCGACACTTCGAACGCGGCGGTGTCGTGGGTGGTGGCGGCGCCGTTCCTCCTCCGCGCCGTGTTCGTCCCCGCCTTCGGGAAGCTCGGCGACCTCCTCGGCCGCAAGCTGGTGTGGACCCTCGGCTTCGGGCTCTCGACCGTGTTCAACCTGCTGTCGGGGTTCGCCCCGACGATCGGCCTGCTCGTCGCCACCCGGGTCCTCGCCGCCGTCGCCGGCTCCGCGGTGATGCCCTCGTCGATGGCGCTGATCGCCGACGCCTTCAGCCCCGAGGAGCGGCCCCGGGCCATGGGCTGGTGGCAGGCCACGGTGGCGATCTCGCCCCTCGCCGGCGTGGTCACCGGCGGGTTCCTCATCGAGGCGTTCTCGTGGCGGTGGCTCTTCTACAGCCAGTTCCCCCTCGGGATCATCGCCATGGTGCTCGGCATCGTCATCCTCAAGGAGTCGAAGGCGGTCGTGCGCCAGCGCTTCGACTACCTGGGCGCCGCGCTCTCGATCATCGGGCTCTCGGGGCTCCTCATCGTGCTCAACCAGGGCGCCGAGTGGGGCTGGACCTCGCCGGTGCTGCTCGCCGCCGGCACCCTCGGGACCCTCGCCCTCGTCGCCTTCGTGATCGTCGAGGTGCGCAGCGACCACCCGGTGCTCCCGGTGCAGTACTTCCGGAGCATCCGCTTCACCGCCGCCATCACCATGAACTACTTCGGGATGTTCGCCTACATGGGGGCGTTCTTCATCACGTCGCTGATGCTCCGCGACGTCTTCGCCTACACGGCCGCGGGCGTCTCGCTGGCGGTGGCTCCCCGGGCGGCGTCGTTGGGGCTGATGGGTCCCGTCGGCGGCAGCCTCACCCACAAGGTCGGCGGCAAGACCCTCGCCGTGTTGGGGATGGTGCTGATCGTGGTGTCGATGTTCATGCTCGCCGCCATCGACCCCGGCGACGGCTACGTCGTGCACATCCTCCCCGGCCTGGTGCTCGCCGGCTTCGGCCTCGGGCTCATCGCTCCGCAGGCCTCCACCACGGTGACCAACGAGGTCGATCCCGACGACTATTCGGCCGCCAGCGGCGCGCTGTCGATGTTCGTCTCGATCGGGCAGTCGATGGGCATCACCGTGATGCAGGTGCTGGTGGCGGTGCGGGCCACCACCGAGATCCCCGGCAGCGAGGCCTACGCGTTCTCGTACCTCGCCGCCGGACTCATCTGTGCCGTCGGCATCGTGGCCGCGTTCTTCATCCCCATGTGGCCGGGGAAGCAACAGGACGAGGGGCCGGTGATGCGGCCGGCTACGCGGGCGGCACGGTGACGCAGCAGCGGCCCGGTTGGGGGTCGAGGACGGCGCGGGCGCGGTCGAGCCCGAGGCCGTCGACGACGCCCTCGAGCAGGGCGAGGTTCATGCCGCAGACCAGATCGCGGTGCTCGTCGGTGAGGTGGTCGAAGGGGCAGTTGCGCATGGCGACGCAGTCGGTGCTCTCGTCGAAGGGCTCGTAGCCCCGCTCGCCGAGCACCTCCCGCAGCGCGGCCAGCCGTCGACCGGAGCCGGCGCGTCCGCGGAGCCGGCGGGACGCCTCCTCGCCGACGCGGCGGCCCTCCGCCCGGGCGGCTTCCGCGGCGACCCGGTCGGCGCCGGCCGACTCGACCGCCGCGGCGAGGAGCCGGGCGGCCAGCTCGTCGTCGCGCGGGGGAATGGACACCGCCACCTCGGTGGTGGCCCGGGTGTAGGTCTTCGCCGGCCGACCCGAGCCCGGCCCGCCCGGTCGGTCGGTCTCGAAGCCCGATTCGAGAAGGCCCTCCTCCACCAGCTTGTCGAGGTGGTAGGCGGCGAGGGAGCGGGAGACGCCGGCGGCGGTCGCGGCGATGTCGCGGGTGACCGGCGCCACGGTCGTGGTGACGTGCTCGTAGAGAGCGCGCCGTACCGGATCGGCGAGCACGTTCAGGCGATCGAGATCTTGGTCCACGTCCCCAATCTAAAACAAAACACAGCTTGACGTAGAGGGCCGGGCGCGATTACAAAGACAAGAAAGGTTAGTTTTAGATTCACGAGCCGAGGAGACTGCTGATGGCAACCGCCACCGAGACACGAAGGGAAGCGCCCACGTCGGCGGCCGCGAGGGGTGGTCGGCTGCGCGATCCCGCATACCAGGCGTACCTGGTGCTCTGGGTCGGGTTCTCGCTGGCGCCGGTGCTGTTCGGCGTCGACAAGTTCTTTGACTGGATGGTCGACTGGGACCTCTACCTGTGGTCGGGCATCGCCGACGCGGTGAACATGAGCGCCGGCGACCTGATGCTGATCGTGGGAGGCATCGAGATCGTGGCCGGGATCCTGGTGTTCCTGCGCCCGGCCATCGCCGCGTACGTGGTGACCGCGTGGCTCGCCGGCATCGTCACCAACCTGGTCATCGCCGGCGTCGACGGGCCGTTCGAGTTCTGGGACGTCGCCCTGCGCGACTTCGGGTTGATGCTCGGCGCCCTCGCCCTGGCCCGGCTCGCCACCCGATACGACCCGGCGAGCGGCCCGGTCACGGGTTCGTTGCGCGAGGCGACCGCCTGACGACCCGGCCGCCCCGCCGCACCGGCGCTCGAGCCGCACGCGATCGAGGGGCCCCACCGGGCCCCTCGATGCGCGAGTACGGGATGTCGACCGGAGCTACTCGGTGATCTCCTGGATCGCCTTCTGGAGGTCGGGGTTGCCGCCGTGGCCGCCCTGCTGCATGGCCATGAGCTTGGTCATGTCGCCCTGCACCTGGACCTTGCCGGCCATGAAGGCCTGCATCCCGGCCTGCTGGTCGCCGGAGATGAAGATGTCCTTGGCGGTGTCGTAGTCGAGGGTGAGCGTGACGTCGGCGCCGTCGACGTGGCCGTCGCCCCAGTTGGGGTCGCCGCCCTGGCTCCCCATGTGCATCTCCTTGTCGGAGTCGAAGGGCGTGTTCTTGATGACGAGGTTGACGAGGATGTCCTGGCCCGGACCGTCGCCGGTGCCGTGCTCGTCGATCAGGGTCTTGATCTCGCCGAACCACTCGTCGGAGAGGAATTGGTGCTTGGCCACGGATGTCCTCCTGTTGTGTGCTCTGTCGTACTCAGCGTGCCGATGCTCGCCAAAAAATTGACCGGTCAGTCCAGAACTCTACTCAGCCGACTCGGCGTGTACAGCCTCGGCGCGGCGGCCCTGTCGCTGTACGCCTCCGGCCGCCTTCAACAGCCCTTCGAGGACCAGCGCGAGGCCGACCGCGAGGGCGATGACGACGAACCAGGTCTGCATGGCGGCCGTGGCGGGTTCGGGGCCGCCGCCCGATGGCACCTGGTCGGCGATCGGGGGCTCGGGCGCCCCCTCGGGCACCGGGACCAGCTCACCCTCGAGCGCCACCACGTCCCATGGTGCGGGCTCTTCCTCGCCTTCCTGCTCCGTCACGAGCAGGACACCGAAGACCTCGGTCTCCTCGCTGTCCTGGAGCACGACCCGGAAGGGCACTCTCGCGGTGCCGTCGTCGGTCTGGTCGAGGGAGCGGCCCACCTCGCTCGTGACGAAGAAGTCGTCGCCCTCGTCGTCGCGTTCGAAGTCGGTGAGGCTCGCCGCCAGCTCCGGCGTGCCATAGTCCTCGATGGTGCCTTCCTCCTCGTCGGAGACGGCCCGGAGGAAGCGCTCGGCGGCGCCTTCGGGGCGGCGGACGACCTCGTTGGCGGCCTGCAGGCCGCCCACCACGAGGCCGACGATGGCCAACGCCACGGTCACCCCGAGCAGGGTGAGCCGGTGCCGTTCGGCGAACGGCTGCCGGTCCCGTGCGCCTCCCCCGCCTTCGGCGTCCAGCTCCATCGCCGCGCCCGCCGCCTCGGCCCCGACCTCGACCTCGGTCTCCAGCTCGCCGTCGTCGAGCTCGCGACCCCGGGTCTCGGGGAGGTAGCGGATGAACAGCCACACCGCGGGGACGAAGCCGATGACGACGAGGGCGGTGACCGTGTCGCCGATCGATCCCAGTGCCCCCGAATAGTGGTCGCCGAGCACGCCGACGAGGAGCGGGCCGAGGATGAAGCCCCCGATCTCGAACACGTTGCGCGACCACGCCATCGCCTGGTTCCGGATCTTCGTGGGGAACAGCTCGGTGGCCATGGCGCCGAAGAGCGGCTGCTGGCCGAGGCCGAAGAACACCGCCGCGATCAGCCCGATCCCGACCAGGGTGGGAGTGCGACTCTGGAACAACATGATCGGGAAGATCACCGCGCCGCTCGCGTAGATCATCGCCGTGGGCCGCCGGCCCAGCCGCTCCATCAACGACCCGCACACCGCGTAGCCGGCGAGGCCGAGGCCGAAGGCCACGATGAAGATGGCGAACATCAGCGTGCGGTCGATGCCGGCCTCCCGCTGGGCGTAGAAGAAGAACCAGGCGTTGGCACCGAAGACCGGGAGTGCCCGCAAGAGGTGGAGCGAGCCGACCAGCGTGAGGTTGCCCCGGAACTCGGGCGCCCACGGCTCCCAGAAGCTCCGGCGCTTGACGTGCCCGCCCTGCCTCTGCTCCTTCTGGAATTTCTGGAACCGGACCGTCTCCTTGACGCGGCGGCGGTACCAGCCGAGGACGATCAGGGGTATGACGCCGATGAGGTAGAGGATCCGCCACTCGAGCGGGCCCTGGTCGATGCCCACCAGCAGGAAGATGCCGACGGCGAGGGCGCCGGCAGCCATCATCATCAGCAACCGGCCGAGGGCTCCGGAGCGGCGCCGGACCGGGAATTCCTCGATGATCATCGTCACGGCCACCGCATACTCGGCGCCGAAGAAGACCCGGGCGAGCGACTGGAAGATCGTGAAGCTCACCAGGTCCCACGACACGACGGTGAGGGTCGTGAACACGGTGTAGCCGAACACCGACCACAGCAGGAGGGCCCGCCGGCCGATGCGGTCGCCGAGGCGGGCGAGGAAGAAGGCGAAGAACAGGCCCAGCTCGACGAAGCCGCGGGAGACGCCGAGGGCGCTCTCGGTGACGCCGAACGTCTCCTGGATGTCGGGGAGGACGAGGGCGAGGATCGACGAGTCGTAGCCCTCGAAGAAGCTGGCCGCGATCAGCAGCCAGAACAGCGACCGGAGGTACGAGTCGGAGCGGGGCG
>CAZTOV010000071.1:8050-9500 GCA_964615175.1 uncultured Burkholderiales bacterium
GCCATGAACTGCACCGAGGCCCGGGTGCCGGCGTAGAGCTGGCCCAGGGGAGTGCGGACGTCCACGACGGCCTCGGCCTGCACGACGCGCAGTCGCCGGCGCATGTCGCCGATCAGCTCGCGGAACAGGGCGTCCTTGTTGTCGAAATACCAGTAGAAGAGGCCCTTGGCGACCCCGGCGGCCTTCACGATGTCGATGACGCGGGTCTGCTGGTAGCCCCGCTCGGCGAACAGCGATGCGGCGCAGTCGAGGAGCTGGGCCTTGCGCGCGCGGCCTTGTCGGGTCAAGCGTCGTGCCACGGGGCGCCATTGAACCCGCGCTTGACTGACGGGTCAAGAACCGCCCGTGCCCTTGTTACCCTGCGACCCATGGGTGAGGCGGAGACCACCGAAGAGGTTCCGGCGCGGTCGCGCGACGACCGGGTCGAGCACCGGCTCCGCAATCCCAAGTGGAAGCTCCCGGCGCTGCGGATCGAGATGTCGGAGTGCATCAACTGCGACACCTGCATCCGCCACTGCCCCCCGCAGTTCGGCGCCATCTTCAACCACGGCGTCGACGTGATCATCCTCCCCGAGCTGTGCTCGGGGTGTGGGAAGTGCGTCCCGGTGTGCCCGGTCGACTGCATCTACGAGGACTCCGACTGGGACCCTTCACCCGAGGACTGGTGGCAGCACCCCAAGGCCCCCGACGACCCGTACGAGTAGGTCAAGACCCTGTGTGTGCATGGCGTCGCGGTGGAGCGCGACGCCATGCACACACAGGATCTGGTCAAACCTCGGGCCCGGTCCGTGCACCCAGGGGTGGGCCGGGCGATGGGAACCACATGGAGCGGTTCCACGACGAAGCCGGCGCCACCGCCATCGAGTACGGGTTCCTCGCCTCGCTGATCGCCGTGGTGATCATCGTGGCGGTGACCTTCCTCGGCGAGCAGCTGCTGGCCATCTTCCAAGAGATTTCGACCTGGCTGCCCTGACCGGCTGAGGTGACCCGCCATCGGGTGGATAACCTTCGCCCCGATGGCTTCGGACCAGATCTCACCCGACGACGTGCGCCACGTGGCCCGGCTGGCGCGCCTCGAGCTGACCGACGACGAGGTGTCGCTCTTCGCCGAACAGCTCGCGGCCGTGCTCGAACACGCCGCCGACATCGAGGCCCTCGACATCGGTGACGTGCCCCCCACCGCGCATCCCGTACCTCTCCGCAACGTGCTCCGCCCCGACGAGGTGCGCCCCGGCGTCGACCGTGACGAGGTGCTCGAGCAGGCCCCCGCCTCGGAGGACGGTCGCTTCAAGGTGCCCCGCATCCTCGACGAACCGTCATGAGCTTCCCGAGCGCCCTCGAGATCGCGAGCGCCGTACGCACCCGTGAACGGTCGGCCCGCGAAGTCGTCGACGAGCACCTCGCCCGCATCGAGACGCTCGACGGCGAGGTGCACGCGTTTCTCGAGGTC
>CAZTOV010000072.1:0-3076 GCA_964615175.1 uncultured Burkholderiales bacterium
GTGAACTCCTCGGGCGCCTTGCCGCGGAGCTTGGCGACCTCGTCGGGCTGGCGCAGTTCCTTGAGCCCGGTGATGGTGGCCCGGGCGACGTTGATGGCGTTGGCCGAACCGAGCGACTTGGCGAGCACGTCCTCGATGCCGGCAACTTCGAGCACGGCCCGCACCGGGCCGCCCGCGATGACCCCGGTACCGGGAGCGGCGGGCTTCAGCATCACACGGGCAGCGTCGTGGCGGCCGACGAGCCCATGGGTGATGGTCGACCCGGCCATCGGCACCTCGAACATCGACTTGCGGGCCTCTTCCATGCCCTTCTGGATGGCCAGCGGCACTTCCTTGGCCTTGCCGTAACCGAGGCCCACCTTGCCCTTCTGGTCGCCCACCACCACGAGCGCGGTGAACGAGAAGCGCCGGCCGCCCTTGACGACCTTCGCCACCCGGTTGATGTCGATGACACGTTCCTCGAGACCCGAGTCTTGGCGGTCTTGACGGTCTCCCCGGCGTCCGCCCCGGTCTCTTCCTTGACGAGAACTCACTGTTGGCCTCCCTGGGGCACGACGCCCCGGTGCATGGTGCGGTCAGACATCGAGGCCGGCCTCCCGGGCGCCTTCGCACACGGCGGCGACGCGACCGTGGAAGCGGAAACCGCCCCGGTCGAAGACGGCGTGCTCGATGCCGGCCGACTTCGCCCGCTGGGCGAGCAGCTCACCGACGGCTTTGGCGGCATCGACGGTGCCGGTTCCGTCGGCCTTCAACTCGCCGTCGACGGTCGACGCCGTGGCGAGCGTGTGCCCGGCGATGTCGTCGATGAGCTGGGCGTAGGTGTGCTTGTTGGATCGGTAGACGGCCAAGCGGGGCCGCTCGGGCGTCCCCTCGACCTTCTTGCGCACCCGTCGGTGACGACGGATCCGCGCCTCTCGTTTGGTCTTGGGCATGGTTCCTCGTCCTTAGGGTCCCGCCGCGATCGCGGCCTTGCCGGCCTTACGCTTGATGCGCTCGTCGGCGTAGCGGATCCCCTTGCCCTTGTAGGGCTCGGGCTTGCGGAGCTTCCGGATGTCGGCGGCCACCTGACCCACGAGCTGTTTGTCGATGCCCTGCACCGTGATCTTGGTGGGCTCGGGAACGTCGAAGGTCACCCCTTCGGGGGCATCGAACTTCACGGGGTGCGAGAACCCGAGCTGCAGTTCGATCGAGCTCGGCCCCTGCGGCTGGGCTCGGTAGCCGACACCCACGATCTCGAGTTCGACCTTGAAGCCCTCGGCGACGCCTTGGACCATGTTGCTGACGAGCGAGCGGGCGAGGCCGTGGAGCGCCTTGGTCTCGCGCGCCTCCGACGCCCGGTCGAGCAGCAGCGATCCGTCTTCTTCCTTGATCGAGATCTCTCCGGGGAGAGTCCACTCGAGCTGGCCCTTCTCGCCCTTCACCTCGACCCGGGCGCCGTCGATGCGCACCTCGACACCCTGGGGCACCGGGATCGGGTTGTAGCCGACGCGTGACATCTCGCTCGCTCCCTTACCAGACGTGGCAGAGGATCTCGCCGCCGACCCGGCGCTCGCGCGCTTCGCGGTCGGTGAGGAGTCCCTCATTGGTCGACAGGATGGCGATACCCAGGCCGCCCAGCACGCGCGGGATCGAATCGGCATTGCTGTAGACGCGCAGGCCGGGCTTCGACACCCGCTTGAGCCCGGTGATCGAGCGTGTGCGGTTCGTCGAGTAGCGGAGATGGATGCGGAGCACCCGTCCGGGGCGGTCGGGGGCGGCGTCGTCGACGCTGTAGTCGTCGATGTAGCCCTCGGTCTTCAACACTTCCGCGATCCGCTCCTTGAGCTTGGACGCGGGCATGGTCGTCTCCTCCTGGAACACCGTGTTGGCGTTCCGGATACGAGTGAGCATGTCGGCCACCGGGTCGGTCATCGTCATTGCCTCGCCTCCCAGAACACACGGCAGGCCACGGAAATCACGGGTGCTGTACGAACGTGCCCTTCGGGGGTCATTGCTTCGCCCCCCTCACCACGAAGCCTTCTTGACGCCGGGGACCTCCCCGGCGTGCACCATCTCCCGAAGGCACAGGCGGCAGAGCCCGAAACGGCGGTACACCGCGCGTGCTCGACCACAGCGGTTGCACCGCGTGTACTCGCGCACCGAGAACTTGGAACCCTTCTGCCATTTCTCGATCAGTGCCTTGCGTGCCACGCTGCATTCACCTCTCAGACTTGTCCGTCGCGACGGAAGGGGAAGCCGAGCGCACTGAGCAGCGCCCGACCCTTCTCGTCGTCGTCGGCGGTCGTAACGATCGTGATGTCCATGCCGCGCACAGCATCGACATCGTCGTAGTTGATCTCGGGGAAGATGAGCTGTTCGGTGACGCCGAACGTGTAGTTGCCCCGGCCGTCGAAGCTCCGAGGGTTGAGGCCCCGGAAGTCGCGGATCCGGGGAATCGCCAGGCTCACCAGGCGGTCGTAGAACTCCCACATGCGGTGGCCGCGCAGGGTCACCTTGGCGCCGATCGCCTGGCCGGCCCGGAGCTTGAAGCCGGCAATCGACTGGCGAGCCTGGGTGGTCATCGGGCGCTGCCCGGTGATGGTCTCGAGGTCGCTGACCGCGCCCTCGAGGAGGCTCGACTGGTCGAGCGCTTCACCCACACCCATGTTGACCACGATCTTCACGAGGCGCGGCACCTCCATCACGTTGGAGAGCGCCAACTCGTCCTGCAGTCGCGGTCGGATCTCCTCGAGGTACCGCGCCTTCAGGCGGGGGATCTCAGGCGCGTCGGTGGCGGCCACTACAGATCACCTCCACACTTTCTGCAGACACGCCGCTTGGTGCCGTCGGGGTCGAACGCGTAGCCGATGCGGGTCGGGCCACAGCTGCCGCAGACGATGGCGACGTTCGACACATCGACCGGCATGTCCTTGTCGATGATCCCGCCCTGCATCGTCTGGCGGGTGGGCTTCTGGTGCTTCTTGGCCGTGTTGATCCCGCGCACCACCACCCGGTTCTTCTTGGGCATGACGCGGATGATCTCGCCCTCGCGCCCGACGTCCTTGCCGGTGAGCACGTGAACGGTGTCTCCCTTGCG
>CAZTOV010000072.1:3176-5623 GCA_964615175.1 uncultured Burkholderiales bacterium
GCGAGCGACACGATCCGCATGAAGCGTCGATCGCGCAGCTCACGTCCCACGGGCCCGAAGATGCGGGTGCCCCGGGGCTGGTCCTGGTTGTCGAGCAGCACGGCGGCGTTCTCGTCGAAGCGGATGTAGCTCCCGTCGGGCCGGCGGCGCTCCTTCTTGGTGCGCACGACGACGCAGCGGACGACTTCGCCCCTCTTCACGGCCGCGCCGGGGATGGCGTCCTTCACCGTGGCGATGAACGTGTCGCCGATGCTCGCGTAGCGTCGCTTGGTGCCTCCGAGCACCCGGATGCAGAGAACCTCGCGGGCCCCGGAGTTGTCAGCGACGCGCAGGCGCGATTCCTGTTGGATCATCGGGCGCGCTCCAACACTTCCACGACCCGCCAGCGCTTGAGCTTCGAGATGGGGCGTGTTTCCTCGATCCGCACCGTGTCGCCCTCGTTGACGTCGTTCTGCTCGTCGTGGACGTGCAGCTTCCGGTTACGGCGGATCGTCTTCTCGTAACGCCGGTGCCGCACACGGTCGGTCACCTGCACCACGACGGTCTTGTCGGGCTTGGACGAGATCACGACACCCACCCGCTGCTTCCGGCGGTTGTCGCGTCCCCCGGTGGGGGTGTCAGCAGCGACGTCGGCACTCATGCGATCTCCTCTTCGTCCGTGATGCCGAGGGCCTCGGCAGCCTCGATCTCACGCTCACGGATCACGGTGTTGATGCGGGCGATGTCGCGACGCAGCTCCTTGAGCCGTGCCGCATTGTCGAGCTGCCCGGTCGCGTGCTGGAAGCGCAGGTTGAACAGCTCCTCCCGCGCCTCGTCGAGGCGCGTCAACAGCTCGGGGTCGTCGAGCCCGCGCAGCCCTTCGGCCTTCACCATCACTCCGTCTCCTCGCGGCTGACGAACTTCGACTTCACCGAGAGCTTGTGACCGGCCAGCCGCAGCGCTTCGCGCGCCGTCTCCTCGTCGACACCGGCCAGCTCGAACATCATGCGGCCCGGCTTGACCACCGCGACCCAGTGTTCGGGGTTGCCCTTGCCCGAACCCATCCGGGTCTCGGCCGGCTTCTCGGTCACCGGCTTGTCGGGAAAGATCGTGATCCACACCTTCCCGCCGCGCTTGATGTGACGGGTCATGGCGACTCGGGCGGCCTCGATCTGCCGGTTCGTGATCCAGCCCGGCTCGAGAGCCTGGAGGCCGTAGTCGCCGAACACCAGGCGCGTGTGGCCGGTCGCCTTGCCACGCATACGACCCCGCTGCACCTTGCGGTAGCGGACTTTCCTCGGCATCAACATCGCTCTGGCTCCGGCCCTCGCCTATTCGTTCCCGCGGAAGTGCGGCGTTTCCTGGGATTCCTTGCGGTAACGCTTCTCCACTTCCTCTTCCTCCGACAGCAGCTGCTCGGTGCGCTCGTCGGCCTCGAGCTTCAGCTCGTGGTCTTCGAGTTCACCTTCGAGCGTGACGCCCTCGGGCGCCTCTTCCTGCTCCTCGCCGTCCTCAGCGTCCTCGGCGGGTGCCTCGGCTGCCGGCTCTTCGACTTCCTGGTCCTGGTCCTGGTCCTGGTCCTGGTCCGGTTCCGGTTTTGGTTCCGCTTCCGGCACCTGATCCGGCTGCTGGTCCTGGTCCTGTACCCGGTCCTGGTCCTGGTCCTGGTCCTGTTCTTCCTTGCGCTTCCCGCCGCCGGCGCGGACCACGCGACGGGGCCGCGACTCGCCGGCGGTCTCACCGACGGCCATAGCGGCCTCCTTGTGGATCTTGTCCTCGGCGGCGGTCTTGTAGGGCAGCACGTCGCCCTTGTAGACCCACACCTTCACGCCGATACGGCCCTGGGTCGTGCGGGCCTCGGCGAACCCGTAGTCGACATCGGCCCGCAGCGTGTGCAGCGGCACGCGACCTTCCCGGTACCACTCGCGGCGCGCCATCTCGGCGCCACCCAGGCGCCCCGTGCACTGCACCCGGATGCCCTGGGCCCCGGCGCGCGTTGCCGTCTGGACGCACCGCTTCATGGCCCGACGGAACGCCACCCGACCGGCGAGCTGGTCGGCCACGCCCTGGGCGAGCAGCGTGGCGTCCAACTCGGGCTGCTTCACTTCCTGGATGTTGAGCTGGATCTGCGGGTTGCCGGTGATCTGAGCCAACGCTTGGCGGAGCCGGTCGGCCTCCGAGCCCCGTCGACCGATCACGATCCCGGGCCGGGCGGTGTGGACGTCGACGCGCAGCTTGTCGCGCGTCCGCTCGATCTCCACCCGGGAGACGGCGGCGCGGTAGAGCTGGTTCGCCAGGTACTGGCGGATGTGGACGTCCTCGGCGAGATAGTCGGTGTACTCGCGCCGATCGGCGTACCAGCGGGACTTCCAGTCGGTGACGATCCCGAGCCGGAACCCGTACGGGTTGACTTTCTGACCCATCTACTTCTCTTCCTCTTCGCTGCTCTCGGCTTCGGTGTCGTCGGC
>CAZTOV010000072.1:5723-7139 GCA_964615175.1 uncultured Burkholderiales bacterium
TCTGACCCATCTACTTCTCTTCCTCTTCGCTGCTCTCGGCTTCGGTGTCGTCGGCTTCTTCGGCTTCGGCTTCTTCGGTGGACTCGTCGGTGGCCTCTTCCGAGGTCTCCGCGCCCGACGCTTCCGGTTGCGTTTCGGTCTCGTCGGACTCGGCCGGAGCGTCTTCTTCGGCCGGCGCGTCTTCTTCGGCCGGCGCTTCTGCTTCGGTCGTCTCGGCGGACTCGTCGGTGGCCGGCGCTGCCTCTTCGGCCGGCGCTTCTGCTTCGGTCGTCTCGGCGGACTCGTCGGCCGACCCGGCCTCGGTCTCCTGCTCTTGCTCCTGCTGTGCTCGCCGGGACGCGGCCACGCGGGCGGAGCGGGAGGAGCTACGGCGCTCTTCGCGGGCTTCGATCTCAGCAAGCTGTTGGTCGGTGAGGCGGTCGACCGCCACGGTCACGTGCGCCGTCCGCTTGCGAATTCGCGTCGCTCGGCCGCGTGCCCGGGGTCGCCACCGGCGGAGGGTCATTCCCTCGTCGGCGAAGGCGGTCGAGATGAACAGCTCGTCGACGGGCAACTGGTTGTTGTGCTCGGCGTTGGCGATCGCCGACTCGAGCACCTTGAGAACGTCGCGAGCAGCGCCGCGCGGGTGGTTACGCAGCACGGCACGGGCCTCGTCGACGTGCAGGCCGCGCACGAGGTCGAGGACCTCGCGGACCTTGAACGCGGATGTCCGCAGGTAACGGTGCGTGGCCTTGACCTCGGGCATCAGGCCGTCGACCTCTCGGAACTCGAGTGGACGCGGAAGGTCCGAGTGGGCGCGAACTCGCCGAGCTTGTGCCCCACCATCGCCTCGCTGATGTACACGGGCACGTGCTTGCGCCCGTCGTGCACGGCGATGGTGTGGTTGACCATGTCGGGCGTGATCGTCGAACGGCGCGACCAGGTCTTGATGACCCGACGGTCGTTCGACTCGTTCATCGCTGCCACCTTCTTGGCGAGGTGCTCGTCGACGAAGGGGCCCTTCTTCAGTGACCGCGGCATGCTCGGCTACCTCCTCGACCCGCGTGAACGGCGGCGACGCACGATGTACTGCTGGCTCGGCTTCTTCTTGTTGCGGGTGCGGCTCTCCGGCTTGCCCCACGGCGACACCGGTGGGCGACCACCGGAACTCTTGCCCTCGCCGCCACCGAGCGGGTGGTCGGCCGGGTTCATCGCGACACCGCGGGTCTGCGGACGGCGGCCCTTCCAGCGCGACCGCCCCGCCTTGCCGGTCGACACCAGCTCGGCGTCGACGTTGCCGATCTGGCCGACGGTGGCCCGGCAGTCGATCGACACCCGTCGCATCTCGGTGGACGGGAGGCGGAGGGTCGCCAGTTGGCCCTCCTTCGCCACGAGCTGCACGGACGACCCGGCGCTGCGGGCCATCTTCGCTCCCGC
>CAZTOV010000072.1:7239-9162 GCA_964615175.1 uncultured Burkholderiales bacterium
CCACGGTGACGCGAGGTGATGCGGCCGGCGTTGTTGCGCCCGCCCGTGCTGGGCTTGGCGCGCGTCAGCGACTTCTCCGGCGCGGTGCGCGTGATGTCGGAGAAGTCGGCGACGGTCTGGAACCGGCGGCCGGGGCTGGTCGGCTTGCGTTTACGTGTCGGCATGATCAGATCTCGAAGAGTTCGATGCGGTCGCCCTCGGCGACCCTGACAATGGCTCGCTTCTGGTCGGGCAGCTGGTTCCAGTCGCCCGTACGACGGTTGCGGCGACGCTTGCCCTTGCGGGTGAGCGTGTTCACCTTGAGCACGTGGACGCCGAAGATCGACTCGACCGCATGGCGGATCTCGACCTTGTTGGCGCGGGGATGGACGATGAACGTGTAGACGTTCTCGTCGATCAGCGCGTAGCTCTTCTCGCTGATGACGGGCTCCACGATCACGTCGCGGGGATCACGCACGCTCATGCGTCGCCTCCCGTCTCGTCGGTCGACTCGTCGATGGCGGTCGGGGCCGGATCGAGGTCGGCGGCCGCGTCGCGGGCGTCGGACCGCGGTGCGGGCGTGAGCCGTTCGGTGACGGTGGCGAGCGTGTCGGCGGTGAACAGCACCCAGTCGGCCACCAGGACCTCGTAGGCATTGAGCTGGGTGTGGTCGATGACGTGGACGCGGCGCTCACCCTCGAGGTTCCGGAACGACTTCCACGCCGTCTCGTCGTCGCGGCTCAACACCACGAGCGCTCGGTCGCTCGATGCGACTCCGAGGGCGTCGAGTGCCGACTTGGCCGCCTTGGTCTTGGGGGCGTCGAAGCTCCAGGCCTCGACCACGACAACCTTCCCGTCGGCGGCCCGATCGGACAGCGCCGACCGCAGCGCGAGCTTCACCATCTTCTTGGGGGTGCGCTGGGAGAAGTCGCGTGGCTTGGGTCCGTGGGCGATCCCGCCGCCGGCCCAGTGCGGAGCGCGGATCGAACCCTGCCGGGCTCGCCCGGTGCCCTTCTGGCGCCACGGCTTGGCACCGCCTCCGCGCACTTCGGCCCGGGTCAGGGTGCTGTTGCTGCCGGCACGGCCGGCCGCCCGCTGCGCCGTCACGACCTGGTGCATCACGGCGGCGTTCGGCTCGATGCCGAACACGGCGCCGGCCAGCGAGGTCTTGCCCGCGCTCTCGCCGTCGGGTGAGCGCAGGTCGATCGACACGTCCTCAGCGGCGGTGTCGGTGGCCATCACTCACCTCCCTCGGCAGCGGCCGTGGCGTGGCGCGGCTGCTTCGCCGAGCCCTTCACGGCCTCACGGACGAACACGATGCTCCCGTTGGCGCCGGGAAGCGCGCCCTTGATGAGCAGCAAGTCGCGCTCGGCATCGCCCTCGATCACTTCGAGGTTCAAGGTGGTGACCTTCTGATTGCCCATGCGCCCGGGCATGCGCTGGCCCTTGAACACGCGGGCGGGGGTGGCGCACGCACCGACCGCACCGGGCTTGCGGTGCACCTTGTGCACACCGTGCGACCAGCCCTGGCTCGAGAAGTTGTGCCGCTTGATCGTCCCGGCGAACCCCTTGCCCTTCGAGATGCCGGTGACGTCGACGAACTCGCCGGCGCCGAAGACGTCGGCCTTGATGACCTGACCCAGCTCGAACTCGGTGGCGTCGGTGACCTTCAGCTCGGCGAGGTGACGGGCGGGCTTCGCCTTGGCGGCCTTGAGGTGGCCGAGCTGCGGAAGGTTCAGCACCTTGGCGGGAACCTCACCGAAGCTGAGCTGCACGGCCGAATAGCCGTCGCGCTCGGGCGTCTTGATCTGGGTCACCTGGCAGGGCCCGGCGTGGACGACCGTCACGGGCACGACGTTGCCGCCGTCATCCCACACCTGGGTCATGCCCAGCTTCGATCCGATAATTGCTCGTGCCATGATTCGCCGCTCTCAGGTGGTCTCC
>CAZTOV010000073.1:0-8840 GCA_964615175.1 uncultured Burkholderiales bacterium
GACCTCCCCGGTTGACCCGGGGTTCGACACCGGGCGTCCCGGGTACGCTCGGTACGAAGAGCCGATCGAGAGGCCCGACATGCCCGAGTTCGTCGTCGACCGTGAGCGCATCCGGGCGTTGATGGCCGAGGGGGCTCAGGTGGTGGAGGTGCTCCCCCGCGCCGAGTACGAGGACGCGCATCTGCCGGGGGCGGTGCACGTCCCCCTCAAGGCGTTCGACCCGTCGGACCTCGACCCCCGGCGATCGACGATCGTCTACTGCAACAACTTCCTCTGAGACATGAGCCCACGAGCCGCGTGGCGGCTCGAAGAACTCGGGTTCACCGACGTCTACGACTACGTACCGGGCAAACAGGACTGGTTCGCCGCCGACCTCCCTTACGAGGGGGAGGCAATCTTCGTCGGCCGCGCCGTTCGCCGCGATGCCCCCACGTGCCGGCCCGACGAGACGCTCAGCGACATCGTCGGCCGCTTCTCCGACGAGGTCGGCCTGTGTCCGGTGCTCGACCACGACGGCGTGGTCATGGGTGTGGTCACTACCGACGAGCTGGGCAGTGCCACCGACGGGCAGGTCCGCTCGGTCATGCGCTTCGGCACCACCACCGTGCGGCCGAGCGAGGACCTCCCGGGCCTGGTGCAACGCATGCAGAAGGCGTCGGTCGACGCCATCCTCGTCACCCGCCCGGACGCCACGTTGGTGGGGGTGCTGCTCCGGGAGGACGCAGAGTCATTCCTCCGCCAGGTCCACGAGCACGCGCACCCCGACTGATCGCTGACGAGCGCTCAGGTTTCGTCGCGTTCGATGCGTAGGCGCCCGTCGATGGAGAGGATCTCCATGAGCTTGAGCGTGAAGTTGCCGGCACCGCGGATCGTCAGCACGCGATCGTCGTCGTCGAGCTTGCGGGCGTACTGCTCCATGAGGCTGAGCCCGCCGGTGTCGATGAACTCGGCCGCCCCGAGGTCGACGACGATCCGCTCGGCACGGGAAGCGACACAATCGTCGAGCACGGCGCGCAGGAGATCCCTCGTATAGAGGTCGATCTCGCCCGACACCCGGATGACGGTCGCCTCGTGCGTACGGTCAACGGAAACCTCGGCGACGCCGACGGGCGCCCTTCTACCCTCGACATCGTCCTGTGACCGACCGGGTGATTCGCCCGGCGGCGAAGAACTCCTCGGCATACGCCCGACCCCCCCGGCCGCTCTCGAACCCTCGGACTGAACGTACAGAAGGTGAGACCTTCAGCCTATGAATACCCGTGACCAAGGTCAATGTGGGCAGGAGCACAGGTAGGGCCCGAGCCGACCTCGTGTCCCGACTCGGAACACTCAGTACTCGACCAGCTCGATCTCGTGGTCGTCCGGGTCGTGGAAGTAGAGCCGCCGGCCGGGCTCGTAGTCGGCCTCGAACTTCACCGCGATTCCCGCTTCGGCAAGGCGGACCTTGGCCGCGTCGAGGTCGTCGACCACGAAGCCGAAGTGGTTCACACCGGGCCGCGTGTAGTCGTGGTCGACATCACCGTCGGTGCCCGCCTCGAAGATCGCGAGGTACTGGCGGTCGTCACCCACGTGCGCCGCGGCCAGACCGTTCATCGTCTCGCCCTTCCACCGCACGTGGAACCCGAACAGGTCCCGGTAGAAGGCGGTGGCGCGGTCCACGTCGCGGACGGTGAGGTTCACGTGCTCGAGATACATCGGTCTCGTTCCCTTCGCTCGCTCGGTGCAGGGTCCTTGCGGTCATCGTCGGCACCGTAAGACTTCAAGTTCACTTGAAGTCAAGGGGTAATCTCGTGCCGTGACCGATCACCCACTCGCCATCGGAGAGGTCGCCGATCGCACCGGTGTCGCCACCTCGGCCCTGCGCTTCTACGAGTCCGAGGGGCTCATCGACGCCGGTCGCACCGACGGCGGCCAGCGCCGGTTCGCCCGCGACGTGCTGCGACGGGTGGCGTTCATCCGGGTGGCCCAACGGGTGGGCCTCAGCCTCGACCACATCCGCGACGCGTTGGCCACGCTCCCGGCGGCTCGCACCCCGACCGCCGACGACTGGTCGAAGCTGTCGCGAACGTGGCGACCTCTCCTCGACGAGCGGATCGCCCTCCTCGAGCGGATCCGCGACCAACTCGACTCGTGCATCGGGTGCGGATGCCTCTCGCTCGCCACCTGCGGCTTGTTCAACCCCGACGACGGGGCGGCGGCGCTCGGCACGGGACCCCGCTACCTCCTCGGCGACCGCCCATCTGACGCAGAACGCTCCGAGGGTCCATGATCGGGCCCGTGAGCGAGTTCCGTGACCCGTACACCGGCAAGTTGCTCGTCGCCGGGCCCGACCTCGGCGATCCCAATTTCGCCCGCACCGTCGTGCTGATCCTCGAACACGACGCCGAGGGTGCCGTCGGCATCGTGATCAACCGTCCGAGCGACACGCGGGTGGCCGACGTCCTCGACGAATGGAGCGAGCTGAGCTGCGCGCCGGGCGTCGTCTTCGTCGGTGGGCCGGTGCAGCCGGAAGCGGCCGTGTGTCTCGCCGCCCCCCGCTCCGGAGCCGACGACGTTCCCGGCGTCCAGCCGCTCGTCCCCGGCGTGGCGAGCCTCGACCTCGCCCAGGACCCCGCGCTGGTCGCACCGGGCGTCGAGCACCTGCGCCTCTTCGCCGGCTACTCCGGCTGGGGTCCGGGTCAACTCGAGGGCGAGGCCGACCACGACGACTGGATCGTCGTCGACGCCCTCCCCGGCGACCCCTTCGACTCCGATCCCGGCACGCTGTGGCAGCGGGTCCTCCGCCGCCAGGGCGGCGACTACCGGCTGGTGGCCCACTACCCGGTCGATCCGTCGTCGAACTGAGGCGCTACTCGATCGGCACCACGGGCCGCCCGCCGTCGTCGAGCTGGTGGAGGTACTCGGCGATGCCATAGCCGTTGCGGTCTCCGAGCGACCACCGAGCCAGGCCCTCGTTGACCACGGTGCCGGTACGGCCGTATCCGATGTTGGCGACGCGCATCACGTCGGCCCGGAGCTCGTGCTCACGGTCTTTCTTGTCGACCGCGGTGACGTGGCAGATCTCGTGGGTGAGGCCGTCGTCGGCCAGTTCGGTCTTGACCCGCCACTCGCGGATGCTGGCGTGCTCGCCGTCCATCCAGACCCAGCCCCGGCTGAGGTCGCCGGCATCGGTGCCGATGCGGATGCCGCCGAAATGGACCATGTCGTCGGGTGACGGGCCGCCGAGGTTGATCGAGAACCACCGCCACATCTTGGGTCCACCCCAGCGGCGAGGGCCCCACGACTTGTCGCGGTTGCCCCGGGCGTCGCCCCATTCGTGCACGTCACCGTCGACCGTCAGGGTGCCGGTCCAACGACCCGCCTGCTCGAGATGTCCCTTCCCCACCGAGGCCGCCGTCTGGGCACTGGCGCCCTGCGACGGCTTCTTGGTGGCGTCGACGCCCACGGCAGGAATCAGGGAATCGAAGGTGAGGTCGAGCCCGATCGGCACCGCAGCACCGTCGGCCTGGGCCTCGGCGTCGGCCGTGATACGCCACGTGCGCATGGGCTCGAGCATCTCGTAGCGCACGCCGCCGACCTCGAGCACCGTGTCGACCATCTCGTGCTGGTCGCGGACGAAGCGGTACTCGGCCAACCCCTGGCTCGGCAGCCACACCGAGAGACCGACATCCATCGTGCCCTCGTTCGGTCGGACCCCGATGCGGGTGAAGATGCCGGTGTCGGTGACCGGGTCGTAGCCGTTGAAGTAATACGACTCCGACCACGCCTCGTCGGTCTCGACCTCGTGCGCGGTGTCGTGCTCGGACCCCAGGATCGGCATGTTTCCTCCCCGCCGACATCTCGTCGGCTCGCCGGTGGCCGTCTATCGCCGGTCGGACGAACGACGGTCCGACCCGGGGGGCCTGTTGTATCAGGCGCGCTCGAGGAGGAGCTCGGCGATCTGGATGGCGTTGAGGGCGGCGCCCTTGCGCAGGTTGTCGCCGGTGACGAACAGCGCCAGCCCGTGCTCGACGGTGGGATCCCGACGGACCCGGCCGACGTAACACGGGTCGGTACCCGCGGCCTCGAGCGGGGTGGGGATCTCGCGGATCACCACTCCGGGAGCGTCGGAGAGCAGCTCCATGGCCCGGTCGGGCGCCATCGGGCGCTCGAACTCGGCGTTGATCGACAGCGCATGCCCGGTGAACACCGGCACCCGCACACAGGTTCCCGACACGGCGAGAGCGGGAATCCCGAGGATCCTGCGGGTCTCGTCGCGAAGCTTCAGCTCCTCGTCGGTGTAGCCCTCGTCGTCGGCCACCTCGAAGTTCAACGGGATCACGTTGAACGCGATGGGGGCGTGGAACTTCGACGGTTCGGGCATCTCCACCGCCCGACCGTCGCGCGCCAGCGCCGAGGCGTCGTCGGCGGCCTTGCGCACCTGCTCGTCGAGCTCCTGGACGCCGGCGGCGCCGGAACCCGACACCGACTGGTAGGTGGACACGATCATCCGCCGGAGGCCCGACTCGCGGTGGAGCGGCGCCAGGACCGGCATGGCGACCATCGTCGTGCAGTTGGGGTTGGCGACGATGCCCTTGGGGATCTCGTCGAGGGCCTCGGGGTTGACCTCCGAGACCACCAGCGGCACCTCGGGGTCCTTCCGCCACGCCGACGAGTTGTCGACGACGGTCGCCCCCGCGGCAGCGACCTTCTCGGCCAGCTCGCGGGAGGTGCCGCCCCCGGCGGAGAACAGGACGATGTCGAGACCCGAGAAGTCAGCCGTCGCTGCCTCTTCGACTTCGATCTCACGGTCGGCCCACGACAGCTTCTTGCCCGCCGACCGGGCCGAGGCGAACACCCGCAGCTCGTCGATGGGGAACGACCGCTCGGCGAGCAGCCGCAGCATCTCGGAGCCCACCAGCCCCGTAGCTCCCACCACTCCCACGTTCGCCATCAGGCAGTCTCCTCGCCGACGACGACGCCGCCGGGGGAGCCGAGCCCGAAGGTCTGGTGAAGCACCCGCACGGCGGGTTCGACGTCGGAGTCGTGCACCACGATCGAGATCCGGATCGACGAGGTGGAGATCATCTCGATGTTGATTCCCTCGTCGGCCAGCACCTCGAACATCTGAGCCGCCACACCGGGGTGGGTCTTCATGCCGGCGCCGACGAGCGAGACCCTCCCGATCTCGGTGTCGCTCTGCGAGCCGCCGGCGCCGATGTCGCTCACGAGCTGCGCCACCACGCCGCCGGCGTTGTCGAGATCTTCCTTCGGCACCGTGAACGAGATGTCGGTGGTGCCCTCGTGCGAGACGTTCTGCACGATCATGTCGACGTTGACGCCCGCGTCGGCGAGGGTCCGGAAGACCTGAGCGGCGATGCCGGGCTTGTCGGGCACCCGCTCGATGGTCAGCTTGGCCTCGCTCGTATCGTGCGTCACGCCTGAGATGATGGCTTGTTCCACGGCAGAGTCCGTTCCTCTCTCGCTGGCGGGGCGAACCCACGTACCCGGTTCCCAGGTGAAGCTCGAGCGTACGTGGAGCGGCACGTCGTAGTTACGGGCGAACTCCACCGACCGTAGCGCCAGCACCCGGCCGCCGGTCGCCGCCATTTCGAGCATCTCCTCGTAGGAGACGCCGGCGAGCTTGCGGGCGTCGGACACGACGCGGGGGTCCGCGGTGAAGACGCCGCTGACATCGGTGTAGATCTCACACACCTCGGCGCCGAGCACGTGAGCGAGTGCCACCGCGGTGGTGTCGGAGCCACCTCGGCCCAACGTCGTGATGTCGAAGTCGGTCGAGACGCCCTGGAAGCCCGCCACGATCACGACGTTGCCCTCGCCGATCGACTGGCGCAGCCGGTCGGCCCGCACGTCGACGATCTTCGCCCGCCCGTGGCTGGTGTCGGTGACGATCCCCGCCTGCGAGCCGGTGAACGACTGTGCGGGCTCACCCTGGTCGTTGATGGCCATCGACAGCAGCGCCATCGAGATGCGCTCACCCGCGGTCAGGAGCATGTCGAGCTCGCGGGGGTGCGGGCGGGGCGAGACCTGGTCGGCCAGTTCGACCAACTCGTCGGTCGTGTCGCCCATGGCCGAGACCACCGCCAGCACGTCGTTGCCGGCCCGCTTGCCCCGCACGATGTGAGCGGCCACCTCGCGGATGCGTTCGGGATCGGCTACCGAGGTGCCGCCGTACTTCTGGACGATGAGGCTCATGGCTGCAGGACGTCTTGGAAATCGAGGTCGAGGTCAAGAGAACACCCGGGGCGCTCCAAGAGTGCAGGGTACTGCGCCGTTACACTCCGCCTTCGTGTCGAAGGCTGATCGTCGAGCCCGCAAACAGGCCAACAAGGAGCGCGCCAAGGAGGCGCGTTACGCCTCGTGGCGCCGTCAACGGCGCCGGCGCATCGGCGCCCGCGTGATCGCGGTCGCCCTGGTGGCGGCGCTCGTCGGCGGTGTGGCCGCCGCCGTGTTCGGTGGGGGCAACGGCGACCCGTCGACCGCTCCCACGGTGACAACCGACCCGGCGGCCACCACGACCCTCCCTCCCGAGCTGGCGGCCATCGAGTGCTCGTCGGAGCCGCCCGAGGGCGCGGGAGCCGAGAAGCCGGCGTTCGAGGCACCGCCCGACACGGTCATCGACCCCGATGCCACCTACCGGACCACCATCGCCACCTCGTGCGGCGACATCGTGGTGGAGATGGACCCCTCGGCCGAGGCCGTGTCCGAAGCGGGCGTCAACAACTTCGTGTTCCTCGCCCGTGAGGGCTTCTACGACGGGCTCACGTTCCACCGGGTGGTGACCGACTTCGTGATCCAGGGCGGCGACCCCGTCGGCGACGGCACCGGCGGGCCCGGCTACCAATTCGGCTCCGCCGACGACGTGCCCGACACCCCCTACGCCCTCGGCGACCTCGTCTACGCCAACTCCGGCAGCGACCCGGGCACGAGCGGCTCGCAGTTCTTCGTGGTGACGGGCCCGAACGGCACGCAGTTGCCGAACGACTTCATCAAGTTCGGAACGGTGGTCGAGGGTCTCGAGATCGCCCAGCGCATCGAGGCGTTCGAGACCCCGGGAAGCCAGACTCCCGGCCAGCCCGTCTTCATCACGTCGGTGACCGTCGACGAGGTCTGAAGCGCCCGCCGAACTTTGCTTTCCCGACCCCCGATAAGGGGTACCCGCCCCCAAAGTTCGGCTGGTGGTCAGATCGTGAGGGAGGGGAGGGGGCCGGCGGCGTGGGATTCGGAGCCGTCGGCGGTGTCGAGGGTGACCTTCCCGGGACCGACCACCTGCCACGTGCCGTCGGGGTCGCGCACGGCAGCGGTGTGCTCGTCGAGGCCCACCAGCACGGTCTCGGCCGGACGCAGGTCGACGGCCCGCTCCCACAGGTGCTCGGGCACCGTGTCGTGGTGAGGGAAGACCGTCATGTTCGACACCAGGCCCAACCCCACCGTGTAGGCACCGCCGCGGGGGTCGATCATCGGATTGCACAACACCACCGCGCCCGAGCCGGAGGCGGCCAGGGTGGCGCCGGCGCGGTGGGCATCCTGGATGGCGTCCCACAGCTTCGACTGGACCAGCACCGAACGCAGGTGCATCGGCGACCCACCCGGCAGGTAGATGAAGCGAGCCTTGCCGACCGCGGCCACGGCGTCGTCGTCATCGGCCTCGGCGTGGTGGAGCACCATCACGTGCGACACGTTCACCCCGAGGTCGCCGAGGTGGGCCTCGGCCTGCTCGACCACCTTGCCCGGGCTCTCGAAGGCCGCCGCCGTGGGCAGCACCAGCACCTCGTCGGCACCCGACGCCTCGATGAGGTGCCGATCGACCTCCTTGCAGGCGTCGTCGAACTCCTCGCCACCGATGAGGGCCAGATGGCCGCGTTGTTCCTCGCTCATGAGCCGGAGCGTACCTGCCCGGTGGGGCGCCCCAATGGAGCGCGATCGAGATGCCCCGTTACCATCACGCCACTCCCGCCAAGACCAGAGAGGTGGACCTGATGGCGATCGAACGTGTGGGCATCATCGGCTCCGGGATCATGGGATCCGGCGTCGCCGAGGTGGCAACCAAGGCCGGCTACGGCGTCGTGCTCCGGAGCCGCAAGCAGGAGACGGCCGACGAGACCGTGGCGGCGCTCGAGAAGTCGCTCGCCAAGCAGGTCGAGAAGGGCCGGCTCGAGGAGGCCGACCGCGACGCCGCCCTGGCCCGCCTCAGCACGACCAGCGAACTGAACGACCTCGCCGACTGCGACCTCGTGCTCGAGTCGGTGGTCGAGGAGATCGACGTGAAGCGCGAGCTCTTCAAGGAGCTGGACGGGATCGTCAAGGACGGGGGCATCCTCGCCACCAACACCTCGACGCTGTCGGTCACCGAGCTAGGCAAGGCCACGAACCGGGCAGACCGGGTGTGCGGCGTCCACTTCTTCAACCCGGCGCCGGTCATGAAGCTCGTCGAGGTCGTGCGCACCCCCGACACCAGCGACGACACCGTCGGCACCGCCGTCGGCTTCGCGGAGAACTGCGGGAAGAACCCGGTCGAGGTCAACGACCGCGCCGGATTCATCGTCAACGCGCTCCTCTTCCCCTATCTGAACAACGCTGTGAAGCTGGTCGAGGACGGCGTGGCCACCCGCGAGGGCGTCGACGCCGCCATGAAGGACGGCTGCGGCTTCCCCATGGGACCGTTCGAGCTGCTCGACCTGGTGGGCCTCGACACGTCGCTGTCGATCATCGAGGCGCTCCACGAGGGCCTCGGCGACGACAACTACGCCCCGGCCGAGACGCTCCAGAAGCTGGTCGAGGAGGGCAAGCTCGGCCGCAAGTCGGGCGGGGGCTTCCACACCTACGGCTGATCCGGCTCC
>CAZTOV010000074.1:0-1753 GCA_964615175.1 uncultured Burkholderiales bacterium
ACGCCTCTCGAAGTGTTGATGGAGCGAGCCGGCTGGGGGCTCGCGCGCGCCGTGAGAGACCTCCTCGGCGGCACCTACGGGCGTCGCGTGGTGCTCGTGTGCGGCAAGGGCAACAACGGGGGCGACGGGCTCGTCGCGGCCCGTGTCCTCCGGCAGTGGGGCGTGCGGACCGAGGTGTTCGAGTTGGAGGATGGCGTCGACCGCGAGGCGCTCGTGCGATCCCTCGCCCGGGCCGACGCGGCGGTCGACGCCATGCTCGGGACCGGCTTCCGGGGCACGCTCGAGGGCGATGCGGCCGCCGCCGCCGAAGCCATGACCGTCAGCGGCGCGCCCGTGGTCGCCTGCGACATCCCCACCGGAGTCGACGGGACGACGGGCGCGGTCGAGGGTGTCGCCGTCCACGCCGCGACCACGGTGTGCTTCGCCACCGTCAAGACCGGGCTGCTGCTCCAGCCCGGGGCGACCCACGCGGGAAGCATCCGGGTCGAGCCGATCGGCATCGATGTGGCGCGAGCGCCCGGCGAACCCGCCTACCACCTCGACGACGAGGACGTCTCCCTGCTGCTGCCCACCCGTGACGTCGATGCCCACAAGTGGTCGGCGGGGGGTCTGTTCGTGGTAGCGGGCCAGGTCGGGATGCTCGGCGCTGCCGCCCTGGTCGGGCGCAGCGGGCTCCGGGCCGGGGCCGGGATCGTGGTCCTCGGCGTTCCCGGCGAACCGATGGCCTCCCGGGCCTCGGGGAGCGAGGTCGTCACCCGGGCGCTTCCGGCCACCTCAGCGGGCGCCCTCGACGAGCCGGCGGCCAAGGAGGTGCTCGACGACCTCGAGCGGTTCCGGGCGATGGCCATCGGCCCCGGTCTGGGGACCGACGACCGTACGGTGTCGGCGGTCCGCACCCTGGTGGCGGAAGCTGCGGTTCCGGTGCTCGTCGATGCCGACGGGCTCAACGCCCTCGCCGGCGACCTCGGCCCCGTCCGCGATCGCGACGCCCCCACGGTGCTCACCCCCCACACCGGCGAGTTCGCCCGCTTGATCGGCGGCGAGATCGGCCCCGACCGGCTCCTCGCGTGCCGGGAACTGGCCGCCGAGATCGGCGCGGTGGTGTTGCTCAAGGGCTCGACCACGGTGATCGCCGATCCGTCGGGGCGTGCGGTGCTGAACACGACGGGCGGCCCCTGGCTCGCCACTGCCGGAACCGGCGACGTGCTCTCGGGGATCATCGCCGGCCTGTTGGCGCAGAGGGTCGACGCGTTCGAAGCTGCCGCGGCCGGCGCCTGGCTCCATGGCGCGGCCGCTCCCGATGCCGGGACCGAGGGCCTGGTGGCCGGCGACCTCATCGAAGCGTTGCCGCGGACCCTGGCCCGGGTGCGAGGAACGGCGGCGTGAGCTACCGGTCGGCGGTCGCCGAGATCGATCTGGGGGCGCTGCGCGCCAACGTCGAGACCCTGGCTGCGCTGGCCGGCGACGCCGCGTTCATGGCCGTGGTGAAGGCGGATGCCTACGGGCACGGCGCGGTCCCGGTCGCTCGCGCGGCGCTCGACGCCGGGGCCGACTGGCTCGGCGTGGCGACCGTCGAGGAGGGCATCGAGCTGCGCGAGGCCGAGATCGACACACCCGTGATGGTGCTCTCCGAGCCGCTGCCGTCGGCGGCCGACGCCGTGGTCGCGAACCGCTTGGTGCCGGTCGTCTACCGCGAACGGTGGATCGACGCGCTCGCCGAGGCGGTCGCCGCGTCGGGACACGCCGACCCGCT
>CAZTOV010000074.1:1853-8723 GCA_964615175.1 uncultured Burkholderiales bacterium
GGCGACGCCACCATCGCGGTGCTGCCCCTCGGGTACGGCGACGGGGTGCCGCGCCGACTCGGGCTGGCGGGGGGAGAGGTCCTCATCGGCGGTCGGCGACGGCCGATCGCCGGAACCGTGACGATGGACCAGTTCATGGTCGACTGCGGTGACGACCCCGTGAGCGTCGGCGACGAGGCGGTGCTGATCGGGCGCCAGGGCGAACACGAGATCACCGCCAACGAGTGGGCCGAGCACCTCGACACCATCGGCTACGAGATCACCTGCGGCATCAGTGCCCGCGTGCCGAGACGGTACCGGGGAGCGGCGGGTTGATCACCGAGGTCCCGGGAATCCGAGCCGGCCACTGGACCGGCGAGGCCACCGGCGTCACCGTGGTCCTGGCCCCCGACGGTTGCGTCGGTGCCGGCGAGGTGCGCGGCGGAGCACCGGCAACCCGCGAGAGCGCCCTGGTCGAGAAGGGAACCCTGGTCGAGCGCGTCGACGCGGTCGTGCTCTCCGGCGGGTCGGCCTTCGGGCTGGCGTCGTGTGACGGGGTCGTGCAGTTCCTCGCCGAGCGTGGGCAGGGTCATCCGACCGCCGCCGGACCCGTCCCGATCGTCGTGGGCGGCTGCATCTTCGACCTGGTGACGGCCCGGCAACCGCCACCGGGGGCGGCCGAAGGTCGCGCGGCCGCCGAGGCGGCCGAGCGGGGCGATCCCCTCGAGACCGGTCGGTTCGGCGGTGGAGCCGGGGCCACGGTCGGCAGTTGGACGGGAGCAGTGCCGGCTCCCGGGGGCGTCGGGAGCGTGGCGATCTCCGCGAACGGCGCCGTCGTCGGCGCCCTCGCCGTCGTCAACGCCTTCGGCGACGTGATCGACGACGACGGTTCGGTCCTCGCCGGCGGGAAGGGCGACAACGGCTCGGCCGGGCCTCCGCCGACGGGGGACGCCACCAACACCACCCTCGTCGTGGTCGCCACCGACGCCCGTCTCGACAAGGCCGGGTGTGCGTTGCTGGCGGCGGCGGCCCACGACGGGTTCGCCCGGGCCCTCCGCCCCACCCACACCCGCTTCGACGGCGACTTCGCCGTCGCCCTCGCGACGGGGGAGGTCGAATCCTCGGTGGACGCGCTCACCGTCGCCGCGGCCGACGCCACGGCAGATGCGATCCGGCAGGCCGTGAGAGGCTGACGGGCGTGAGTACCGAAGGCGACAACGAGCTGTTCGCCCGGGCCGAGGTCTCCCTGGGCTGGGACGAGCTGCACGACCAGGCGATGGCGTGCCCGAAGTGCCGACTTTCCGAAGGTCGCACCAACGTGGTGTTCGGGGTCGGCGACACCGACGCCGACCTCATGTTCGTCGGCGAGGGGCCGGGTCGCGACGAAGATCTCCAGGGTGAGCCGTTCGTCGGCCGCGCCGGCCAGCTCCTCACCCGGTTGATCGAGGACCTCGGGATGATCCGTGCCGACGTCTACATCGCCAACGTGGTGAAGTGCCGTCCGCCCAACAACCGCGACCCGAAGCCCGACGAGATGGACGCATGCCACGAGTACCTCGAAGGGCAGTTCGCCCACATCCGGCCCCGGGTGGTGGTGACGCTGGGGAACGTGGCCACCAAACGGCTCCTGGGCACCAAGCAGGGGATCACCAAGATCCGGGGCCAGAAGTTCCCGTTCCTCGGTGGCGATGCCGTGCTCGTACCGACGTTCCACCCGGCGGCGGTGCTCCGAGGCCGGGGCGAGGCGCTGGCCCAGATGCGAGCCGACTTCGTGGTCGCCAAGCGCGCGCTGGCTCGCGCCGCGGGGTGACGGGAACGCTCATGCGGTTGCGTTCGGAGAACGTCGGAGACACCCGCGCCATCGGCGTCGCCCTCGCCGACGTCCTCGACGCCGCCGACGTGGTGGTGCTGGCCGGCGACCTGGGGACCGGGAAGACCGCCCTGGCCCAGGGAATCGCCCGAGGCCTGGGCGTCGAGGCCCGGGTGACGTCGCCGTCGTTCATGATCGTGCGCGTGTACGAGGACGGCCGCCTCCCGCTCCACCACGTCGACGTCTACCGCCTCGACCATCTCCAGGAGCTGCACGATCTCGGATTCGAGGAGGTGGTCGACTCGCGGGGGGTGACCGTGATCGAGTGGGGCGATCGCGTCGTTCCGATGCTTCCCGGCGACCGCCTCGACCTGCGCCTCCACCGCACGTCGGCCGAGGTCAGGGAGATCGACGTGACGCCGACCGGCGTCGCGTGGCGGGAGCGGGCCGGGGCGTTGACCGCGGCGCTCGGTCGGTGGGAGGAGGGCTGACCCGTGCTGATCCTCGGCATCGACACCGCCACCGATCAGGTGGGTGTGGCGCTCGGCTCCGACGCCGGCATCCGCGGCGAGATCCGTCTCGGACGCGGTCGCCGGCACGCCGAAGAGCTGGCGCCGGCCGTCGAGCGCCTGCTCCGATCCGCGGACGCCTCCCTCGATGACCTCGCCGCCGTGGCCGTGGGCATCGGCCCCGGGCTGTTCACCGGGCTGCGGGTGGGCGTCACCACCGCCAAGGTCCTGGCGCAGGCGCTCGCCATCCCCGTGGTGCCCATCGCCAGCCTCGACCTGGTCGCCTACCCGCTCCAATTCAGTGACCGCACCGTCGTCGCCCTGCTCGACGCGCGGCGAGGTGAGCTGTACCACGCCCGCTACCTCCCCGTGCCGGGTGGCCTCCAGCGGGTCAGCGACTACGCCGTCGGCCATCCCGACGACATCGTCGCCGAACTGATGGCAACCGGCGAGGAGCTGTTGTTGGCCGGCGACGGCGCCCTTGCCTACCGTGAGGCCCTGCAACGGGTCGACCGGACCGAGTTCGCGCCGGCCACGTTCGCGTGGCCCAGCCCGGCCGCCCTGGTCGAGCTGGCCGCCGAGCGCTTCCGGCTCGAGGAGTTCGTGCGCCCCGTCGAGGTCGAGCCCCTGTACCTGCGCAAGAGCGACGCCGAGGTCGCCTGGGATGCCCGTAGCGGAGCCCGCTGATGGCCACTGACCCCACCCGTGAACCCGCCGGCGAGGGCGTTCCCGCGCTCGACGTGGCGATCGCGCCCATGAATCGGCGTCACCTCAAGTCGGTGCTCCGCATCGAAGCCGAGGTCTATCCCCGTCCGTGGAGCATGTCGCTGTTCCTGAGCGAGCTGGCGCTCTCGTCGACGCGCTCGTACTTCGTCGCCAAGACGGGCCGGCACGTGGTCGGCTACGCCGGGCTGATGCTGAGCGACGATGACGGTCACGTGACGACCATCGCCGTCGACCCCGACTGGCAGGGGCGGGCGATCGCCACCCGGCTCCTGCTCGTGCTCGCCCACGACGCCATCCGCCGGGGGGCCACGAGCCTCACCCTCGAGGTGCGGGTGGCCAACCAGCGGGCGCAGGCGCTGTACCGGCGGTTCGGCTTCGCGCCGGTCGGGATCCGGAAGAACTACTACCAGGAGACGAACGAGGACGCGCTGGTGATGTGGGCCGACGACATCGAGACCCCGGGATACCGGCGGCGGTTGAACTCCGTCGAAGCGTCGCTTCCCGGCACCACGCTGCTCGAGCTGGAGGACGAGTGGTGAGTCCCTCGACTCGCCCGATCCTCGGTATCGAGACGTCGTGCGACGAGACCGCGGTCGGCCTCGTCGCCGCCGGCTACGACGTCATGGCTTCGGTGGTCGCCAGCCAGGTGGATCTCCACGCCCGGTTCGGGGGCGTGGTGCCCGAGGTGGCGTCACGTGCCCACGTCGACGTGGTCAACGCGGTGCTGGCCGAGGCCCTCGTCGAGGGGGGCCTCCGACTCGACGACCTCCACGCGGTGGCGGCGTGCTCCGGGCCGGGGCTCGCCGGTGCGTTGCTGGTGGGGGTGAGCGCCGCCAAGGCCCTGGCGCTCGCCGGCGGGATCCCCTACGTCGGCGTCAACCACATGGAGGGGCACCTGTACGCGGCGTTCCTGGAGGAGCCCGATCTCGCCCCGCCGATGGTGGTGCTGCTCGTCTCCGGCGGTCACACCATGGTCGTCCACATGGAGGATCACGGCCGCTACCGGGTGCTGGGCGAGACCGTCGACGACGCCGCCGGCGAGGCCTTCGACAAGGTGGCCCGTCTGCTCGGCCTCGGCTACCCGGGTGGTCCCGTCATCGATCGGATGGCCGCGTCGGGCGACCCCTCGGCGGTGTCGTTCCCGCGTCCGATGCTCGACGAGGCCTACGACTTCTCGTTTTCGGGACTCAAGACCGCCGTGCTGGTGCACCTCGAGGAGCAGGGCGACGACGGCCTCGACGGGCTGGGGGAGCAGGAGCTGTGCGACCTGGCGGCGTCGTTCCAGGAGGCGGCCGTCGACGTGCTGGTGGCCAAACTCTTCCGCGCCGCCGACGACCTCGACGTGCCCACGGTGGTGATCGGCGGGGGCGTCGCCGCCAACAGCCGACTCCGCGAACGGGTGCTCGACGAGGCCGAGCGCACCGGCCGGCGCCCCGTGCTCCCGAGCCCCGCGATGTGCACCGACAACGGGGCCATGATCGCCGCCGCCGCCCACCAGGTCCTCGAGCGCGAGGGCCCCACCCCCCTGTCAGGTGGAGTTGACCCCGGCCTGCGGTTTGCTTCGTTGGCATGAAGGGCGTCGCCCGCTTAGCACTCGTTGCTGGAGAGTGCTAAAACATGGCTCAGCGAACAGATCAGTCACCGGTCGGCGCAACGTCGTCGACCGTTACCGATTCTGCCCACCAGGAGGGGTACATCGATGAACCTGCAGCCTCTTGAGGACCGCATCGTGGTCCGGCCGAGCGAGGCGGAAGAGACCACGGCCAGCGGTCTCGTCATTCCCGACACCGCCAAGGAGAAGCCCCAGGAGGGTGAGGTCCTCGCCGTCGGCCCCGGCCGTCGCTCCGACGACACCGGCGACATCATCCCGCTCGACCTCGAAGTCGGCGACCTCGTCGTCTACTCGAAGTACGGCGGCACCGAGATCAGCATCGACGGTGAAGACCTGCTGATCCTCCAGGGTCGCGACGTCCTCGCCAAGGTGACCAAGAGCAAGAGCAAGGGTGGGTCCAAGAAGAAGAAGTAGGTCCACCCACGACCTTTCGTACTCTCGTGTGATGCCCCCGGCTGGTGCCGGGGGCATCGACGCGTGATCACCCGGGGGACGACTCCCCGGGGAAGTCGCGGTCCTCGAGGGGCCGCATCATCAGGTCGACGGCGCTCCACAGCGTGCGCGAGAACGGGAACATCGCCAGCGGCGTGAAGACGGCGACGGCGACGGCGGCGACCGTCAGGGGCACCACGGCGATGTCGGGCGCGGTCATCACCACGCCGATCACGATGGTGAGCAGCAGGGCGCCGAACGAGATCACGGTGTTGAAGCCCAACGAGCCGACCCAGTGTCCGTCCTCGCGTTCGAAACGGAACCCGCACCGCGGGCACCGCTCGACCATCGAGAACCACCGCCGGAACAGGCCCCGGCGCCCGCACACCGGACAGGCGAGGGTGAGGCCGCGGCGGAGGAGTCGCCCGGTGGGCGGCGTCTCGGGAGTCAGCGGCTCGCCAGGTCCTTCTCGGCCGCCGACTTGGCCCACTGGTAGTCGGCCTTGCCCGACGGCCCCCGCCTGATCTCGTCGACGACCACCAGGTTCTTGGGGCGCTTGTAGCCGGCCAGCCGGCCGCGGACGGTCTCGAGGATCTCGGCGTCGTCGACGCTCTCGCCATCCTTCACGCTGAGGACGGCGGTGACCGCCTCGCCCCACTTCTGGTCGGCGAGGCCGACCACCGTGCAGTCGAGCACGGCCGGGTGCGCCTTGACCGCCTCCTCGACCTCTTCGGGGTAGACCTTCTCGCCTCCGGTGTTGATGCACACCGAGCCTCGGCCGAGGAGGGTGACCGCGCCGTCGACTTCCACGGTCGCGTAGTCGCCGGGGATCGAGTAGCGGCTCCCGCCGATCTCGCGGAACGTCTCGGCGGTCTTGGCCTCGTCCTTGAAGTAGCCGAGCGGGATGGCGCCGCCGACCGCCAGCATCCCGATCTCGCCCGAGCCGGGCTCGACCTCCTCGCCGTCGTCGGTGAACACCTTGGTGTTCGCTCCGACCATGAACTTGGCGGTCTTCACGTCGGAGCCGGGCGCCGTGACCTGAGTGGCGAAGCCGATGCCCTCGCTGGCCGACAGCGCGTCGTAGAGGATCATGTCGCCCCGCTCCTGGAGGGCCTGTTTGATCTCGGCCGTCCACATGACCCCCGAGCTGATGATGAGCTGGACCGGGGAGACGTCGTAGGGCTCGCCTCGTTCCTCGGCCTCTTCGAGGGCCGCCAGCATCGGCTTCGCGAAGGCGTCGCCGACGATCGCCATCTGCTTGACGCCCTCGCGTTGCACGACCGACCACAGCTCGTGGGCGTCGAAGTTCCGGTTCTCGAGGGTCACGATCGTCCCGCCGCCGGTCAGGGTCTGGCAGGTGGTGATGAAGCCGGTGCCGTGCATGAGTGGCGACGCGGGGAGGTGGACGGCGGTGTCGCCCGCGTCCACCAGCTCCTCGGCGATGGCGGCCACGCCGGCGGCGTCCTCGGGGGCGGTCTTGCCCCGGAGCAGGTACGCGGTGGGCATGGTCGAGTCGAAGAGGTCCTCGTGGCGCCACATCACCGCCTTGGGCATGCCGGTGGTGCCGCCGGTGTAGAGGAAGTAGAGGTCGTCGCCCGAGCGCTCGATGCGGGGCGCGGGCTCGTGGCCCTCGATCAGCTCCTCGTACTTCAGGGCGCCGTCGAGGTGGGGGCTGCCGTCGTCGACCTGGATCACGGCCTTCAAGTTCGGGGCCTGGTCGCGCACGTTCTTGACCCGGTCGGCGAGGGAGCCGTGGAAGAGCAGCACCTCGGCGTCGGAGTTCTCGAGGAGGTAGGTCAGCT
>CAZTOV010000075.1:0-8484 GCA_964615175.1 uncultured Burkholderiales bacterium
CATCACCGCCCCGGCAAAGTGGCGGACCTGCAAGGACATCCCCCGGACAGGAAGGTCTAGCCGATCCTGACGCTCATCCGGCACGTCTCCACCGACCTCAACACAAGGCCGTCCCGAACGGATCGGGCTATGCGAGATCCGATTGCCAGTAGACGAGTAAAGGAGATCAACGTGAGACGGAAGCGACTAGGAGCTTTGGCGGCCGCGGCCGTGCTCTTCGGAGTGGCTGTCCCGGTGACCGTGCCTCTCATGGTGGGCGTGGCCGAGGCGCAGGTTCGTATTGCTGATACCTCGGCGCAGGACTGCGGGAACGACGTCGACGTCCAGGTCGATCAGGACGCCTGCGCGAGCGCGCTGGCGGTCAGTGGTGTCGGGGCCGCCGCGACCGGTCACGGAGTCGCGGTGAGCGGGACGGGGAACGCGACCAACGATGCGTGTGACTTCGAGGAGTCTCCTCGTGTTCACTGCATCGCGGTCAGCGGACAGGGCGATGCGGCGAACAGCGGCGAACGCCCCTGCGGGGCAAGCGGATCTGTCGGGTGTGTGGCCCTGAACGGCACCGGCAACGCAAGCAACGACGTTGGCAGTTCTTGCGGAAGTCAGAAATTTTTCAAGGGCGCGTCCGTGGGATGTCTGGCGCTGAGCGGCGCGGGTGACGCTTCGAACAACACTGCGCACAGGTGCGGTAGGTCAGGCTTCCTGGGCGTGGCGCTCGGCTGTGTGGCGATCAGCGGGGGCGGGGACGCCTCGAACGAGAGCGGAGAAGACTCGTCGGAAAGTTGCGGGAGAACGCACGCTGCTGTCGGAGTAGGCTGCGTCGCCCTCAGTGGGTTTGGCAACGCGTCCAACACCAGCAACAGCACGTCCCGCGAGTGTGGATGGGCCAGCTCCAATTCCGTCTCGGTGGGCTGTGTCGCAGTCAGCGGCGACGGCGACGCGAGCAACAGCTCCACGGCTTCCGAGAGCTGCGGCTACGCCAAGGGCAGCAGCAAGCCGACGTTCGGGGAGGTTCTTGGTGGTGTGGCTGTCGGCTGTATCGCCGTCTCTGGGACCGGCAGCGCTTCGAACACCGCCACTGGCGCGAACAGCTGTGGGGTGGCCGAGCCCGGGAGCCATCTTCCTGTTCCCGGTGTAGCGATCGGGTGCGTCGACGTCGGAGGTGGTGACCTGTAGACCCACCCCTCCAGCTCCAGGTGAGAGGCGATGGCCCCGGCCGCTGCGGTCGGGGCCATCGCTTGTGGTCGTGGGGAAGGAATGGTGGGCCCTACGGTTACTTCTTCGACCGCAACGATGACGGCCTCTGGTTGCCGACCGACGTCGTCGAGGATCCCACTCCCAACGGGGACCTCTTCCGGTCCACCGGGCAGAGGGTCGGCGTGAGCCAGGGGACGGTGATCCTCAGCAACGACGGCGAAGCCCGGATCCGCCCACGGCTTTGATATCATCTGCTATCAACGGAGGTGCTTGTGACCGACATCCTCATCCGCGACGTGCCTGACGAGGTGCTGGCCGCGATCGACGCCAAGGCGAAGCGCGTCGGCCTTTCGCGCACGGAATACCTCCGGCGAGCCTTGGAACGCGAGCGTGTACCCGACGCCGGCCCGGTGAGCGTCGAGCATTTCGAGCGGGTCGCGAAGCTCGCAGCCGACCTCGATGACCCCGACGTGATGTCCGACGCCTGGTCGTGACCACCTGGCTCGTCGACAAGTCAGCGATCGGGCGACTTCACCTCGCCACCGACGCGGCGGAGTGGGCGGTCAGGGTCGAGCGCGGGCTGGTCCGGATCTGCGCTGTCACCCGCCTGGAGGTCGGCTTCTCTGCCCGATCGGGGCCCGATCACCGCACCCTGTTCGGTCGGCCCCCAGTTGCGTCGATGCCCGTGGAGTACCTCACGCCCAAGATCGAAGACCGTGCGTTCGAGATCCAGGCGCTGCTGGCTGAACGCGGGCAGCACCGCGCTCCCTCCATCCCGGATCTCCTGATCGCCGCAACTGCGGAGCTGGCGGAACTCACCGTCCTCCACATCGACAAGGACTTCGAACTCATCGCAGAGCTCACCGGTCAGCCAGTCGAGCGGCTCGCCATCGCCTGATCCGCTCGGCCATTGCAGCGCCGGACTCGGCGGTCGGAGGTCTGAGCTACCGCAGGGTCGTCAACCTCGCCGGCGAGCCGGTCTCTTCGTTCGTTGCGACAGACGCCTGCGGTGCGGGAGAGCAGGCGTTGCAGGGAGGGAAGTTCGCGTTGTGTCCAGGTCGGCGCCCCCACCAGGACTCGAACCTGGGCACCCGCCCCCAACGAGTGATGGGTGCGGTGCGGTCGAGCAGCGCCCCAACCTGGCACGACACGAAACTCGTCGGCGCGAGCGGTTCATTCGGGCGGTGAACTCCGGTATTGCTCCCAGCGTTCGAAGGCGGTCTCGGCGTCGAGGGCGGCGACCTCGACTCGTGCCATTCCCACCGTGTGGACGAGGCGATCGGCCAGCCAGTCGGGCACCGGCTCGGCCTCGGCTTCCTCGGGTGCTTCGACGCCGGCGGCTGCTCGTCCCAGTCGTTCGATGGTGTCTCGGAGACCGACGAGTTCGGGTCCGGCCTCGGCCGCGGCCGTGACCCGCCGGGTTGCCTCGGTGTAGACCTCGCTGTCGCTGCGCGCACCCGCGGCCCAGATCTCGCACACGACGACGGCGCCCTGATCGTCGACCCGGTAGACGACCCGCCATTGGCGGTTCCCGACGACCAGTTTGCGGTAGCCGGTGAGATCGCCACCGAGCGGCTCACCGGCTTGTGGGTTCGCCTCGAGGAGCAGGATCTTCTTGAGGATGCGGGGTGCGACCGAGGGCCCGACGCGGCGAAGATCCTCGAGCGCGGCGTCGACGAAGACGATCCGGGTCTGGGGCATGCCGACCGGACCCGGGACTGCTCAGTCAGGGAGGTCGGCGAGCGACTCGCGGGTGTGGCCGAAGGCGGCCAGGACCTCGTCGAAGTCGGTGCGAGCGCCACTGTCGGTGACCTGGCGGGACACCACGAGCGCGAGATCGCGCAGATCCTCACGGAGGTCCTCCACGCCGGCCAGATACTCCATGCTCACAACGGCCGCGACGGGCCGGCGGTGGCGGGCGACGACCACGGTGGTCCCACCCTCGGCCTCGGACACCAACCCGGCGACGCCGCGGCGGGTCGCCTCGGTCACGGAATACTCGCGGGTCTCGGGCGCTCGATCGCCGCCCGGGGATTCAGCAGGAAGCACGACTCAACTATACAGATATCTGTGTAGACAGCAAGCGTGAAGCGAGGACAGCTGCTCCACGTGCTCTGCGATGGCGCTCATCGTTCGGGCCCAGGAGGACCCGGCCGAGCTGCCACCCAGTGTGCCGGCGGCGGGTCGCCTCGCGTGGATCGGGCTATGCGAGATCCGATTGCGATGAGATTTGCCGATGCGGCGGACGCCGTCGCGATGGAGGAGAGACGCAATGAGACGACTGTTGATGATGTTGCCGATCGTGGCGTTGGCGTTCGCCGGAGTCGTGCCCTCCGGGGCTCGGGCCGCTTATCCCACCGAAGACACCCCGATCGTGATCGGCTGCACGGCGACCGGTGGGTACGAGGACACGGCGGAAGGCCCGATATGGAAGCACCAGAACGTCCGCGTTCAGACACCAGCGGGCCCGTACAAGGCTTGCCTGACCTGGTCTCCTGACACGGCGCAATCGCCGGAGCCGCCATCGTTCGACGACCCGACCGACCCCGTCGAGGTCTTCGACGACCTCTTCTTCTGGGCGTTCTTTGAGGGGCAGAATTCCCAGCCCTTGGCTCACACGTCGGTGCGCGACTGGAACCTCGCCGGCGACTTTGCATGTGGCGAGGGGACGCTGACGAAAGCGCCAAACCAGATCACTCGGATCATCTATTCGCACACGGGCGTCGGCGGGCACGACTGGCGCTTCAACAGCGACTTGGCCGTCGACTTCACCGACGGTGTTGGCGATGTCAGCGGGAGCGTCGAGAACAGGTCCACCGGTGAAATCCGCGATGTCACCGGAACGATCGTCATCGAGGACGGCGCGGCTGTTGGCCAATGCGACGATTCGGCTGGCGCAGCGAACGTGGCGTTGAGGTTGGTGCTGGCTCCGCAGAACTGAAAATGCCGAGGGCACCTCGACCACGCGCCCCAGCCACGGTCCCGGCCTGATGGTCGGGACCGTGGCTGGGCCACACCGGCCGGAGCCGTTCGATCTGGCTATGCGAGATCCGATTGGGATGCGCAGCGGCGGTTGTGATCACGACTGCCATCGACGAATGAGGAAGGGACGGACACATGCGACGAATTGTCACCTTGGCGGTGACGGCACTGATCCTCGGGGTCACGGCGCCGATCACCGTCCCGTTCTTCGGCGAGGTCGCCGAGGCGCAGGTTCGCGTCGGCGGTTCCGGCGCGAAGGACTGTGAGAACGAAATCGACGTGCAGGCCGACCAGGACGCGTGCGCGAAGACGCTCGCCGTCTCAGGTGTCGGAAACGCGTCCGGAACCGACTGCACCGCGGCCGTGAGCTGCATCACCGTCTCCGGCACCGGCAATGCCGCGAATTCGGGCGGTGGTTCTTCGTGCGGTGGCGGAAGATTTGAGAACCTTCCAGAGCTGGGGAATGTCGGCACGCCCTCGGCCGGATGCGTCGCGGCGAGCGGGACCGGGAGTGCCTCGAACTCCGCAAGGGGAGGCTCATGCGGTGCCGCCAGTGCACCTGGCGGGGTTTCTGCGGGTTGTGTCGCGCTGAGTGCCGGAGGGGATGCGTCGAACTCCTCAGATCCGAGCCTCGGTTCGTCATGCGGATCCGCCAGCCTTGGCCTCGCAGTTGGCTGCATCGCAGTAAGCGGCCAAGGAAACGCATCGAATCGCGCTGGCAGTGCCTCGTGCGCAAACACCTTCGGTGGTGCGGCCGTTGGCTGCCTTGCGGTGAGCGGTACGGGACATGCATCCAATACGGCTGACTGGTGGTCCTGTGGGGGCGTCCAGTTGTTTGGTGGTGTGCCCGTCGGCTGCCTCGCCATTAGCGGCACAGGCGACGCGTCCAATCAGACGGACGCTTCGAATTCGTGCGGCATGGCTCAGGCTGCGTCTCTCGCCGTCGGGTGTGTCGCGATCAGCGGTGACGGCGACGCGTCCAACGAGGCATCGGACGCCGACGCTAGTCAGGACGCGGATCGCTCATGCGGCTCCGCGAACTCGAATGGAATCTTCGGGTCCCCGCCTCTTCCGTCGGGGGCTGTGGGCTGCGTCGCGGTGAGCGGCACCGGGAGCGCCTCGAACACGACGGACAGCGACAACACGTGTGGCCACACCGTGGGAGAACTCGCCGCGGCCGTCGGCTGTGTCGAAGTGGGAGGTGGAGACCTCTAGACCTGAAGGCAAGCCGAATTCCACGAGTCCGCGAGGGGTGGCCCCGGTGACGTGCCGGGGCCAACCCCTTGTGTCCGCCCAGATGCGCCACCAGCGCGAACCCGCCTCTCGTGTCCATTCCCGCTTTACGAATCGGGCAATGACAACTCACCGGTTCTCAGCCGCAATGCGGTGTGGCGTCCTGGCCCGAACTCCGCGGTCACGGTAAGGGCGCATGGAGCCACTTCTCCCGACGGGTGGAGATGAAGGAGCAGACCGGTGCGCTCGATGCACGGCCATCACCTGGCCCGGGCCAGGCGTGCTCATCGACCAGTGAGCGGCTCGGCCTACGGTTCCAGGCGTCTGGGGAGGACAGAAGCGGCGAGGCTGACCGCCGGGTGGTCGATGCGCAGGGGCTCGACGGCCACCACCTCGATCTCGGAGAACCACGCCGGGTCTCCCAGGTTCCTTGACCAGAGCATCACCGGCCGCCATTCGGGTCGGTAGTAGGACCACCAGCACAGGCCGTGGGTGTCCTCGTGGTCGGTACGCCACAACCGCAACGCCACTTCCTGGGTCCGGTCCTGGTTCCGGCGAACGACATCCGAGGGGCGCAGGTCCAGCTCGTCGAGAGTGGCGAGGTCGTCGAGGTCGACGAGGTCGACGAGGTCGACGAGTCGCACCTGCGCCTCGAAGGTGACCAGACATCGGACGAGGTCGTCCTTGGGGCGCGCGAACATGACCTCGCTCCAGCTGTGGCGGTTCCCGAAGGTCTCCCCGATCGCGGCGGCCGGCTCGGTGGCGGCGTAGAGGGCCGCGTAGTGGCCGGTATTGTCGAAGCGCCCCGCCCCCTGCAGCTCGAGGGGCACATGGAGGGGATGACCCGCGACGCTCTGGGAGAGGCGCCTCCACCGCCCGGGATCGACCCAGGCGACACGGAACAGCTCCACGTCGTCGCTTACGCGTAGGAGCCGGCCGCTTCGGCGTCGAGCGCGGCGATGACCTCCGCGGGGCCCCGAGTCTCGAGCACCGTAAGGGGCGTGGCCCCTCCGAGATGGGCATTGGCGGACTCGAGCCAGATCCGGGCGTCCTCGGGGGCCATCTCGTCGGTGGCCCGATCCCACAGGTACTCGATGTCCTTGATCCGCCGCGCCGCCGCCGGATTGGGACGCTCCTCGCCCCGGGCCCATCGGCCCGGCTGGGACCGAGCCACGTGGAGGAACCCGGCGAGGCGAGCCCCCGACCCCATCATCTCGATCATGCGGGCCACCTTCACCCGCATCGGATCCAGGATGTGCTCCGAGCCCTCAATCGACAAGGACACCGGCTCTGCTCGCTCTGGGCTCATCGTCGTGTCCTCCTCAGACGCCCTACATCCATGTAGGGAGATTACCAGAAGTTCGCTCGGCTGCGAACAGACAATCCCATCCACTCTCACGCGATCGGGCACGCGATCGGGCTATGCGAGATCCGATTGCGACGGACGCGGCGGTGGTCGCGTCGAGGAGGAAGAACACATGCGAGCGAAGCGAAGTGTTTCAGTGCTCACGGCTCTGGTCCTGGCCATCGGGTTGGCATCCATCCCGTCAGCCAGCGAAGCTTCGAGTGGATGCGCGCCGGGGCAGCCGAGTCTGGGAGCGGTCAACACCGGGACCTTGGAGTCCAATGAGATCGAGTGGTACGACGTGTCGTCGTCCGAGTACCAGCACCTCAGGATGGCTCTGGCGTCCTCGCATCCCTTCCACGCGGTCCACGTCACCGTGTACGCCTGGGACGGAGCGACGGAATGCACGAAGGTTGACTCGACCACGTTCAATTTCTACGGTGTCAACTTCCCGGGAGTCGACGTTCCTGCCGGCCAACACCTGGTGAGCCTTGAGAACTGGGGCACCGCCGATCAGTCGAAGTCGACTCCCTATGGGTTGACCTTGACGCCGGTCTCGACGGCTCTTCCCTTCCCGGTCTGACGACAGGCCGACGACGTCGGCGAGCTGTACGGGCGACCACCAATCGCGCCGGGCAGCAAGGACAGCATCGTCATCGCAATTCGATCCGACAGCTCCGGCCTTCCGGGCCGGAGCTGTCGGCGTTTCGAGGCCCAAAGGCCCTGGGATTCATGTGGCAGGTCAGGGCTTGCTGCGTCGAACAGGTTGAGCGCACCCATTACCGGTTGAACCCGACCCCACACCCGTGGCCGCCCCGTACCCTGGCGCCATGTCGCATGACCGGATCACGATCAACCCGATCAGATGGGCGGGTTGCCGTGCATCCGGGGGTTGCGGATCCGGTGAGTACCGTGCTCGGGCAGCTGACTGCCGGGCGGACGCGTGAGGAGATCCTCGCGGACTTCCCTGATCTCGAGCCCGAGGACCTCGACGCCGCGCTCGGGTTCGCTGCCGAAGCGGTCCAGGAGCGTGAGCTGCCTCTCGTCAACGGAGCGTGAGGCTGCTCGTCGACGTGAACTTGTCGTGGACGGTCGCGGCACGCCGGGGCGACACCGAACACGATGCGGTCCACGTGCGTGATCTCGGGCTGTTCTGACAGGGTTGAGCACAGCTCCGACTGAGAGGGCGTGGCCCGGCATGTTCGGGGCCCACGTCTCGGTCGAGGCACTACGTGCGGCTCATGGCCACAACTCGTCCCTCTCGAGGGCGTCGACGAACCGTTCGACGGGCCAAACGTCGATGCCGTCCTCGGTGCGGAGGACGCGGCGGCCCCGGTAGACGAGCACGCGGCGGGCGAGTCCGGGCAACTCGGCGACAGCTCGGAGTCCGCGGGTGAGCTGTCCCCCGAACCGGGTGGTCGCCTTCACCTCGAGGGCGAGCAGCTCCCGGTCGCGGCGCAGGAGGAAGTCGACCTCCAGCCCACCCTGGGCGGGGGCCCAGTAGTGGATGTCGTCGTAGAGGTGGTGGGCCTCGTTGTGGGCGCGCAGGACGGTGAGAATCCACCCTTCGAGGAGCGGGCCTCGCTCCTCGGCGGTGAGGGGGCCGAGCTGGCGTTTCACGGCCCGCACAAGCCCGGGGTCGATCCAGTAGAGCTTGGGATGCTTGCGTTCCCGGACGCGCAGCTTCGCCTCGAAGGCCGCCAGACGGGTGGCGAGAAGCGTGTCCTCGA
>CAZTOV010000076.1:0-8457 GCA_964615175.1 uncultured Burkholderiales bacterium
CCAGCGCGTCGGCCAGGCCGTCGAGGAGCCGGCGGCGCCAGGGGTTCCAGCCGAACCGCTCCACCACCTCCTCCCAAGCCGCCTCATGCTCGCCGGGCGGAAGACAACCGGTGGCGGCGTCGAACGGCGGGAGCACAACACAACACTATCATTGTGGTCCGCTCCGTGCCGGGCACATGACCTGGGGCCCACCGCGAGGGAGTCCGAGACCCACAGATCAGTCACGAGAGCCAGATCACTGCACGCTTCTTGAAAGCAAGCTCTCACGGTATCTGCCAGGCCGGCAGATCAGACGGCGAGATCGTCCTCGTCCGTCGGATCGCCGACGCCTTCGACGTCATCGGGGTCATCCGGGTCATCCGGGTCATCGGGGTCGTCGGCGTTCGTGTCCGAGCACACGGCGTCCTTCACCGGACCTTCCTTGCCGGAGTCGACACAGCCGGCGCCGGTGTCGGCGTGGTGCCCGGCGTCGATGTCGGCGTAGGACAGCTCGGTCACGGTCTCGAGGGCGCCCTCGTGCTCGGCCTTGGCCGACCCCGAGTCGTCGTCGGTCTCGGTCTCGACGTTCGCCTGGTTGCCCGCCTTGGCGCCGGCCGGGGTGTCGCTCCCGGCGGGCGACACGTCGTCGCTGTCGGCCGATGCCGACGCCGACGCGGATGCGGAGGTCTTTTGCGACACGGGGACGGGTTGGTGCCCGGCCTCACCGGACCGCGATTCGCCCCCGGCCGCCGAGCCCCGACCTTCGTCGGAGCGGTCGGCTTCCGGCGCGGATCGCTCGGCGGTCTCGCCGCCTTCGCCGGCGTCACCGCCACGCTCGGAACCGTCGCTGTGGGCCGGGGCCTCCGACTGGTGCGCGACCGGTTCGGCCGCGGCCGTCGAGGGGCCGAGCCCTGCCCCGACAACGGCGACGCTGCCGACCACGACCGCGGCCACCACGCCCTGCGCGAGAGCCGGTGACGCCGCGGCGAAGGTCCCCAGAGCCTCGTTGACACCGGCCTGCGCGCGGTCGCGGACCCACCGGAGGCGGGCCGAGAGCCGGCGCAGGAGGCCGAACCCGGGGAGCACGCTGAGGCCCCGCCGCTCGGCGATGGCGGCGTACGCCTGGCGGAAGGCCTGGCGCCCGCGGGCGAGGGCGGCCTTGACCGCGTCGATCGTCATGTCTTCGATCCGGGCGATCTCGTCGTAGGGATGACCCGCGACATGGCGCAGGAGGAGCACTCGGCGCTGGCGCTCGCACAGGGTGTCGACGGCGTCGGCGATTCCCTCGCGGCGGCGGGCGGCCAGCAGGTGGAGTTCGGGGTCGGCTTCCGCGGCCGTCGCCGGTGCGCTCACGAGACGGCCGTCGTCGGCCACCTCTTCGAGCCCCCGCATCCGCCGGCGGAGCACGTCGATGCTGCGGTTCCGGGCGATGGACGCCAGCCGTTTGGCCGTGCGCCGCTCGTCGGTCTCGTGCTCGCGGCGCAGGTGCAGCCGTGACCGGTAGGCCTGGACGAAGGTCTCCTGGACCGCGTCGTCGACCACGGCGCCCCAGAGATACCGGCGTACGACGCGCTCGACGAACGCCTGGTAGTCGGCGTGGAGACGTTCGAACGCCTCGTCGTCGGTGAGCGAACCCTGCGATGGCTGCGAAAGTTCCCGAATCGTCACACTCACGGCAATACTCCTCCGTCTGGCGTGCGAAATCCCCGCGAACCGAGCCCCGAGCCTCCTTGAAGAGTTTGCCAGAGGTTCGCCGGGTTCCTGCCTGACCGCACCGGTTTCGAGGTCGCGCGGGCCCGGTACGCACGGTGCGCCGGAAAAAAAATGCGCTCTTCTGACTGATCCGTGGGTTGTCGAGGATCTCGTTCGAGGGTTGAGCAGCAGGGCAGGTCCCTGCGAGGCGTCGGTGTGTCGGCCCGTAGCTGCTCGCCGGTAGGATTCGGTCGGCGAGTCCGTCGCCGCGGGAGGTCGACGTGGACGAGACGGGGCAGTCCGGTTCCCTGGATGCGGTGGCTGTCGCGCGCGCCGTCGCGAGCGATCTCGAGGGGCTCTACGGGGAGCGGCTGCGTTCGGTGACCCTGTTCGGCTCCTTCGCCCGGGGCGAGGGCGACCCTCAGGAGTCCGATATCGACCTCATGGTGGTACTGGACCGGGTCGAGTCGCGTTTCGAGGAGGTCTACCGGATGGGCGACGTCCTCTACCGGCACTCGCTGGCCAATGGGGTGGTCGTCAGTGTGCTGGCGGTGGGCGAAGACGAGGTCGCCCGCCCGAGTCTGGGAGTCGTGCTCAACGCTCTCGACGAGGGCCGGCGCGTGGCGTGAGCATCGAACGGGCACGCCGCGACCTCGATGCCGCGCGGCTGCTCCTCGACAAGGGATTCTTCGACCGTGCCGTGTCCAGCGCGTACTACGCCGCGTTCCACGCCGCCACGACCGCGCTGCTCACGGTGGGCGAGCGCCGCAGGACGCACGGCGGGGTGGTCGGGGCCTTCGGGCAGAAGATCGTCGTGGAGGGCGGTCTCGAACCCAGCCATGGGCGGGCCATCAACGTCCTCCTCGAACTCCGAGGCGCCGCGGATTACGCCGAAGACGAGGCATCCGCCGAGATTGCCGAATGTGCCGTGGATGACGCCGAGCAGTTCGTCGCGCCGTCACGCCATGGATCGAGGCGCACGCCGAAGAGTGATCCCGGGAACGCTCCGACGCTCGGATGGATCACCGTTCCCCAACCAGACCCACGGAAACAGCACGAGAGCCAAAAAAATCTTCGCGCAGACCGACACGTTCCGCGGCCGGCGACGACTTCACCCTTCGAGAGCCTGTACGCGCTCGAACGGAGGTCGTCATGCGTCCCATCAGCTTCACTCTCACGATGCCGTTGGCCGTGGTGTTCGTCTCGGCGGTCGTGGCCGGGTCGGCGGTACCGGCCGGTGCGGTTCCCACCCCGCCCGAGGTCGCGTCGCCGCTCGACGACGGGGCGCCCGCTCCGCCCGCTCCGCCTGCCTCCGACGACCCCGAGATCGCGCCCGAAGCCCCGGATCTCTCCGGCGTCGCCGACCCCCTCGCCGTGACCCCCGACGAACCTCCGGCGCCGGCCGACGATCCGGACGGCGACGACCCGGACGGCGACGACCCGGAACCCCCCGAACCGCGTGAGGTCGTGCAGCAGGCCGTGGCCGACGCCGACGACGACGGCGTGCCCGACGAGTCGGCGCCCGTCCTCGATGCCGACGACGACGGCCGACTCGACCCGGTGCAGCACGTGCAGGAGGCCTCCGCCGCGTTCCTCGCCCTGCTCGCCGACGGCGACGGTGACGGTGTGCCCGATCCGGCCGACGAGGGATGGGATACCGCGGTGGCCACGATCCTCGACCTCTACCGCTCGATCGCCGATCCACTCCTCGACGCCCGGCCCGACGCCGACGACGACGGGATCCCCGACGCGCTCGACGGCGGCGACGACAGCGACGGCAGCGACGGTGCCCCCGACCTCGACACCGACGACGACGGCAGGGTCGACGCCTTCGTGAGCGCACAGGACGTACTGGTCGGGGCGTTCGGCGGCCACGACGCCGACGGCGACGGGATCCCCGACGTGCTCGACGGCGAGGGCGACGGCGGCGGCAGCGCGCCCGATCTCGACGCCGACGACGACGGGACGATCGACGACCTGGGGGACGTGCAGGGGAAGGTCCTCGACCTCGTGCGGGAGCACGGTGCGATCGACCTCGACGCCGACGACGACGGGGTCCCCGACCCCCTCCCGGACGGCGGCGACGACCCCTACGAACGCCTCGCCGAGGAACTGGCGTCGGTGTTCGACGCGCTGGCCGGCGGCGGCCTGCCCCCGCTCGACGACGACCCCGAGAACGGCGTCCCCGACCCCGTCGACAGCGCTGGGGCCCCCGACCCCTACTCGACGGCGCGGGACGCAGCGGTGGCGCTGTTCGACCAACTCGGCACCGTCGAGCCGACGCTCGACCTCGACTCCGACAACGACGGGGTGCCCGACGACGCCCAGTCGGACGGCGGGCCGAGCTTCGAGACCCTGCGGGGCGCGGCCGTCACCGTGCTCGACACCGGCGCCGGGGGCGGAGGCCCAGACCTCGACCCCGACAACGACGGCGTGCCCGACGACGCCCAGTCGGACGGCGAGCCGAGCTTCGAGACCCTGCGCGAGGCGGCATCGGAGGCCTTCGACGCGCTTGCCGACACCTCCGCGCAGCTCGCCACCAGGGTGGAGGGGGCGCTCGACTCCGACGGCGACGACTACCCGGACGCCGTCGCCGCACTCCAGGCCGAGGCGGCCGGGCCGGTGGGTGAGGACCGCGACCCCGACGACGACGGTCTACCCGACGCGCTCGGCGAGGCCGACGACCCCGACCGCGACGAACCGGGCGAGCTGCACGACACCCTGATCACCCTGGCGGCCACGTTCTTCGGTGACCACGACGCCGACGACGACGGTGTGCCCAACGGCCCCGCCGACGACCCCGACCGCGACGACCTGGACGATCTCGCCTCGTCTCCGGGCTCGCTCGCGCCCGTGCTGGCTCTCTTCGCTGACACCGACGGCGACGGAGTCCCGGCGGCGCTCGAGCCCGTCTTCGACGGCGACGGCGACGGGTATCCCGACGCGGCCGAGGCGGCACAGGGTGAGTCGGCCGGCGGCCTCGACGCGGCGCACGCAGCGGCGAACGAAATCCCGCCGCTGCCCTCCCCGCCGTCGTCCACCACCACCACCACCACCACGACCGTTCCACCGACGACGACCACGACCTCGCCCGAGGAGGCGGACCCGCCGCCGGCCCCCGAGGCGCCCGCGGCGCGGGATCGGGGCGACGCCGCCGTGCCCGCTCCCGTGTCGGGGCCACCCGAGCCCGAGGCCGGTCAACCCGCAGTGGCGGTGGCGGGCGAGCGGCTGGTCGCGTCGCCGCCGCTGACTTCCGGGACGAGCACCGAGGGTCGGGGCCGAGACGGCGGTGAGGGGGCGCCCGACCGGGAGCTGGCGGTTCCCGCGGTCGACCTGCCCCCCGATCGCCGCGGCCCCGCCGGATGGCTCCAGGGGTTGGCGTGGTCGTTGCTGGCGATGGCCCTCTCGGGCGCGGCGATGGCGGCCTACCGACGATGGCCCCGGCCGGGCACTCCCACTTGAGGACACCCTTCGACCGGACCCCCGACGCCCGACGACGCGGATCGCGTTGTCACACCCGGTCGCGAAGATCTAGGGATGGGCTGGCTCGACTGGCTGTTCCCGGGGCGATGTGTCGGTTGTGATCGTGTCGCGCCCGGCGTGTGCGACGACTGCCTCGCTGTCGCGGCGGTCGCGCCTCCCGAGACTCCACCGCCCGGACTCGACGACTGGTTCGTGCCCTTCGTCTACGACGGGGTCATCCGGGCCGCGGTCGCCCGGGTGAAGTACCGCAACGAACGGACGTGCGTGGACCGGTTGGCCGAGCAGTGCGCGGTGGCGGTGCCGGTCGGCACCGACGTCGAGGTCACCTGGTTGCCGACGACAGCCTCTCGGTGCCGCGAGCGGGGCTTCGATCATGCGGAGCTGCTGGCGCGGGCGGTCGCCCGTCGCCGGCGTGTGCGTTCACGCCGCCTCCTCGAGCGGGTCGACGACCAGCCGCAGACCGGACGCACCCGGAGCGAGCGTCTGGACGGTCCCCGGTTCCGGGCGGTGGGTCGGCCGGCCCGCCACGTCGTGGTGGTCGACGACGTGGTCACGACGGGGACCAGTCTGCGCAACGCTGCTGTGGCGTTGCTCCGTCAAGGGTGCAAAACGGTCATCGGTATCGCGGTTGCGCGGACGTTGCTCAAGCAGGCCCCGAACGGCTCCGAGAACGCAATCGGGAGAGGGGTAGCACACACCAACATCGAACCAGGAGCTGCACGACATGAAGACCACCGCTTCCGACTTCGGAGGACCTGACGGTGGAACCTCTCCCCGTGAGGTCCGAATCGACCCGGTCCGGCGCACGTTCGTCAATCGCATCGGCACCCAGCTGGCGGCCGGTACGTACGATCCTCCGCTCGACGGCGTCGTCGACAGCCTCGTCGTGGTGCTCCTCCCGGCGATCCGCGTCGGGCGCTGAATCTCCGCGGGCGCCGTATACTGCGAGGGCAGATCCCGTGGTGGGACCGGCCTTCGAGCGACCAGCGTGAGGGGTACGCCCTGGACATCCGTGTGCACCGCAAGAACATGGAGGTTCCGCAGAACCTTCTCGATGCCACCGAGCGCAAGCTGGCCAAGCTCGAGGCCTTTCTCGACGAATCCGGCTGGGTCGACGTGGGCTTCGTCGAGGAGCAGAACCCGCGGATCTCCGACAAGTTCCACTGCGAGATCGTCGCCCATGTCAAGGGCCACCGGCTGAAGGTCGAGGGATCGGCCGGCGAGGCCATGGGCGCTCTCGACCAGGCCGCGCAGAAGGTCGACAAGCAGATGCGCCGGCTCAAGGACAAGCGGGTGCGGCGGCGTCGCAACAACACCGAGTCGCTGGGCCAGTTCGCGGCCGACGGCGACGGGCAGGCGGCGGCCGGGGTGCCCATGGACACCGGTGGTCCGGCCACCGAGCCGGCTGAGCCGGTCATCGTCGATGTTCGGCAGGCCGACGCCAAGCCGATGTCGCCCCAGGAGGCCGCGCTGCAGCTCGACACGCGCGGCCAGGACTTCCTGCTGTTCGTCAACGCCGAGAACGATCGCGCCGCGGTCATCTATCGACGCCGCGACGGCGACTACGGTCTCATCGAAGCGCCGGGCTGAGCCCGTAGGCGAGGCCGGGCGGGCACAGGCAGGCAGAGGGAGGCGGCGTGAGCGACGGCGACCAACGCGACGCCGAGGCAGCTGAACCGGCGGCAGATCCACCGGTACCGCCACCGGCCGGCGGCTCGGGTGACAGCATCCGTGTACTCGTGGCCGACGATCACGCACTGTTCCGGCGTGGCCTCAACATGATTCTCGAGTCCGAGAACGCCATCGAGGTCGTCGGCGAGGCCGAGGACGGCGTCGAGGCCGTCGACATGGCCATCGATCTCGCCCCCGACGTGGTGCTGATGGACGTGCGCATGCCCCGCCTCAGCGGCATCGAAGCGGCGACGCGGGTCCGCCAGTCGGTGCCCGCGGCCAAGATCCTCATGCTCACCGTTTCCGACGAGGAGGAGGACCTCTACGAGGCGATCAAGGCGGGTGCCAACGGCTACCTGCTCAAGGAGATCTCCATCGAAGAGGTGGCCGACGCCATCCGGGCCGTCACCCAGGGCCAGAGTCTGATCTCCCCGTCGATGGCGTCGAAGCTGCTCGACGAGTTCACCACCCTGTCGAAGCAGGCTGACGAGAAGGTCAGCCCTCACGCCCCCCGGCTCACCGCGCGCGAGCTCGAGGTCCTCCAGCTCGTCGCGCAGGGCCTCTCCAACCGCAAGATCGCCGAGAAGCTCTTCATCTCCGAGAACACGGTGAAGAACCACGTTCGGAACATGCTCGAAAAGCTGCACGTGCACTCGCGCATGGAGGCCGTCCTCTACGCCATGCGCGAGAACCTCATCGACGACCCCGGCGAGACGGAGTAGCCCCCCGTTCTTGACTGTGTTTTGCCCGCTCAGCGGGCAAAACACAGTCAAGAACGGGGAGTCCGGCGATGTGCGACGAGGATGCCGTCCTCGTTGAGGACCACGTTCCAGGCGCCGGTCGAGAGCTGGGCCTCGAGGACGGAGCGGTCGCCCTGCCCGGTGATGTGGGTGTCGACGGCCAGCCACTCCACCGTGCCGGGATCGTGGGTGTTCTCGCCCTGCACGCCCCAGTTCCGTTCCTGGAAGGGGTTGGGGAACTCGTAGATGCGCTCGCGGTGGGTGAGGTGGGGCACGAACTGGTAGGTGGCGCTGACCGCCACGTCGTCGGGAACGAGGTCGACGGCGAGGTCCTTGGTCTCCTTGCGCGGGTCACCCGCCCGAGGCCAGAAGCCCTCGTCCCATCGTTCGCCGATCGGCGAGGGTCCCCACCGCACCGTGCCCGCCAGGGCCGTGACGACCAGCCCGACGGCGAGCCAGCGGCGAAGGTGAACCGAGCGGCCGATCCGGGCCAGGCCCTCCACCGACGCCAACGCCAGCGCCGCCAGCGGGACGGCCGCGTAGTGGAACGTGATCTCGCGGGTGAACTCGTTGACCGAGAGGATGTTGGCCACGAGCTGGGGGACGGCGATCAGGGCCACGAGCGGCGCTGCCAACACCAGCAGCGCGAACGGCGCTGCCAGCTGCCACACGTACTCGATCGCGCTGGCGTCACCGAACTTCGACAACACCTGGGTCGGGTGGACGAGGCCGGTCCACGCGATGTCGAACGGTGAGCCGCCGAGGTCGCCGTAGAACTGGTCGTAGAACGCGCCCTCGCCGTTCACGGCCGACAGCAGGATGCGGTTGACGAAGAGGAACCAGGCGAGCGACAGGCCCATGGTGAGCCCACCGATCTTCCGGTGCCCGCGGA
>CAZTOV010000077.1:0-8282 GCA_964615175.1 uncultured Burkholderiales bacterium
CCGGTGTGGTCGTGGGTGAACGTGGGTTGCCACGTCACCCGCGACATCGCCGCCGCCATCGCCGAGGCGGGATTCGAGATCGACGAGATCGAGTCCTTCGACGCTCCCGAGCCCATCCCCGTGGTGAAGCCGCACATCCTCGGCCGGGCCCAGCGATGACCGACCAGGATGCCCGGCGGATCGGGCTGCTCCTCTACCCGCGCCTCACTGCTCTCGACATCGTGGGGCCGTTCACCGTGCTCAGCCGACTTCCGGGGGCGTGGGAGACCGTGTGGGTGGCCGAGGCCCTCGACCCGGTAGAGGACGACCAGGGGCTGAGGTTGGTCCCCGATGTCAGCTTCACGGACGCGCCGTCCCTCGAGATCCTGGTGGTGCCCGGCGGGCCCGGCCAGATCGCCGAGATGGGGAACGAGGCGCTCGTCGGCTTCCTCCGCAATCGGGCCGAGGCCGGGACGCGCGTGGTGTCGGTGTGCACGGGGTCGTTGCTCTTGGCGCAGGCGGGGCTGCTCGATGGGAAACGGGCGACGACCCACTGGCTGGCCCGAGACGCCCTTGCCGACCTGGGGGCGATCCCGGTGCCCGACCGGGTCGTTCGTGACGGCGACGCCCTCACCGCGGCGGGAGTGTCGGCCGGGATCGACCTCGCCCTCGAGCTGGTGGCCGAGCTGGAGGGCGACGACTGGGCCAGGGCGATCCAACTCGGGATCGAATACGACCCCCAGCCGCCCTTCGACGCCGGGTCCCCCGAGAAGGCGCCGGGCGAGCTGGTCGAGCTGCTGCGGGCCAACGCCCGCACCTTCATGAGCTGACATGCGCTGATGTGCGGGCGATTCACCTCCACGAGCACGCCCCAGCAGCTCGCCGACTACTTCAGCGTCGACGAGCTGGCGGCCGAGGACGTCGAGCCCAGCTACAACGTCGCTCCCACCAACCGGGTGATGGCGGTGGCCGAGCGGGCCGACACCCGCACCCTCGAGCGGTATCACTGGGGTCTGATCCCCTCGTGGGCCAAGGAGAAGAAGATCGGCAATCGGATGATCAATGCCCGAGGTGAGACCGTGGCGGAGAAGCCTGCCTACCGACGGGCCTTCGCCAAGCGGCGGTGCATCATCCCCGCCGACGGGTTCTTCGAGTGGAAGAAGGTCGAGGGCGAGAAGCGCAAGCAGCCGTACTACATCCGGCGCAAGGACGGGCACCCGCTCGCGTTCGCAGGGTTGTGGGAGTACTGGACCGACCCGAACGACGAGAACGCCGAGCCGGTGAAGTCGTGCACGATCATCACCACCGCGCCCAACGAGTTGATGGCCGAGATCCACGACCGCATGCCGGTGGTGCTCGCCGAGGACGTGTGGCAGGCCTGGCTCGACCCCGGCAACGACGACACCGAGGGTCTTCAGACGCTGCTGGTGCCGGCGTCGGCCGACCTCTTCGAGGCCTCCCCGATCACCACCAAGGTCAACAACCCCCGCAACAAGGGCGCCGACACCCTCGACGAGGACCCCGCCCCCCTCGGCTGAGCGTGCGCCCCGGTTCTTGACTGTGTTTTGCCCGCTCAGCGGGCAAAACACAGTCAAGAACTCGGAGGTGAAGCGACCGTCTCGTTGACGCGGTGGGTGACCTCGGCGACGGCGGCGGGGAGGTCGTCGACGTCGACTTCGATGGGGTGACCGGTGCCGACGAAGACGAACGTGCACCGCGACACCCGGCGGCCCAGCGCCGACTCCAGCGCGGCGGCGTAGGCCCCGCCCTGGAGGCGGTATCGCTGGCGGACCAGCTCGCCGGGGTCGCCGACGACCCGGTCGGTCTTGTAGTCGACGACCACGAGGTCGTTGCCGTCCTCGTAGAGCAGGTCGACGTAGCCCTCGAGTGCGCCGTCGCCCACGGCTCCGCCGACGTAGACCTCGCGCCAGTAGCGGGCGGAGTGTACGGCCGCCTGCACCGCGTCGGATTCCAACGCGGCGCGCACGTACCGGCCGACCTCGTCGACGCGTCCCGGGATTCCCTCGGCGGCGGCCTGGGCCCGGGCCAGCGCGTCGAGATGCTCGCCGGTGGCGAGCTCGACCGTCTGGAGGACGGCGTGGACGGCCCGACCGATCGACGTGCCGGCCCGCCCCCGGAGCCAGGGCGCGGCGTCGTCGGAGCGGTCGGCGTCGTCGTCGAGTTCGCCGGCGTCGCCGGTGACGGCGGTGGCGGCGACGACCGGGGTTGCCGTCCGCCCGGCGAAGAGGGCGTCGCGCTCGGCGAGCCAGGTCTCCCGATCGGGCACATCCACCGGCCGCGGAGTTTCGAGCGGGTCGCTCGCCGCGGTCGTGGCCGGTGGGGTGAGGAACTCCTCATGCCCTGCACACTCGCTGATGAGACGAGCCGCCGGCGGGCGCTTGGCCTTGCGATCCGGGTGGTGGAGGCTCACCACCAGATGATCCTTCGCCCGGGTGGCGGCGACGTAGAGGAGCCGGACGGATTCGCAGTCCTCGGCGGCGCGCTCCCGGGTGAGCAGGGGTTCGTAGCCGGGGCTCGTGAACCGGGACCCCTCGCGGCCGAGGTCGACCTCGACCGTGCCGTCGCCGAAGAGGGCAGCCGGCCGGCGGGACTGGGGGCCGGTGTTGAGTCCGGCGAGCACGACCACCGGGAACTCCAGGCCCTTGGCCGCGTGGACCGTCATGACCCTGACGGCGTCGTCGTCGCGCTCCGGCAGCACCGATTCGTTGACCGGGACGCCGGCCTCGGCCTGCTCGTCGGCCCAGTCGACGAAGGCGCGGAGGGTGGCGCCGCCCGACTCCTCGAACGCCCGCGCCTGGTCGAGGACGAAGCGAAGGCGGCGCCAGTGGTCGCGGGGACGCTCGCGAACGGTTTGGACCTCGAAGAGTCGCCGCTCCCGGATCACCCGCTCCACCAGCGTGTGGAGCGGAACCCAGTGACGGGCGGTGTGCAGCTCGTGGAGCGCCCGCATGGCCCCCACGACAGGGTGGTCGGGGTCGAGGCCGTCGGGGGGCCCGGCCCCGTGGTTCCACCGCCCGCCGCGGTCGCGGAACTCGAGCAGATCGTCGTCGCGGCATCCGAACGCGGGCGAGCGCAGCGCGGCCACGAGCGCCACCTGGTCGGCCGGGTCCTCGACCGCGCGTAGCACCGTGAGGAGGTCGCGGACCTCTTGGGTGGCCCAGAGCAGTGACCGGCTCTCGATCCGGTAGGGGATGTCACGCTCGGAGAACGCCGCCTCGAGATGGGCGAGGAGGCGACGGGTCGGCAGGAGCACGGCGACGTCGGCGAATTGCGCCGGCCGCGGACCGTCGTCGTGGACGACCCAGCCCTCGTCGCGCACCCGGGCAATGGTGTCGGCGACGTCGGCGGCCTCGCGTTCGCGGATGGGCCCGATCTTCTCGTCCGTGGGGCCGCCCAGGACGGTGACGCCGGCGGTGTCGTGGCCGCGGTTCGGCGCGAGCGGCGTGTGTGGGGCCTGGAGGTCCGGGTCGTCGGCGTCCATCAGCACGTCGAAGATGTGGTTGACCCAGTCGATGATCGTCGACGCGCTCCGGAAGTTGGTGACGAGGTCGAGCCGTGCCGACGAGAAGCGCTCACGGGCTCGGCGGTAGAGGGTGATGTCGGCCCGCCGGAACCGGTAGATCGACTGCTTGGGGTCGCCGACCAGGAACAGGCGCCCTTCGTCGACGGGCAGCTCCCACCACGGCGCGTCAGCCACGTCGCCGTCGGGTGTGGCCAGCAGCACGGCGATCTCGATCTGGAGGGGGTCGGTGTCCTGGAACTCGTCGATGAGCAGGCGTTGCCATCGGCGGCGCAGCGCAGCGCGAGCATCGGGGTGCGAACGGAGGAGCCTCCGGGCGAGCACGAGCAGGTCGTGGAACTCGAGCCGCCCTCGTCGCCGCCGGTCGTCGGCGTACTCGAGGACGAAGCCCCGGACCCGTTCGGCGAGCCGCGACATGAGTGCGGTGCGCCGCTCGCCGAGAAGCCGGTCGGAGGCTTCCTGCGCTTGCTTCAGGAGGCCTCGGATCTCCTTCGTGGTGCCCTTGCCGCGCCAGTGCTCGGCCTTCCCCTTCGAGAAGGTCAGCTTCGGCCCATCGGCGAGCGCCTTGAGGAAGTCGAGGTCGTCGTCGATGTCCCCGAGGTGCCCGGGGAGTTCGTCGAGGTCGGCGAGGTGTCGGAACAGAGCGTCGGTGTCCTCGGTGCAGTCGGGGCGACGGGCGACCGCTGCGGCGAGCGGAGCGAGCACCGCATCGCGGTCGACCGGGGGGTCGGGGAGACCGGGGAACGGCAGGCCCTCGATGCGGTCCCAGTGGTCGTGGAGGATGCCGGCGAGTTCACGGAGGTCGAAGGTGCGCAGGCCGAGCAGCAGCGCCGCTCGCAGGTCGTCGTCCGCGGTCTCGAGCCAACCCCCGGCGAACTCGTCCCAGGCGGCGTCGAACTCGGCCCGCGCCTCGAGATCGTCGAGCACCTCGACCTTCGGCGGCATGCCCAGCTCGAGGGGATGCGAGGCGAGGACCCGCTGAGCGAAGGCGTGCAGCGTGCAGATGGCGGCGTCGTCGATCTCGGCGAGCGCCGCCAAGCACCGCGCCGCGGCGTCGTCGTCGGTGGTCTGCCGGGCGTGCTCGGAGAGCACTCGTCGGATCCGGTCGCGCAGCTCGCCCGCCGCCTTCTCGGTGAAGGTGATGGCGGCGATCTCGCCGATCCGGGCCGAGCCGCCGGCGATCAGCCTCACCACCCGTTCGGCCAGCGCCGTCGTCTTCCCCGTGCCCGCGGCGGCCTCGACGAAGACGGTCTCCGACAGGCGGACGACCACCTGCTCGCGGGCTGTCTGGTCGACGGGCGTCGGTGCCGTCATGACGACGCCTCCTCGTCGGCCACCGCCAGGTAGGAGGCGAGCGCGGGGTCGTCGCGCTTCCGATCCCAGTTCTCGCCCCGGTCGACGGGGCAGATCCGGTCGTAGGGGCACCACATGCAGTGTTCCCACGTGTCGTTGCCGGTGCGGTAGTCGTAGCGGTCCTCGCCGGGATGGGCGGGGAAGACGCCGCCCTCGACACCGGCGACGATGCGGTCGAGGAGGTCGGAGAAGCCGGTGAGCAGCTCGTCGTCGACGGTCAGCGCCTCGCGCTTGAAGCCCCACCGCTCGGTCACGTACCAGTACTCGGCATCGACGGGGACGTCGGCACCGACGTGACGCCGAGCCGCGAGCGCATAGATCGGAAGCTGGAGCCGGGTACCGCGCCGGAACGGATCGGGGTGGAACGGATCCTTGGTCTTGGCCGTCTCGATCGGCTTCCCCGTCTTGTAGTCGATCACCCGGAGTCGGGAGCCGTCCGGGGTGGCGTCGAGACGGTCGATGTAGCCGCGCAGGTGCACCGATCGGCCGTCGGGCAGCTCGACGTCGATCGGGCCGCCGCCGGCTTCGGTGAACGCCAGCTCGGTGGCGAGTGGCGCCGTGTTCGACTCGGCCCGAGCCTCCTGATCGCGCTCGAGGAAGAGGTGCAGCTCATGCCGGATTCGTGTGCGCTCGATCTCCCAGAGGAGCGCCCGCCCGGTGAGTCCACGCTCCTCCCACTCCTCGAAGCACTCGTCGGCGATCTCATCGAGGCGGCGGCGGTCGGCGTCGGTCCACGCGGTCTCGGGGGCGACGGCCCCGACGCGCTCTCCGACGAACCGATCGAGGATCTCGTGCACGAGGCTGCCGCGTTCGTTGGCGGGGAGCGTCTCGATGTCTTCGGGATCGTCGAGTTCTTCGACGCCCAGGACGTGGGCGAGGAAGTATCGGAACGGGCACTGGGCCCAGCCCTCGAGCGAGGTCGGTGAGAGCGCCCGCCCGCCCAGTTCGGCGGCCGGCCCCACCACACCGTCCCACGGCCCCGCGGCGGTTCCCGTCCGCGCGTTCAGCACCGCCAGGCCCGCCTCGAGTCCGGGCACACGGCCGCCGGTGGAGCCGTGGGCCAGCAGATCGGCGAGGTCGCGGTCCCGCAGCGACGCGTGCTCGGGTGTGGTCTGCAACGCGTGCACCGATGACTCGACATCGACGAACCACGGCTCGCCGCGTAGCTCGGCCAGGGTCTCGGCGTACACGGGTGATCCGTGACGGTGCGCCGCGGCGTCGAGGAACCACGGTGCCGGCTGGACCGGGCGCCCGGCCCGGACGTCGGTTCGGGGCGCGCTCAGCGTGGACGTCGTCGACGACATGAGGGCGGCCAGGAAGTCGCGACGTTCGTGGAGCCGACGTTCCCCCGGCCGCTCGAGCACACCGTCGAGGGCTTCGCGATCGTCGTCGCTGACGAGGGCGCCGGCCGATCGGCGGCTGGGGAGTGCCCCTTCGACGGCACCCATCACGTGGACGGCGTCGACGTCGGCCCCTACGAGGTCGCGGATCCGTCCGACCAGCACCCCCTCGCCGAAGCGGTGCTCGCGCGGCGCGGGCGCGTCGAGCTCGTCGCCCAGCACGGCTCGCAGGGTTGTCACGTCGGGCTGCGGATCGATCTCATCGAGGACCGTCAGACCTTCGAGCACCGCCTCGACCCGGCGGTGCGCCTCCAGCTCGTGGTCGGGCCAGCGGGCAAGCGCGGCCTCGCCACCGCCGTAACGGTGGAGGAGCGTGGCCACCCAGTCGCCGAGCCCGGTCCACCCCCGGTCGGTGGGCGGAGAGAGGCGGCGTCGCAGCTCATCGACGAACTCGGCCAGCTCCTCGCACTCGGCGGCCGCTCGCTCGTGCCGGTCGACGGCGTCGACGTCGCCTTGGTCGCGGGCACCGGCGGCTCGCTGGCGGCGACGCTCGGCAAGGGCCCCGAGCCGGCGTCCCCACTGACGGGCGCCGCCGGTGACGCCCGCCTGCCGCGAGCGCCGGTCCCAGCGATCGGACGGGGCGAAGGTGTCGGGCGGGTGGGCCACGATCGGCGCCGAGTGGAGCCAGGCCATCACGTCGTGGCGGGGCAAGGTGCCGACGGCGAGGTCGAGGGCGCCGAGGACGATCCGGCCGGCGACCGATTGGGCGAGCGTGCCGGTGTCGAGGCCGTGGCGGGCGATGCCGGCCTCGGCGAGGACGTCGCCGGCGGTCGCCGGGTAGGGCGTCGGGGCCGGCGACACGAACGCCACCCGGTAGAGGGGAACGTCGTCGCGGGCCAGTGCGGGGAGCGAACGAACCGCCGCTCGGACCTCCTCTTCGGGGTCGGGCGCGACGACGATCCGGTCGGCGACCGGTATCTTCGCCGTCCCCTCCGACCGGGTGCCCAGGTGAGGTTCGAGGCGCGCGGCGATGGTGCGGCTGACCGTGTCGGCGTCGGCGTCGCCGGTGAGGCCGAGCACGACGTGCAGGGTGTCGCGGGCGGCGAGCGCGGTGAGGAGGCGCTCCTCGGTGGGGTCGACGGATCGGGGTAGGTGGAGCACCACGGCGCCGAGGTCGGTGAGGGCCGAGTCGCCCTCGGTCACAGCGATGGCGGCGGCTTCGGTGACGTCGCGCTCGTCGTAGAACTCGTCGAGACGACCCCGCGTGGTCCGGAAGACGCGGACGACCTCGGCGGCCCGGGGCCCGCGACCGTGCAGGCGTTCCAAGTCGGAGTCGTCGAGGGCGCGCAGCTCGCGGAACGTGTCGTCGAGGGCTCGCACGGTGGCCGGGTCGCGTGCGACCTCGGCGAAGATTCCGGGGTCGTCGCGGAGCACCGCGCGGGTGGCGGCACGGCGGATCGCACTCGCGAGGGGCCGCCGGCCCGCGTCGGCGAGCCGCGCGGCGCCGACCAGCTCCGAGAGTCGGGCCAGGGGCAGGAAGCGGACGTTGGCGACGCCCCGCCGCATGGCGAGGACGCGACGGAGTGAGAGGGCGGCGAAGGTCCCCGGAGGAACGACCGTGACCGGTGCCAGCGGGTCGCCGGCCTTGGCCTCTTCGATGACCTCGGCGAGCGCGTCGGTGGCCGGGGGGCCGTAGGGCACGAGACGCAGGCGGGATTCCGACACGCCCGGCACGTTACTCACGGGGTATGACGGTCACCCCCTCGTTCTTGACTGTGTTTTGCCCGCTCAGCGGGCAAAACACAGTCAAGAACGAGGGAGTGAAGAACCGGGACGGGGCGGGCGTTCCTGGCAAGCTGGACGGGCCATGGAGGTGACCGATCCCGTTCCCGCCGCGCTGGTGATCGTGGCCGGCTTCCTCGCCGGCGCCGTCCCGTTCTCGAACCTCATGGCCCGGCGGGCTCGGGGCGTCGATCTGCGCGAGGTCGACACCGGCACGGTGTCGGGCACCTCCCTCTACAAGGTGGCCGGCTTCGGGCCCCTCGCCGTCGCCGGGGTGCTCGACGTCG
>CAZTOV010000078.1:0-7957 GCA_964615175.1 uncultured Burkholderiales bacterium
CGGTCCGACAATCACACCGCCGCGCTTGCGACCACGTCACCCTTCGGCGAGCAGGTTGGCGTAGTCGTCGCGGGCAACCGGTTCGCCCGTGAGCGATCCGTCGCCGATCGGCACCTCAACCGGCTGGCCCTCGAGCGTGAACGATGCACGTCCCACCCCCGATCGGCCGGTCACCGTATAGACGATCTGCGCCACGCCCAGGATCTGGTCGCCCGGGGGCAGCGCCCGGAACGCATCGGAGAGGTCCACGATCGCCACCCCCCGGTCGAGTGAGACCGAGCGGACGAGGGGCTCGGCGCCATCCGCGAGCGCCGTTCGCAGCGGGCCCGTTCCGCTCTGCCCCACCGGTTGCTCCACCAGCAGCGCCACCAACTCGTCCAGCGACGGCGAGGCCTCGAGGGACCGCTCGATCTCGACCAACCGGCCGTCGTCATCGACGAAGAAGAGCGTCACATCGAAGGGTGACGCCACCGTGGTGGTCGTCGAAGACGCGGTCGTGGACGGTCGGAGCAGCTCTCCGGGCACCTGGTCGCGTGAGGTCCGGCGTGCGTCCTCCTCGGCCGGCACCCCACACCCGACCGCGACCACGGCGGCGACCACGGCCAGGGCGACGGCGGGAAGGCGGAAGCTCGTCACGACACGTCCACCGGGACCTCGACGACGAAGCGGGATCCGCCCCCGGGACGGTCATCGACCCACACCCGCCCACCGAGGACGCGAGCGTGCTGGGCCACCAGCGCCAGGCCCAGGCCGGTTCCTGCTCCCGCGTCGCGACCCGCCGCACCGCGGCCGAAGCGCTCGAAGATGTGGGCCCGCTCGTCGGCCGGCACGCCGGGCCCTTCGTCCTCGATTGCGATCCGCACCCGCTCCGGGCGGGGGGCGCTCACTCGCACGGCGGTCGCGCCGCCGGCGTAGCGCTCGGCGTTCTCCAGGAGATTCGCCAACACCTGACCGATCCGCCGGGGGTCGCTCCGCAACACCCGCGGAACGTCGGCGTCGACGTGAACCGGCACGTCGTACCCGCGCTCCTCCACCGCGGCTCTCACGAGCTGGCCGGTGTCCCGCGGGATCGGCTCGACGGCGGCGGTACCCGACTCGAGGCGCGTCATTTCGAGGAGGTCCTCCACGAACTGGTGGAACTCGCGGATCCGCTGGTCGAGTTCGGCCAACGCCTCTCCGACCTGCTCCGGATCGTCGGTGTGCCGACGAGCCACCGAGAGCGAGGACGCCATCGCCGCAATCGGAGCCCGGAGGTCGTGGCTGACCTCGGACGCGAAATCCGCTTCCCTCGCGATGCGCTCCTCGAGCGCCTCGACCATGTCGTTGAACGCCTCGACCAGCGGGCGCAGATCGGGATCGTTGTCGGCTTGGAGTCGATCGCCGACGGAACCTCCGGCGATCCCCCCGGCGGTGACCGCCACCCGCCGCAAGGGGCGCAGCACCCGCCCGCTCAACCAGAGCCCCACCACTCCACCGATGACCGTGCTGATCGCCGCTCCGAGGCTCAGGACACGAGCCATCTCCGACAGGGTCTCTTCGAGTTGGTCCATCGGCACCAGTTCGAAGTAGCGGGCGCCCACCGCCATCAACGGGGTGCCCACGGCCTGGTAGGGGACGTCGTCGACGCGGATGCGCTGCCCTGCTGCCGCATCCTCCTCGAACACGATCTGGCGCAGCGACCGCGGCAGCGTGGTCGGCTCGAAGCCCACGGCTCCGGCGAACCAGCGGCCGTCGTCGTGGATGAGCACCACCGATCCGGACCGCCGCTGGATCGAGTCGAGCAGCCGCCCCACGTCGGCGTCGGGCTCCCGCAGGGTCGCCAGCGCGGCCCGGGCGTTGGAGAAGGCCTGGGTCGTGGCTGCGTCCTCGCGATCGTCGAGGAGGCGTGAGCGGGTCAGCTCGTACGAGAAGAACGCCAGTCCCGCGGACCCCACCAGGGCAAACAGGGCGAGCGCGAGGGTGGTCCGGGTCCGCAGCCCGGGACGCCACGAGCGCCGGCCCCGCCAGCGGGAACCTCGTTCGTCGTTCACGCCTGCGGGTCCTCGGTCTCGGACTCGGCCAACTCGTCGACGGTATCGATCCGGATCGGGACCTCCTCGCGACGCAAGTGAGCCGCCCTTCCGATGAGGTGAGCGCCGACGGGAATGGTCAGGAACGCCAGCACGGCCACCGCCACCAGCTTGACGGCATCGCCGCCGCCGAGCCGCAACGACGTCCCGGCCACGAGGAGGAGGACGCCCAGCGTCGCCGCCTTGGTGCCGGCGTGCATGCGAGAGAACGTGTCGTCGAACTTCAAGACCCCGACCGCCGCCAACACGAACCAGATCCCACCGGCCACCAGGAGTACGTCGCTCACCAGATCCACGTTGTCATCCTCCCCTCCGTTCGATGAACCGCGCTGCGACACCGGTGCTCACGAAGCCGAGGAGACCGATCACGACCGCGGCGTCGACGAAGAACCCCTGCTCCGTGCGGGCGGACTCCACCACCAGCGAGGCCACCACGATCAACACCAGCCCGTCCAGCGCGATGACCCGGTCGGCGAGCGAGGGGCCCAGCACCAGCCGAGTAAGGAACAGGGCGGCGGCGGCGGCGAGGAGCACCAGCGCGATGTCAGCCATCGCCACTCCCCGTCGCCTCCCGGTGACTTCGCAGCGCCTCGGCGCTGCCGATCGATCGCAGCGCCAGATCCTGCAGTCGGTGCACGTCCCGCCGCACGCTCTCGGTGTCCCGCAGGTGGAGGACGTGGACGTAGAGGACAGCCGGGTCGCGCCGCACCTCGAGGGTGAGCGTCCCCGGCGTCAAGGTGATGGCATTGGCCACCAGGGTGATCACGAGGTCGGAGGCTCCCTCCACCGACACGCCGATGACACCCGACCGTGTGTAGTCCCTCGGCGTGAGGATCTCGATCGCGAGCACGACGTTCGCCTCGAGGAGCTTCCACGTGAAGTATCCGAGGAAGACGAGCACCCAGTGGAGCCGCAGGCGGTGCTCGGCGGGCTCGCCGAGTTTGGGAGGGAAGGCGACCGTGACGGCGATCGCCGCCGCCAGACCGGCGAGCGCGGTGCCGGCGCCCAGGTCACCCCAGAGGATGATCCAGAAGGCGGTCAACCAGGTGAGGACAGCCAGCCGCCTCACGGCTCGAATACCGCCTCGACGTAGGTGCTGCGATCGAGGAGGTCGACGGCCGCCCGTTCGCTGAGCCGGTAGAGCGGACCGGCAAAGAGGGCGACGGCGAGGCTCACGGCCGTGAGCACGGCCGTGGGGGCGACCATGAGTCGTGGGAGGGCGAGGCTGCCGGCCCGACGGGACGTCTCCTCGCTGAGGTCGCCCTCCGGCAGGTCGAGGGCACCCCAGAAGGCGCCGTTCCAGATCTTCGCCATGGAGAAGAGCGTGAGGAGGCTCACCAGGAGGCTCACCGCCACCACGGCGTAACTGCCGGCGCCGAAGCCGGCTTCGACGAGCGCCAGCTTGGCCACGAAACCCGAGAAGGGCGGGACGCCGGCGAGGCTCAGGGCGGGGAGGAGGAACAGCACCCCGAGCACCGGTGCCGCCCGGACGAGCCCGCTGAGGCGATCGAGATGCCCGGTGCTCGCTCCGTGCTCGACGAGACCGCCGGTGAGGAAGAGCGTGGTCTTCACGACGATGTGGTGGACGATGTAGAGGACGGCCGCCGCCAGGCCGGCCACGGTGAAGAAGGCGAGCCCCATGACCATGTAGCCGATCTGGCTGATGATGTGGAACGACAGGATGCGCTTGATGTCGTTCTGAGCGATGGCTCCGAGCACGCCCACCAGCATGGTGGCTCCGGCGACGACCAGGAGGAGGGTGCCGGGGCGATCGGCCGCGGGCAGCAGCAACGTCTGGGTACGGATGAGCGCGTACACCCCGACCTTGGTCAGGAGCCCCGCGAACACCGCGGTCACCGCGGTGGGGGCCGTGGGGTAGCTGTCAGGCAGCCAGAAGAACAGGGGGAAGACCGCGGCCTTGATCCCGAACACGACCAGCAGCAGGAGCACGAGCGCCTGGCGGAGCTCGACGGGAAGCAGGGAGAGCTGCTGGGCGAGGTGGGCGAGGTTGACCGTCCCGGTGGACGCGTAGACGAACGCGATGGCGGTGAGGAACAACGCCGACGCCATCAGGCTGATGACCACGTAGGTCATTCCCGAGCGCACCTGGTCGCGCCCTCCCCCGAGCGTGAGCAGGACGTAGCTCGCGCTGAGCATCACCTCGAAGGCGACGAAGAGGTTGAAGAGGTCGCCGGAGAGGAACGAACCCGACACGCCGGCGGTGAGCGCGAGATAGACCGGGTGGAAGGCGACGTGGTGGCGCTCGACGCCGCCCCGGCCGATGGCGTAGACGAGCACGGCCAGAAGCATCACGCTCGACGTGGCGAGGAGCACGGCGGCGAGTCGATCGGCGATCAGGGTGATCCCGAACGGCGCCGGCCAGCCTCCCACCTGCGTGACCGCGGCTCCGTCACGGTCGACCGCGACCAGAAGGGCGATGGCGACGCCCAGCACCGCGGTGAGGCTCGTGACGGCGACGACGCGCTGGGCGGCGCGTGAGCGCCCGACCACGATCGCCAGCGCGGCGGCCGCAAGGGGGAGCACGATCGGGGCTGCGACGAGAATCTTCACCCGGCCTCCCCCTCGTCGGCCTCGTCGGCCTCGTCGGACGGGACGTCGCCCTCGGCCGCTTCGGCGGCCTCCGCGGCCTCCGCGAGGTCCACCGACTCCCGCGTCGGCCGGCGACGCAGCGCCACCAGCCGGTCTTCGATGTCGTCCTCCACCTCGTCGTCACGGGTGAGGACCCAGCTCCGGTAGGCGAGGGCGAGGAGCAGTCCGGTCACACCGAAGCTGATGACGATGGCCGTGAGCACGAACGCCTGCGGGACCGGGTCGAGCAGTCCGCTCGCCGGGCTCGCGCCGATGAAGGTGGGGCGCCCCCGGCCACCGGCGGCCAGGAGGATGAGCAGGTTGGCCCCGTGGGCGAGCATGGTGAGGCCGATGATCGTGCGGCTGAGCTGGCGCTGGAGCAGGAGGTAGGTCCCGCACCCGAAGAGCCCGGCGGCAGCCGCAGCGAGGGAGATCGTCATGAGCCGTCCCGTCCTTCGAGGTCCGGCTCCTCTTCGGGTCGGGCCTCTTCGCCGAAGGCCTCGAAGACCATGAACGCGAGCCCCACCACGACGGCGTAGACACCGCTGTCGAACACGAGCGTGCTGGTCGCCTTCACCGACCCGAAAACCGGGAGGTCGGCGTCGAGGGCGTCGCTCTCGAGCAGAGCCTGGTCGGCGACGAGCGGGACGAGCGCTGCTCCCACCGCGAGCAGCAGACCCGTGCCGAGGATCGTCCACGGCGCGATCCGGATCAACGACCGCACGTCGTCGACCCCACCCGCGACGTAGTAGACGGCCACGGCGGCCCCGGCGACCAGACCGCCGACGAATCCGCCACCGGGGTGGTTGTGCCCGGCGAAGAGCAAGTACAGCGACAAGAGGATGGCCGAGTGGAAGATCAACCGGGCCGTCGTGTCGATGATGAGCGACCGCCTCATCGTTCGACCTCCGAGCCGTGCGGGCGGCGACCGATGCGGGCCAGGGCGACGACGCCGAGAGCGGCCACGACGAGGACCGTGATCTCGCCGAGGGTGTCGAGCCCCCGGAAGTCGACCAGGACCACGTTGACGACGTTGCGGCCGGCGGCCTCGGGCAACGACCGGTCGATCAGTCCGTCGGCCACCGGACTCGGGACGCGGTTCCCGGCGCTCACCAGCGCGAGGAAGAACACCACCACCGTCACCACCGCCGCCGTGGCCAGGCGGGGCAGCTTGCCCATCGCCGGGCGCGACCGCTCGAACCGGGCAGGGAGGTGGCGGAGGACGAGCATGAAGACGACGACGAAGAGGGTCTCGATGGCGAACTGGGTGAGGGCGAGGTCGGGCGCCCCCTGCACCACGAAGACGAGCCCGACGCCGTAGCCGACGGCGCCGAGCATGAGCACGGCGGCGAACCGGCGTGGGAGCGTGGCGGCGGCGACCCCGGCGGCGACGATCGCCACCGCCAGCACGACCTGGGCCCACGATTCCGCCCACGGCGGCCAGCCCGGCCAGGCTCCCCCACCGATCGCGAGCGCCGCCCCGGGCACCGCGACCGCGGTCAGCAGGATGACGGTGGCGTAGATCGGGAGCGAGCCGTTCTGCAGGATCCCGGTGAGGCGACGCGCCAGCAGGTTGAGGCCCGTGACGGCGGCACCGAAGGCCTCGTCGCCACCTCCCCGGAAGGCGACCACCTCCTGCCAGCGGGCCACACGAGATCGGGCTGCGAAGGCCAGCGCGCCGAGCGCGACGGCCACGCCTGAGAGGAGGAGCGGCAGCTCGAAGCCCTTCCAGAGGCCTAGCGACACGTGCTCCACGCTTCCGTCCAGGTCGACCGCGGCCTGTTCCACGAGCGGGACGAGCAGCCCGCCGGCGAGGCCGGCAACCACCGTGAGCCCCGCCAACGCTGCCGGCGCTGCCACGAAGCCGAGGCGGGGAGCGGGCGGCGAGGGCGTGAAGTCGGGGGTCGCCGGAACGGGTCGCGCCAACAGTGGAGCGGCGAACCGGGCGCTGTAGGCGACGGTGAGGACCGACCCGGCGACCAGGCCGAACAGGGTCGCCGTCTCCCACGTGCCGCCGTGGGCGAACGCTTCGAACGCGTGTTCCTTGGCGACGAAGCCGACGAGCGGTGGGAGGCCGGCCATCGACGCGGCCGCCACCACGGTCACGACCTTCACCGCTCCCCAGCCCGGGCCGAAGCCGGCCAGTTCGCGTCGATCGCGCGTCCCGACCTGATGGTCGACGATCCCGACGACGAAGAAGAGGGTCGCCTTGAAGAGAGCGTGGGCGACGATCAACGTGGCGCCCGCCACCGTGGCCTCGGCCAGGCCGGCGCCGAAGAGCACCAACAGGAACCCGAGCTGGCTCACCGTGCCCATGGCCAGGAGCAGCTTGAGGTCGTGCTGGCGGAGCGCTCGCCACCCCCCGACCACCATCGTGACGAGGCCGATGGTGACCGCCGCCGGGCGCCAGCCGCCGGTGGCGGCGAAGACGGGGGCGAAGCGTGCCGCGACGTAGATCCCCGCCTTCACCATCGTCGCCGAGTGGAGGTAGGCGCTGATGGGGGTGGCCGCCACCATCGCCCCCGGCAGCCAGGCGTGGGTCGGGAACTGCGCGGACTTGGTGACCACACCGACGAGGACCAACGCCAAGCCCGTCACGGCGACACTCCCCGACGGCGCCGCGTCCAGGATGCCGGTCAACGAGTACGTGCCGGCGGTCTGCGCCAGGAGCACGAGCCCACCGAGCAGGGCCAGGCCACCTGCGCCCGTGACGATGAGCGCGTGCAGCGCCCCCGCCCGGGCCCGCGGGTTGTCGTGGTCGGAGCCGATGAGCAGCCACGACGTGATCGAGGTGGCCTCCCATGCCACGTAGAGGAAGAGGACGTTGTCGGCGACGACCACCCCGAGCATCGCCCCGGCGAAGAGCACCAACAGCCCGGCGATCCGCGCCGCCTTGACGGTGGGTGAGAAGTAGAAGCGGCCGTAGAGCATCACGGTGACGCCGATGCCCGACACGATCGCCACCATGAGCAGAGCGAACCCGTCGAGGCGGAGGTCGATGCCGAGGCGGAGCGCCTCGACCCACGTCGTGTGCTCGGTCACGGGACGGCCGTCGAGGACGTCGGAGGCGTTCCCGGCGACGTAGGCCACGGCGGCGAGCATCGGGAGCGCGCCGATCAGGAACGCCACTCGTCGCAGCGGGCGCGCGGCCGCCAGGATCAGCAGACCGACCGCCGCATGGACCGCGAGGAGGAGAGTCAACGAGCTAGGAGCGCCCGGCGGCGGCGCCGTGGGTCTCGGGAGCGAGGACGGCGGCTCCGTTCGCGGTCAGCGTCTCGTCGTCGCGCAGCCGCTCGTGG
>CAZTOV010000079.1:0-7878 GCA_964615175.1 uncultured Burkholderiales bacterium
CGAAGCGGAGCAGATGGCCCCACTTGATGAAGGGGATGCGGCGCTCGAACACGAGGCGGCGGACGTGGCGTTCGCTGACCCCCAGCCGCTCGGCAACGGCCGGCAGGTCCATCAGTGACTTCTTCTGTGCGGGCGACGACATGGTGATGACCTCCTGATCAGTCACCACCACAAGGCCGCTCCATCCCGAACTTCTCTCAGATTCGATCGCGACATCACGTCAGATCGACCACCGAACGTGACCACCGCGCTTACGCTCCCGCTTACTCACGAGAATCGACCCGAACGCCAACCAGTCAACACACCCTTGCAGGTTTCGCTGAAGCGAAAACCTGCCGTCGCCGGCGCCGCCACGCGCGGTGACCCCTCCACCCGTCGCCACAGGTTCCCCAAAAGGGGAACCTGTAAAGGTGTGTTGGTCAGGTCGGGGTGCCTTCGAGGCGGGTGCGTAAGCGCGGGAGTAAGCGCTGGCGTAAGTCGGTCTGTCGAAATTCGGGGTGCTCGTCACTCGGTCAGGCTGCGCTGACCTCTCGAGCGCCTCGCTGCTCTTCGTCACCGTGTTCTCGAGCCGGCAATCGGGGGCGCTGGGAAGGATGCTGCGAAGTTGCTTGTGATCGCGTGGATTGTCGACAAGACCACTCGATGACGGGCAATCTGGGCCGGTGGAGTTCAGTTACCGCCTGACAGGGACCGGTTGGGCCGAGGCTCGGATCGCCGACGCCCACGGCTGGACACAACTGACTGCTTCGTACCTCTCAGACCCTCTCGGGGAACTTCTGACCGCGCTCGTCCGGCTACAGGAAGGCGAATCAAGCGTGGAGGTCTCGTGGTTCGAGGAGCCTGGGGAATACAACTGGCTGTTTGTCCGTCGCGGCGACGAGGTCGAACTGCGTGTACTGGAGTTTCCAGATTGGTCGCCTCACCGGACGGAAGGGACGGTGGTGTTTGCTACCACGTGCTCTCTCCCCGAGATGACTCGCGCCTTTACATCCGAGATTCGGTCGGTCCTTGAGGAGTGGCGCGAAGAGCGCTACAGGACGCAGTGGGTGGAACACCCGTTCCCAACGGATCTCCTCACCTTGGTTGAGTCGAGAATCGACGCATAGCTGGTCTTCCAGGGCGGGTCGTGCCGTCCCTCAGGCGCACCCGCAAACACGACTGCACCTGAAGCGAAAGTCATGGGAAGCTGGGCGACGATGGCCGAGAGCTGGTCCGAGGATCCTTCGCTGAGCCTGTTCTCGACGGAGAACCGGGCCAACGTTGAACGTGCATTTGCGAGTCCCTCCGCCGTCATCTTCGGTTGGCACTACTTCTTCGCGGGTGGCAGCTCGCGCTCGATGGTCGACTTCGAGAGCTACGACACGTATCACGCTGCCGTGGAACGAGCACGGCCCGGTGATCACTTCTGCCTCTTCGACCTGGACTCGCTGCACAACGTGGCGTTGCTACACACCGGCGATGTACGCAGCCAGCAGTCCGTCGCGCTGGACGATGCCGGAGAAAAGATCCTCCGCCCGATACTCGCCGATGGAAGAAACGAGCTGGCCGTCGTCGGGCGGCATCAACCGCCCGGGTCTGATGTGCCCGCAGCGTGGGTCGAGGAGTTATGGGACCTCGCCGATTCCGACTGGGATGACTTCCGACGCCGGTGCGCCACGACTCCTGGTGAGGTGTTCGTCTTCCATCAGGATGTTCTCGACGCTGATCAGGCGGGAGCACCGGTTAGGTCTGTGACAGCCACGGACGGGCGCCGCCGGGTCCACGCCCTCGTCGATGCCAAGCGCCCCGATGAGCACGGACGTGTGCCCTCGAACGGTCCCTACTGACTGCTCGAGAGCGCGGGATCTGGACACCCATGAAAGGTCGCCGGGGTCGAGCTCCCGTCCCGTCTTGGTCCCCTCTCAGGGTGGAAAAGCGGGGTAAACGACGGACAGTGTCGGACAGGCAAAAGCCCAGGTCACGAAGCGCAATCGGGGCGAACTCGCAGGTCGGCCGGACCCTGCGTCAGGCTCTCCGGCGTACAGGTCGACTCGTCTCCCCTACCCCGTCCCTCTGCTGATTTCTGTCCCTTCTGCTGGCGAAGGGCCCCTATAGGGCGCCTGCACCAGCAATAGGCCCGGCGACCTGTCAGCCGCCGGGGCGTTCGGCGCCCGGGACGATGACGATGGGGCAGGGCGCGTGCTGGGCCACCTGGTGGCTCACCGAGCCCAGCAGCAGTGACTTGAACCCGCCGAGGCCGCGGGAGCCCACGACCACCATCGCCGCGTCATCGCAGGCCTCGAGGAGTGCCCGAGCGGGCAGCTCGCAGACGGCCATCCGCTCGATCTCGATGTCGGGGTCGTCGCCGGTGACCCGATCCACCATCTCGTCGAGGACGCGGTGGGCATCCTCCTCGCCGAACGACGGGTCGAAGTCGCCCCCGGGCTGGTCGAGATACGACCACGCCAGGATCACCTTGACCGGCTGCTTCCGGACCCGGGCCTCGCCCAGGGCCCACTCCAGCGCGAGACGGGACCCTTCGGATCCGTCGACACCCACGACGATCGGTGCGCTCACGGTCGGCCTCCCCGGTCTCTCGTCGACACATCGGCGGGGTCGGCCTCGTCAGCGGCGGCGGCCGCCCGCTCGTCGGCTTTCTCCGCCCGGAGCGATGTCACGATCGCCACCGTCAGGATGACCGCGATCACGCCCAGGGAAGCGAAGGTCGGGAAGTGGTACACCTCGGCCAGGATCATCTTGACGCCCACGAACCCGAGGACGAAGCCCAGCCCGATGTTCAGGTACCGGAAGCGATCGGCCATCCCGGCGAGGAGGAAGTAGAGGGCCCGCAGGCCGAGGATGGCGAACGCGTTCGAGGAGAACACGATGAACTCCTCGCGGCTCACGGCCAGAATGGCCGGGATCGAGTCGACGGCGAAGACGACGTCGGTGGCCTCCACGAGGACGAGCACCGCGAACAGTGGAGTGGCTACGCGGCGGGCGTTCTGCTTGGTGAACAGGTGCTGCCCGTCGTACTCGTTCGTCATCGGGATCACCCGTCGCACGAGCCGGAGCACCGGGTTCTTCTCGGGATGGACCTCGGTCCCCGAGTGGCGGGCGATCCGGACCCCCGTGAAGAGGAGGAAGGCGCCGAAGACGTAGAGCAGCCAGTCGAAGGCATCGAGGAGGGCGACACCGGCGAAGATGAAGATCGTGCGGAGCACGAGTGCCCCGAAGATGCCCCAGAAGAGGACGCGGAACTGATACTTCGCCGGCACGCCGAAGTACGAGAAGATCACCGCCCACACGAAGACGTTGTCGACGCTGAGGCTCTTCTCGATCAGGTAGCCCGCGTAGTACTCGCCGCCCGCGGCGCCGCCCTGCCACCACCAGACGACCCCGCCGAACGCGAGCCCGATGGCGATCCACACGGCGCTCTCGATCGCCGCCTCCCGGAACGGGATGGCGTGGGGCGTGCGGTGGACGATCAGGAGGTCGATCAGCAGGAGCGCCATGATCCCCGCGGCCAGCGCGCCCCATACCCACAGGGGGACGTCGAAGTTGGCGAAGTTCTCCGAACCAGGACCGGCGGCAGCAAGGGTCGAGATCACAGGTGGTGCTGGGCTCCTCCACTCAGTGCATTTCGGGACGAGATGCTGTCGGGCAGCGTACCCAGAGAACCGGGCTCAGCAACCGCCACCCGGGGAGGGGATGTTGGGAATGCTGGGGTCCACGACCTCGAGGTGGACGTGCGGCCAGGCGGGTGGCACCGGCGCCAGCTCGTCGACCTGCGACTCGAACGGCAGTTGCGTGGGACCGCCGGCGATCACGGTCTCGCCCGCCACGACCCGGTCACCCGAGCGGACCGACACACCGTCGATGTGGAGGAGCTTGACCTCCCACGCCGGGTTCGCGTCGGGGGCGATGACGGCGTAGTCGTCGGAGTGCTCGCAGTAGAGGACGTAGGTGCCCGCGCGCTTGACCACTCCGTCAACGGGTGAGCGGATCTCGAAGGCGGGGTCGACCACGATGTCGGCGGCGCTCCTCGGACCGGTCAGGCGCTCCCGGTCCTCCAACATCACCGGCTCGACCGCCGTGGGTAGAGGCTCGAGGTCGCGGGCGCCCTCGTGGTTCGACTGGTGGAAACCGACCCGCTCGACGCGGGCTGAGGGATGGTGCAGCGTGATCCCCCCGACTGCAGCGAACGGCGTCCAGCTCTGTTCGCCCACGACGCGGGTGGGGACGGTCGTCGTCGTGGTCGTCGGCGCCGAAGTCGCGGTGGTGCTCTTGGCGTCCTCATCGGAACGGTCGGCCTGGTCGCCCGACGCGCTGGCGCAGCCGGCGAGGCTCACGCCGGCGATCACCAACCATGTGATGCGATGGAGGAAGGACCGGGCCATGCTCGGTGCAGGGTACCGGCGGGGTGGCTCCACACTGACTGGGTCGGAAGCCGGGGCGGGAGACTTGACCCCGCCCGCCCGGTCATTTCCGACATCGTGCTCGCCAGTGCTCACCGGAGCGGGGCGTCGAGACCCAGCAGCGGCGCCGCCACCAGGTAGGTCGCCACGGTGATCGTCGTGATGCTCACGAGATTGAGCCAGATCCCGAGTCGCATCATGTCGGTCATCTCGATCTCGCCCGAGCCGAACACGATGGCGTTGGGGGGCGTTCCGACGGGGAGCATGAACGCCATGGTCGCTGCCAGCGCGGCGGGCACGGCGAGGAGCAGCGGCTCGAGGCCGAGGCCGGGCGCGACCGCGGCAAGGATCGGCACCAGGGTGGCGGCGGTGGCGGTGTTGCTCGCCAACTCCGAGAGAAACACGACCGCGGCGGCGATCACCACGATCAGGACGACCGGCGGTACGGCGTCGAGCCCGGCTGTCTGGGCGCCGATGAACTCGGCGAGGCCGTTGGCATCGATGGCGGCAGCGAGGCTGAGCCCGCCGCCGAACAGGAGCAGGATCCCCCAGGGGACGCGCTTGGCCGTCTCCCAGTCGAGGACAGGTTCCTTCGTCCGCCGATCGGCGGGGATCGCGAACAGCGACAACGCCGCAGCCATGGCGATTCCGGCGTCGGAGAGGTGCTCGAACGGGCGGGCGCCGCCGATCAACAGGTCCTCCAGCACCGGGCGGGTGAGCCACGCCAGCACGGTGAGCGAGAAGACGACCAGGACGATCCACTCGGCCGTGTGGGGTCGACCGAGTCGTGACCCGAGGCGGTCGGCGATCGACGCTCGAGCCGACGGGTCGCCGATCACCGGACGGAACAACACCCGGGTGAGCAGCAGCCAGGCCACCGGGAGCATGACCGCGACCAACGGGAGACCGACACCGAGCCACTCCACGAAACTGATCTCGGTGCCGAGCGTCTCCCGGGCGAACGAGGCCAGGAAGAGGTTGGGCGGCGTGCCGATCAGGGTCCCGACCCCGCCGATCGAGGCGCTGGCGGCGATTCCCAACAGCAGCGCCCGGCTGAAGTCGTCCCTGCCCGGGCGTCGATCGGTCCGTACCGCCGCGATCACGGCGAGTGCGATGGGGAGCATCATCGCCACGGTGGCGGTGTTCGAGACCCACATGCTGAACACCGCCGTCATGACCATGAACCCGCCGATCACCCGGGTCGGTTCGGTCCCCACGACCCGCAGCGCCAGGAGTGCGATCCGCCGTTCCAGGCCCCATCGCTGCATGGCGAGAGCGAGAAGGAAGCCGCCGAGGAAGAGGAAGATCAGCGGGTTGGCGTACGGTTCGGTCGCCTCGTTCAGCGTCGTCGCACCCACGAGTGGGAACAGCACGATGGGGAGCAGCGCCGTGGCCGAGATCTCGACGGCTTCGGTCATCCACCACACGGCCATGAGCACCGCGACGGCGGCCGTGGAGCGTCCCGCGCTCCCGAGCACCGCCCGATCACCCGCGGCGTCGCGAAACGTCTCCGGGAGCAATGCATACACGACGATCGCGAGGAGGGGACCCGAGAACAGCCCCACCCACTGCACGGCCCGACGGGCGGATGTGGGGAAATCGTCGCCGTCGTCCCCGGCAACGGACGGCACCGTCCCGTCCCGGTCCGTCATCAGGACCGGAGTAGGGACCACGTCATGCGAGTCCGCCGAGCGCGGCTCCGACTCCGAACGCCAACGCCGCCGCGCCTCCTCCGAGGGCGAGCACCTCCAGGCCGGAACGTGCCCACGGGCGTTGGACCACCCGACCCTTGAGCGCACCGACGGCGAAGAACGCCACCGCCGTGGACGCAGCGCTCCAGACGAACGGAGCGGCCACACCGAGCCCCGCCGACTCGACGATGAAGGCCAGCAGCGGCACGACACCCACGGTGACGAAGGCTCCGAAGGTCGCCGCGGCGGCCCGGAGAGGGTCGGGGGCTTCCGCGGACAGGCCGTGCTCTTCCCGGAGCATGAAATCGACCCAGCGATCATCGTCGGCCGTCACGGTCTCGACTGCCGCATCCAGAACCTCGCCTTCGAGGCCCCTCGCGGCCAGGAGCTGGCGCACCTCCTCGCGTTCTCCTTCCGGGACCACGGCCACGTGATGCCTTTCTTCGCGCCGGAGCCGCTCGCGACGCTGGATCTCGGAGCGGGTTCCGAGGAAGTTCGAGACCGCCATGCTGAAGCCGTCGGCTGCGAGATTGGCCAGCCCGAGGATCACGACCACCGCGTGATCGAGCCCCGCCCCCACGACTCCGGCGACCACGGCGAGCGTCGTGACCGTCCCGTCGATCGCTCCGTAGACGAGGTCGCGCAAGTACGAAGGCGACGACCCGGCCTCGAGGCGCGCCGAAACGGCATCCGAGGTGTGGGAGCCCCGGAGTTGGTCAGGTGCCGGTCGCGACGGCCTTGCTGAGGAACTGCTCGAGCGCATGATGGGTCGCACTCACCGTACGGGATTGCTCACAGTCCGGCGCAGGGCCGTCGGTTGGTCATTTCGGGACCAAGGGCTCCCCCGGTTGTGACGACCGCCTGCTGACGCGGGCACGGAGGCTTCGTACGGTCACAGAAGACGAAGTTCCGCCCCACCGACGAGGAGACCGAGATGCTGACCCTTCGTGCCCACCCGGTCCGGGGACCGCGCGCCCCGATCCGCCAGCTCATCCAGCGGCCGGCGGTCTACGTCAGCTCGACCCTCACGCTCCGCGAGGTCGCCGAGACGCTCGAGGCCGACTCGCTCGGTGCGGTGCTCGTACGCGTGCGCGGCAAGCTCGCAGGTCTGCTCTCCGAACGAGACCTGTCACGAGCCCTGGCCGACGGTGCGGACCCCGACACCGAGACCGCCCTTGACGTCATGACCGACGACCTGGCCATCGTCACCGGCGACACCCCCATCGCCGAGGTCGCCGACCTGATGCTGAGCATGGAGATCCGTCACGTCCCCGTCGTCGACGGCACCGTGGCGGTCGGGGTGGTCTCGATCCGCGACCTCCTCGCCGTACTGGTCGAATCCCAGGCCATCGACGCATAGCGATCCGAGAGCGAGGCACCGTGACGCGCCGGGCTGCACACGGGCGACCCCCGACCCTGCCCGAGCAGGATTCCGGGCACCACCGGCGTTGGTCGATACCGATCGGACGGATCTTCGGCATCCAGATCCGTGTCCATGTGACGTTCGCGCTGATCGTCCTGCTCTTCTGGTGGGCATCGAGGGCACCTGACGGTCTCGGCCTGGCGTCGGGCATGGTCTGGCTGGGACTGATCTTCGCCTCGGTCACCATTCACGAGCTGTCGCACTCGGTCGTCGCCCGCCGCCGGGGCGTGGGGGTGCGCGCCATCGTCCTGCTCCCCATCGGCGGCGTATCCGAGATGGAGACCATGCCCGAGGAGCCCGCCGACGAGTTCGCCATCGCCATCGTGGGTCCCCTCACGAGTCTCGCGATCGGCATCGCCGCATTCGG
>CAZTOV010000080.1:0-3622 GCA_964615175.1 uncultured Burkholderiales bacterium
CCCCACCGCTCGTCGGGCGCACCCACGACGAGCACGTCGAACACCGCCGGGTGCTCCTTGAGCGTGTCTTCGACCTCCTCGGGGTAGATCTTCTCGCCGCCCGAGTTGATGCAGGCCGAACCCCGTCCGAGCAGGGTGATGGTGCCGTCCTCCTCGACGATGGCGAGGTCGCCGGGGAGCGCCCACCGCTTCCCCTGCGACTCCACGAAGGTGCGCTTGGTCTTCTCCTCGTCCCTGTAGTAGCCGAGCGGGATGCGGCCGGCCTGGGCGAGCATCCCCACCGTCTCCGACCCCGGCTCGATGGGCTCATGGGTTTCCTCGTCGAGGACCGTGCAGTCGGGCCCGACTTCGAAGCGGCGACCTTCGGTAGCCCGACCCTGGTAGCCCGTCTCCGACGCCCCGAACGAGTCGAGCGCCATACAGTTCGGAAGCAGTTCGGCGAAGCGTTGCTTCACGTACGGACTGAGCGGCGCCCCGCCCGAGCCGAGCACGAACAGCGTCGAGAGGTCCCAACGGTCCGGATGCTCTTCGAGGGCCTGCACCAGCGGGCGACCCATGGCGTCACCCACGATGGCGATCGAGTTGGCCCCCTCGGCGTCGACGAGGTCGAACGTCTTCTCGGCGTCGAAGCGGGCGCCGTCGAGCAGCACCACCTTGTTGGCCTGCATGAAGCCGGCGCCGAAGGTGACCCACTGGCCGGCGCCGTGCATGAGCGGCGGCGTGATCAGGTAGCTGAGCTGCCCCTCCTGGTTACGGGCGTTCTCCTCGAGTTGCTCCTCCGACGCGACGGGTTCGCCGGCGTAGTTGCCGCCTCCGAAGATGGCGAAGAAGGCGTCCTCGTGACGCCACATCACTCCCTTGGGGTAGCCCGTCGTGCCGCCGGTGTAGATGACGTAGAGGTCGTCGCCCGACCGCTCGCCGAAATCGCGCTCGGGTGACGCCGCCGCCAGCGCCTTCTCGTACTCCTCGCCGACCTCGAGCTTCGGCCCGTCGAAGGGAGGGTCGAAGTCGGGGCCGTGGACCAGCAGCTTCAGGTCGGCGTCGTCGAAGACGTAGCGCAGCTCGTCGTCGGTGTAGCGGAAGTTGATGTTGACGGCAGCCGCCCGGAGCTTGAAGGCGGCGATGAACGTCTCCATCCACTCCACACAGTTGTAGGCCTGGACCCCGATGTGGTCACCGGGTCCGACTCCCGCGTCGGTCAGATGGTGGGCCAGGCGGTTGGCCCGCTCGTCGAGCTCGCCGTAGGTGAGCCGCCGGTCCGCGCACACCAGCGCGGTGTTGTCGGGCACGGCGTCGGCGACCCGCTCGAAGCAGTCGGCCAGGTTGAAAGGCATGGGACACGTTCCTTCCATCGTTTGACCCCGGGCGCCCATCGTTTGACCCCTGGGGCCATGCATCGTATGGTCTGTTTGCACATCCGATCAAGTGTTTGCAGTTCCAAACACCCGAGATCTTCCGGAGGCCCCGTTGAAGCTCGACATCCTGTACGAGATCGACGCCCCCAAGCCGTGGAACGGGGAACACCCCTACGGCCAGCGGGAAGCCGAGCAGCAGGCGTACCGCGAAACCCTCGAGCAAGTCCGCAAGGCCGACGAGGTCGGCTTCAACACGGTGTGGCTGGTCGAGCACCACTTCCGCGAGGGCCGCAGCCACTGTCCCGCACCGGAGGTGGTCCACGGCGCCATCAGTCAGATCACCGAGCAGATTCGTCTCGGCTTCGGCGTCTGCCTGATGCCCCACGAGTTCACGCCCCCGATGCGGGTCGCCGAGAAGGTCGCCACCCTCGACATCCTCTCCGGCGGCCGGGTCGAGTGGGGCACCGGACGCTCGACCCCGATGGAGCAGATGGCCTTCGGCGTCGACATCGACCGCTCGAAGGAGAAGGCCGCCGCCGCCATCAAGTCGGTGGTCGGCATGTGGGGGGAGGAGTACTACGAGGAGCACTCCGAGTTCCTCGACTTCCCCAAGCGGATGGTCACCCCCAAGCCCGTGCAGGACCCGCACCCGGCGCCGTGGATGGCCGCCGTGTCCGACGGCTCCGCCGAGATGGCCGGCAGGAGCGGGATGGGGCTGCTGAGCTTCGCCATCCTCCAGCCGGTCACGAGCATGGCCAAGAAGATCGCCGCCTACCGCAACGCCGCCGCCGAGGTCGAGCCCATCACCCAGGTGCGCAACGACCGGGTGGCCGCTTACACGCTCGCCCACTGCGTACCCGACCTCGCCGAGGCCGAGAAGCAGTACGACGTGTGGGAGTCGGTGTGGTGGTGGTACCACAACCTCGCCCAGTTCACCCTCGAGTGGGAGTTCTCGCACCTGCCGCAGGAGCAGCAAGATCAGTACTTCCCGTTCCTCAAGCAGCACGCCGACGGCGACTTCGACCCGCGCACCTTCAACGACATGGACATGATCATCATCGGCGACCCCGACACATGTATGGAGAAGATCCTCCGCTATGAGTCGATCGGCGTCGACCAGCTCATCTGCTACCAGACCTTCGGGCACCTTCCCCACGAGTCGGTGATGCAGTCGATCGAGCTGCTGGGCACGCACATCGTCCCCGAGCTGGAGAAGCGCGGCCACCGGGTCGAGGTCCACACGCCCGACCCTCAGATGCACGACGGCTCCCGCAAGGACGAGCTGGCCGACGCGGCACAGAAGACCGTCGAGGCCCACGAGGCCAAGAAGGCCGCCCAGGCGGCCTCCAGCAGCTGAGGAGGTGCGGCTCACATGAGCCTGCACGCCCAGAGACGCAGCGGTTCAGCCGCACCTCCGGGGCCCAGCGGCCCGGCGCGAAGCGCCGAGAGCGGAAGGACGCGCGGCCCGTGACCAATACCGACGACACCGCGGTCCCCGACTATCCGGGCCGGCTGTCCCTCGCCGACCGCGGCTTCGTCGTGGTCGGCGCCGGGCAGGGCATCGGCCGCCAGGTGACCCACGCGCTCGCCGCCAGCGGCGCCAAGGTCTTCTGTGTCGACAATCAGGAGAAGCTGGCCGAGGAGGTCGCCGAAGAGGTCGGCGGCATCGCCCACGTTCTCGACGCCACCAGCCGCGACGACGTCGTCGAGGGTGTGACCGAGGCCAAGGCGCAGCTCGGCCGGATCGACGGCCTGGTCGACATCATCGGCATGGCCCGCTACGAGCCCTTCCTCGAGACCAGCGACGACACCTGGGACTGGACCTTCGACATCGTGCTGCGGCACGCGTTCTTCTTCGGCCAGGAGGCCGGGCGGGTCATGACCGAGGACGGCGGAGGCTCGATGGTGTTCATCGCCTCGGTGTCGGGCCTGACCTCGGCGCCGCTGCACTCCCCGTACGGAGCCGCCAAGGCCGGCCTGATGTCGCTCGTTCGCACCATGGCCGTCGAGCTGGGGCCGCAAGGTATCCGCGTCAACGCGGTGGCCCCCGGTGTGGTCTGGACACCGCGGGTGAGCCAGCTCCTCGGCGAAGAGGGCAGGAAGTCGCAGGCCGACATCGCTCCCCTGAGGAAGGTTGCCCTCCCCGAGGACATCGCCGGCGCGGCGCTGTTCCTCTCCACCGACCTCGCCGGTCAGATCAGCGGACACACCGTCGTGGTCGACGGCGGCGTCTCCGCCAAGTTCCCCTACCCCATGGGGGTGTGACC
>CAZTOV010000080.1:3722-6315 GCA_964615175.1 uncultured Burkholderiales bacterium
GCGCGTGACGACGCCCGCCTCCCCCGCGACACCTGGGGGATGGCCCAGGTCCCGGCGTGCGTGCGCCTCGAATTCGTCGGCGACGCCGACGGGGTGGCGATCCGGTATCGCAGCGAGACCGATGACCCCGGCTTCCGTGGCCCGGGTGGCGGGCTGAGCTTCCAGTGCTGGCGCGGCGGCTCGTTGGTGTCGGAAGAGAAGGCGGTGGTCGGCGAGGGCACCGTGGAGCTGTCGCTCGGCGACGGTTTCGACGCCGACGAGCGGGTGATCGTGTACCTGCCCGAAATCATGCGTCCGACCATCGAGTCGATCGACGCCGTCGATGGATCCATCGAGCCCGCACCCGACCAGCCCCAGTGGGTCGCCTACGGCGACTCGATCCTCGAGGGATGGTCCACGAGCGCCCCCGCGCTCGGCTGGGGTGCCCGGGTCGCCCGTGCGCACGGCCTCGACATCGTGAACATGGGCTACGCCGGTTCGGCGCGTGGCGAGCTGGCGTCGGCCGAGCACGTGGCGTCCCGGCGGGCCGACGTGTACTCGGTCACCCACGGCACGAACTGCTGGACCGTCGTGCCCCACTCGGTCGACATGATGCGGGCGGCGGTGGACGCCTTCCTGACGGTGATCCGCGACGAGCACCCCGACGCGCCGATCGTGGTGTCCAGCCCGGTGCTTCGCCCCGACGCCGAAGCGACCCCCAACCGCCTCGGCGCCACGCTCGCCGACCTCCGGCACGTGATGGAGGAGGTCGCCACCGAGCGGATCGACGCCGGCGACCATCACCTCACCCTGGTGTCCGGTGAAGGCATCATCGACGACACCATGCTGGCCGACGGCATCCATCCCGACGACGAGGGCCACGCCGCCATGGCCGAGGCGATCGGTCCGGCGATCGTGCAGGCGGTGAAGGGCTGATGGCTCGAAGGTCACCCGCGGTCGAGCGGGTGGTGTCGGTACTCGACTTCCTCGCTGCCCATCCCGACGAGGGGTTCACCCTCTCGGAGCTGGCCCGGCAGCTCGACCTCAACAAGGCGACCGCGCATTCGACGCTCACCTCGCTCACCGACGCCGGTTACGTACTTCGGCATCCCACCCGCCTCACCTACACCCTCGGCCCCGCCCTCATCGCGCTGGGAAACGCCGCCGGTGGGGCGACACCGGCGGTCGACTTCGCCCGCGACGAGATGCGCGGCCTCGTCGAGACCTTCGATCTCGAATGCCTCGCCACCGCGGCCGTGGGCGACCAGATCGTGATCGTGGCCCGCAGCGGCCTTCCCGGGAACCTGCGCTCGTTGAACGAGATGGTCCAGGTGGGGCAGCGCCTCCCGCTGGTCCCACCGTTGGGCACCGTGTTCAAAGCGTGGGCGTCGGAGGACGAGATCGACCGGTGGCTCACCTTGATGGAGCGCAACGCCTCCGCCGACGAGCTGGAGCGCTACCGGGCCGGCCTCGTCGCTGCCCGCGAGCGCGGCTACGTCGTCGGCCTCGAAGCCGACCCGGGCGCCACCCTCGGGCGAGCGCTCGCCGATCTGGCGGGCGACGAGCGGGCGTCGCAGGTGCGCGACGTCGTCGAGTCGCTCGTCGACGACCTCGGCCACGAGGACTACATCCTCGTCGACCTCGCCCGCGACTCCACCTACCTGCTCAACCACATGGTGGCGCCGATCTTCGGGCCCGACGGCGAGGTCGTCCTCGCCCTCTCCCTCTTCGGGTTCCGGGGACGCCTCACCGGAACCCAGGTCGAGCGCTACGGCTCTGCGCTGCGCGACGCCTGCGACCGGGTGACCGAGTCGATCCACGGGCGGGCTCCGGGGCAGGCGGCGTGACCGAGAGGCCGCCGGCGTTCCGCCTCGACGGGAAGGTGGCGGTGGTCACCGGCGCGGCGTCGGGCATCGGGAGAGCCGCGGTCGAGCGCCTCACCGAAGCCGGGGCCGCCGTGGTCGGCGGCGATGTCCAGGCGGGCGAGGGCATCGTCGAAACCGATGTCTCACGGCACGAGCAGATCGACGCCCTCGTACAACACGCGGTCGACGAGCACGGTCGCCTCGACGCCATGGTCAACGTGGCCGGGATCATGCGCACCGCCGCCGTGGTCGACCTCACCGAGCGTTCGCTCGACGAGGTGATGGCGGTCAACCTCAAGGGCACCCTCTTCGGAGTGCAGGCGGCGCTGCGCACGATGCGCGAGCTCGGCCACGGCGGGGCCATCGTCAACACGGCCTCGGCGGCCATCGACGCCCCCGGCCCGAGCTACGGCGCCTACGCCATGTCGAAGGCGGCCGTGGCCATGCTCACCCGCACCGCCGCCACCGAGGCCGGCGAGTTCGGGGTCCGGGTGAACGCGGTCGCCCCCGGCTTCGTCGAGACCGCCATGACCGGACGGTGGTGGACCGGTGACGACGGATCCGTCGACGAGAACGCCCGGCAGGGCCTCCTCGAGATGGTCGGGAAGCGTTCTCCGCTCGGCGTCACCGGCGAACCCGACGACGTCGCCTGGGCGATTCTCTACCTCGTGTCCGACGCCTCCCGCTTCGTCACCGGCCAGATCGTGCGGCCCAACGGTGGAATGGTGATGCCATGGTGATCGTGGTCG
>CAZTOV010000080.1:6415-7850 GCA_964615175.1 uncultured Burkholderiales bacterium
GACCGGGAGACGGCGTGGATTCGTGCCGGTGCCGTGCGCGCTCTCGCTCACGGCCGCGTCGACGACGACTGGGACGAGGGGTTCGAGGCCATGCTCGGGTACGCCGCCTCGAAGGGGTGGCTCTCCGACGACGGTTCCGAGATCCAGGCCCACGTCGAGTGGCCGGACGGGTGAACAACCCCTCCCCCTTCGAATCGGCCCGTCTCGGGCCCATCACCCTGCGGAACCGCCTGATCAAGGCGGCCACGTTCGAGGGCATGAGCCCCGGCGGCGAGGTCTCCGACGAGCTGATCGACTTCCACCGCCGGTTCGCCGCCGGCGGTGTCGGCATGACCACCCTCGCCTACTGCTCGGCGACGCCCGACGGGCGCACCTACCGCCACCAGATCGTCCTCGACGACGACGCGGTCCCCGGCCTGGCACGCCTCGTCGACGCCGTCCACGCCGAGGGCGCCGCGGCGGCGGTTCAGCTCGGTCACGCCGGGTTCTTCGCCGCGGCATCCCGTTCGAAGCCGATCTCGCCGTCCCGGAAGTTCGCGCCCAACGGGCTCACGTTCTCGCGGGCGATGGACGAAGCCGACTTCGAGCGTCTCGCCGACGCGTACGCGACGGCCGGGGCCGCCGCAACCCGGGCCGGGTTCGACGCCGTCGAAGTGCACCTCGGCCACGGCTACCTGCTGAGCCAGTTCCTCTCACCCTGGTCGAACCGCCGGAGTGACCGGTGGGGCGGCGACGTCGAGGGGCGGGCCCGCTTCCCCCGTGAGTGCCTCCGGCGGGTGCGCGATGCCGTCGGCCGCGACGTGGCGGTCACCGCCAAGCTGAACATGCTCGACGGCTTCAAGGGCGGCCTGCCCCTCGAAGAAGGCATCGAAGTGGCCCGCCGGCTCGAGGGCGACGGGACCGTCGACGCCATCGAGCTGACCGGCGGCTTCACCAGCCGGAACCCCATGTACCTCATGCGCGGCGACACCCCGTTGAAGGAGCTGATCGCCCACGAACGCTCGGCACTGCGCAGGCTCGGTCTCCGCGTGGCGGGTCGCCGGATCATGGAGTCGTACGAGTTCGGGGAGGCCTTCTTCCTCCCGGAGGCCCGGCAGGTGCGAGTAGGCGTCGACGTGCCGCTCGTGCTCCTCGGCGGGGTCACCCGCCTCGACACGATCGAGGGCGCACTCGGCGAGGGCTTCGAGTTCGTGGCCATGGCCCGAGCCCTGCTCCGTGACCCGGACCTCCCCCTCCGCATGCAGGACGGCACCCGCACCGAGTCGCGCTGCATCCCCTGCAATCGCTGCGTGGTCGAGATGGAGGTCGACGGCACTCGCTGCGTCTTCGCAGACCACGGGGTGTGATCCCGTGGAGATCGTGGTGCGCCCGGCCGAGCCGGAGGACTTCGACGGGCTCGGCGACCTCCTCGTCGATGCCTACCGATCCGTTCCCG
>CAZTOV010000081.1:0-6568 GCA_964615175.1 uncultured Burkholderiales bacterium
TCATGGCGGGCCGCCGACCGGAGCGTGCTGAGGACGACGTCGGCGGTGATGTCCTGTGATCCGGGGTCGTCGAACGGTGACCGTCCTCGCCGGTGCCCGCGGTAGGTGCGGAGCCACGAATCCGGGCCCCGCGCCGTGAGACCGGCGGCCTCGTCGGCGTAGTCGAGCACGACGACGTACCCGCGCTTGAGCGAGCGTGCGCACTCGTCGAGCCAGGTGGCGATCCCGGACTGCACGGGGATCCGCGCCCCCTCTTCGGCATCGGGGAGCAGCTCCTCGGCGTCCTCGGCGAGGAGCTCGTCGGCCGGAACGAGGACCTCGCCGAAGCCGCCGCCGGCGACGCCCACCCGGACCTCCGACCACTTCCCGTCGCGCCGCTCCACGATCCTGAACGGCAGGTTGTCGAGGAGCTCGTTGGCCACGATCACGCCGGTGAATCCGAGGACGGGAAGTTCCTCGGTCTGGGTGACGATGGGGCCGGTACCGGGCACCGGCTCGGGATCGTCATCGTCGTCGCCCCGCTTCACGGCAGGGCCGAGGACGTCTTCGGGAGGCTCGAGCGGAAGCCCGTCGTGCTGGAGGCGCCGGAGCGCCGCCGACCGCTCGACGAGCACGTAACGGAGGGCCGTCGCGCACGCCGGCTCGGCACGGAGCACATCGCGGGCGAGCTGACCGCGTCCGGCGCCCGCGTCGACCACGACGTAGGGATCGGGACGCCCCATCTCCTCCCACCACCGGTCGAGGCTGCGGGCGATCAGGGTTCCGAAGAGCGAACCCACCTCGGGGCTGGTGATGAAGTCGCCCTCGGCCCGACCGGCACCCTGGCCTGCGGTGGTGAAGAACCCGCCGTCGGGGTCGTAGAGGGCGGCCTCCATGAACCGGTCGAACCGGATCGGCCCCTCACGGTGAATGCGCTCAGCAAGCTTGCGGGCGAGCGCCTCGGTCATGAGATTAGGGGGCGACGGTGGTCAGTTCTCCGAGGCGGGCGAAGAACTGCGGGTACACGCCGACGACGAGCACGACCATGGCGGTGAGCGCGATGCCGAAGCCCAAGGCCGAGGGGATCCGGATGGGCGTCCGGTCCTCGATCGCCGGCGGCTCGAACCACATCCGCCGGGCCACGCCCGCGTAGTAGAAGAACGCGATCACCGAGTTCACGGCCGCGACGACACCGAGTACGACGGCGGCGGTGGTGCCGGCGTCAAGCACCGCCCGGAAGATCACGAACTTGGCGAACCAGCCGCCGAGCGGCGGGATTCCGGCCAGGGAGAAGAGGAAGATCGACATCAGCACGGTGAGGCCGGGGGCGTAGTTGAAGAGGCCGGCGAAGCTGTCGATCTCGCCGGAGCGGGTCCGCCGCGCCACCGCGATGACCACCGCGAACGCTCCGAGGTTCATGGCGCCGTAGATGAGCAGGTACACGACGGTCGCCTCGAACGCGCTCTGCCGCGCCGCGGCCGACTCGGCGGCCACCGCGAAGGGCACGAGCATGAAGCCGGCCTGGCTGATCGACGAGTAGGCGAGCATCCGTACGACGTTGGTCTGGCGCAGGGCGATGACGTTGGCGACGGTCATCGACAGGGCCGCGAGCACCCACATGATCGGCTGCCAGGCGTCGCTGGCGTCGAAGAAGGCGGCGTAGATGAGGATGAGGAGGGCGACGAAACCTCCGGCCTTCGACGCCACCGAGAGGAAGGCGGTCACCGGCGTGGGTGCGCCCTCGTAGGCGTCGGGAGTCCAGAAGTGGAAGGGCACGGCCGAGACCTTGAAGGCGAAGCCGACGAGGGTGAGACCGATGCCCACCACGACCAGCGGCTCGCCGACGAGCCCGCCGGTGGGCCGCAGGGCCTCGGCGATGCCGCTGAGCAGCGTGGTGCCGCTCACCCCGTAGATGAGGGACATGCCGTAGAGCATGATCGCCGAGGAGAGGACGCCGAAGATGTAGTACTTGATCGACGCCTCGTTGGAGCGGCCGTCGTGTTTGCGCCATCCGGCGAGGATGTAGGTGGGGATCGAGATGGTCTCGAGGGCGACGAAGATGGTGATCAGGTCGCGCGCTGAGGTCATCACCATCATGCCGAGGACGCTGATGAGAATCAGGTAGTAGTACTCGCCCTCGTGGTAGTCGCCCTCGCGGATGTAGTCGACCGAGAGCATGATCGTGAGGTACGCGACGGCGAGGAAGAACCCCTTGAGCACCAGGGCGAAGTTGTCGACCGCGTAAGCGCCGCCGAACATCGACCGGTCGGCGCCGTCAGCCCCCAGCGTGAGCACGGGAACGAAGGCGGCAAGGACGCCGAAGGTGCCGACGGTCGAGATCAACGACCGGTCGCGGCCCGCGAGGAACACGTCGGCGAGCAGCATGATGACGATCGTCCCCGTGAGGATGATCTCGGGGGCGAACGCGTGATAGTCGATCGTCGGCGTCATGCCGTCACCGCCCCAGGGTGTGTGAGCACACCGCGGTGCTCTGACCCCCTCAGATGCTCACACACAGGCATTCCTCAGCCTCCGAACACCGACGAGAGGAGCTGCACCGAGGGGTCGGTGACCTCGAAGATCAGCGCCGGGAACACACCGATGGCGAGGATGAGGACCAGCATCGGCGTCCAGGCGATCCATTCGGGCCCGTGCACGTCGTGGATGTGCTTGTCCTCCCACTCCGTGGGCACGTTCCCCATCGCCACCCGCTGGTACATGTACAGCAGGTAGCCGGCGGCGAGCACCGTGCCCACCGCGGCGATCGCCATGTACGACCGGAACGTCGGGATGGGCAGGTCGACCGCCGGGCTGTAGGCGGAGAGGATGGCGGGGAACTCGCCCCAGAACCCGGCGAGCCCGGGAAGCCCGAGCGACGCCATCGCCGAGAACCCGAGAATCCACCCGAGCTTCGGCGCCTGTTTGAGAAGGCCTCCGAGCCGAGCGATCTCGCGGGTCCCAAAGCGCTCCTGCACCGAGCCGGCGACGAAGAACAGCATCCCGGTGATGAGACCGTGGGCGACCATCCCCATGATGGCGGCGTTGATGCCGAAGCTGGTGAGCGTCGAGATGCCGAGCATCACGAAGCCCATGTGGGCCACCGACGAGAAGGCGATCAGCCGCTTCATGTCGGTCTGTGCGAGGCAGGCGAGGGCGCCGTAGATGATCCCGATCACGGCGAGCAGGCCGATGTAGGGGGCCCAGTCCTTGGCGGCTTCGGGGAGCATCGGGATGGCGATGCGCACGAAGCCGTAGGTCCCCATCTTCAACAGGACGGCCGCCAGGATCACCGACCCGACGGTGGGCGCCTCGGTGTGGGCGTCGGGCAGCCAGGTGTGGAACGGGAAGATCGGCACCTTGATCCCGAAGCCCAGGAACATCCCGGCGAAGATGAGGTTCTGCACCCCGTTGCTCAGGTCGATCCCCGCCGACTCGGTCAACGCCACCATGTCGAACGTGTTGACGTCGGTCTGGAAGAACAACGCCAGGAACGAGAGCAGCATCAGCGCCGAGCCGAAGAGCGTGAACAGGAAGAACTTGATCGCCGCGTACTGGCGGTTGGGACCGCCCCACACCCCGATCATGAAGTACATCGGGAGCAGCACGACCTCGAAGAAGATGAAGAACAGGATGAGGTCCTGGGCGGCGAACGTTCCGTTCATGCCCGTCTCGAGCAGCAGGATGAGGGCGAGGAACGCCTTGGGGTTGTGGGGCTCGGGGAAGTGGTCCCACGAGTAGACGATCACCAGCACCGACACCAGCGCCGACAGCGCCAGCAACGGGAGGCTGATGCCGTCGATGGCGATGTGGTACCGGCTGTTGATGACCTCGATCCACTGCTTGTTGACGTCGAACTGGAGCCCGCCGAAGTCGCCGAAGTCGAAGTCGGCCATGAGCGCGACGGTCACGACCAACGTCGCCCCGCTGAACAGCAGCGCCAGCCACTTCTGGGTCGCCTCCTCGGCTCGGGGAACGAGCATGATGGCCGCCGCCCCGACGACCGGGAGGAAGATCGCCAGGGTCAACCCCCACGAGTCGAACCAGTTCATCGAGTTCCCTCTCTCGTCGTGTCTCCGGTCATGTCACGTGTCACCCATTTCAGACGAACAGCGCCAGCGCCAGGCCGCCGAGGGCGACCGAGGCGAACAGCAGGAGCGCGGAACGCTGCACCTGCGGTGACTGGATCTTGCGCAGCAGCCCGCCGGTGGCGCTGGTGAGCGCAGCCAGGCCGTCGTAGGCGCCGTCGACCACCTTCTGGTCGACCTGGTCGTAGGTGAAGGGCGCCAAGAACCTGCGGGTCAGCACCCCGACGCCGTTGACCGCCCCGTCGATGACGTGCTGGTTGACCCAGTACGTCGCCCGGGCCACCGGCCCGGCGGTCCCGGCGGCGACGCCGCCGACGGCGATGTGATCGAGGTAGTACTTCTGGTCGAGGAAGGTGTGCAGCGCGGCGTACGGCTGCTTCTCGAGCAGGCCCTTGGGCGCGCGCTTCCAGTAGTAGACCCACGTGGCCACCAGGAGCCCGGCCACGGCGATGATCACCGACGGCACCGCCACGCCGAGGTCGAAATCGTGGTGGACGGGGTGGAAGTCGCTCCCCAAGACATCGAAGACCACCCAGTCGTTGAACTTGAGGATGCCCGGCGCGTTGATCAGGCCGATCAGCAACGACGGCACGGCGAGGATCATGAGCGGCCAGGTGATGAGCGACGGCGACTCGTGCGGCGTGCCGTGGCCCCGGTACTCGTCGAAGAAGGTGAGGTAGACGCACCGGCCCATGTACGCGGCGGTCATGAAGGCGCCGATGGTGCCGAGCCAGAAGATGAGGGTGAAGGCGTCTCCGCCCTCGACGGCCCCCTCGGCTGCCCCGAGCAGGATCTCGTCCTTCGACCAGAACCCGGCGAGCGGCGGGATGCCTGCGAGCGCGAGCGTGCCGATGACGAAGGTCCAGAACGTGCGCGGCATGTACTTGCGGAGGCCGCCCATCTCGCGCATGTCGAAGGTGTGGTGGGCGGCGTGGCTCACCGACCCGGCGCCGAGGAAGAGGAGCGCCTTGAAGAAGGCGTGGGTGAAGAGGTGGAAGACCCCGGCGGTCCAGGCCCCGACGCCGAGGGCGGCGATCATGTACCCGAGCTGGCTGATGGTGGAGTACGCCAGGACCTTCTTGATGTCGTACTGCACGAACGCCAACGCGGCGGCGATGATCAACGTGACCCCTCCCGCCAGCGCCAGGAGGTTGAGGCCGCCGGCGGCGATGTTGAAGCCTTCGAAGAAGACGCCGTAGGTGCGGGCCACGAGGTACACGCCGGCGACCACCATCGTGGCGGCGTGGATGAGCGCCGAGACCGGCGTGGGGCCGGCCATGGCGTCAGGCAGCCAGATGTGCAGGGGGAACTGGGCGCTCTTGCCTGCGACTCCGAGGAGCAGCAGCCCGGCCGCCATGCCGAGCACGAGGTCGCTCGGGACGTTGTCGAGGGCCACCCGGTTGATGGTCTCGATGTTGAACGTCCCGGCGGCGAAGAAGAGCGTGACGATGCCGAGGATGAGGCCGATGTCGCCGGTGCGGGTGGTGAGGAACGCCTTCATGGCGGCGTTGGCGTTGGCCCGCTCCTCCCACCAGTGGCCGATGAGCAGGTAGGAGCAGAGGCCGACCAGCTCCCAGCCCACGAGCAGCTGGAGGAGGTTGTCGGCGATCACCAGCGTCAGCATCGACGCGGTGAAGAGCGACAGCGCGGCGAAGTAGTGCGTGTAGCGCTCGTCGCCGCGGAGGTACTCGACCGAGTAGACGTGCACGAGCAGCGACACCGTGGTGACCACCACGAACATCATCACCGTGAGGCCGTCGACGTGGATGCCGGCTTCGATGTCGAGGGGCCCGTTCGAGAACCAGGTGACGCTGCGCCGGGCGACCTCGGCGCCGTCGATCCACTCGTACGCGGAGAGCGCTCCCCACAGCCAGGCGAACCCGACGGCGGGGATGCCAATCTCGGCCCCCTTCTTCGGGAGGCGCTTGCCGAAGGCCAGGATGAGGAAGAACGACACCGCCGGGACCACCGGCATGATCCAGCTCTGTTCGAGGATCCACGACGCCGACTCGGCCGCGTGGTGGCCGCCGTCTTCGACGGTCTCCTCGACGGCGGCGATGGCCCGGGTCAACGTCGCTGCGAGTGTGGCCGGCACTCGTTATCCCTTCATCGAGTCGACCTTGTCGAGGAAGGGGCTGGCCATGTTGCGGTAGATCAGCAACACGATGGCCAGACCGACCCCCACCTCGGCGGCGGCGACGGTGATCACGAACAGGGCGAAGACCTGGCCCGACACGTCGTTGAGACCCGACGAGAAGGCGACCAGGTTGATGTTCACGGCGTTGAGCATCAGCTCGACGCTCATGAGGACCAGGACCGCGTGACGACGCGCCAGCACGCCGTAGATGCCGATCGAGAACAGCGCGGCGGAGAGGAGCAGGTACTGGTTGAGATACATCAGCCGCGCACCCCCCCGACCCGCCGTGTCTCAGTCGCGTTACGACGCCCCCCCCGCGCAAAACCGCCAGCGCCCCCCCCAGGGGGGGGGAAAAAACGGACCAACC
>CAZTOV010000081.1:6578-7636 GCA_964615175.1 uncultured Burkholderiales bacterium
ACCCGCGGGGTCGCCGGGGGGTTAGCGCGAGCCCGTCGCGCTAACGCGACTGAGACGCCGAGAGGGGTGCTCATCAGTCGTCCCTCCGGGCGAGGACGATGGCGCCGACGAGGGAGCCGAGGAGCAGGAGGGAGACGACCTCGAACGGGACGAGGAAGTCGGTGAAGATGGAGTCGCCGACCTGGGCGCTGTTGGTGACGGTGGGCTCGAGCTTCTCGTCGCCGAACGCGTCGACGAGGAGGGCGGTGAGGAGGCCGAGGACGGCGAGCCCCACCGTCGCCGCGGCCCAGCGCTGGTCGTTGTCGAGTTCGGTGCTGGGACGCAGCGGAGCGCGGGTGAGCATGAGGCCGAAGAGGAGGAGCACGAGAATCGCGCCGATGTAGATGAGGACCTGCGCGATGGCGATGAACTCGGCGGCCAGCAGCACGTAGATGGCGGCCACCCCGGCCAGCACCACCACGAGGTAGAGCGCGGCGTGCACGACGTTGTTGGTGGTCACCACACGCAGCGCGGAGATCACCATGGCAGCCGCGATGATGCCGAAGGCAATGTTCTGAGGGGCCAAGGTTCCGGGCTTCCTACTCCGCTCCGACCTCGAGAGGCTCGGGCTCGGGGACCGACTCCATCCACTCGCCGAGCTTGTCCTTGTCGTGGAGCATGTCGGCGATGTTGGGCTCGGAGTACTCGTACTCCGGGCTCCAGAACAGAGCGTCGAACGGGCAGACCTCGACGCAGATGCCGCAGTACATGCAGAGGGCGTAGTCGATGTCGAAGCGGTCGAGCTTGTTGACCGTCCTCGGCTTGCCGCCCTCACGACGCGGCGGGGCCTTGACCTTGTGGCCTTCGATGTAGATGCACCAGTCGGGGCACTCCCGCGCGCACAGCATGCAGACGGTGCAGTTCTCCTCCTTGAGGGCGATGACACCGCGGGCGCGCGTCGGGGGATCTTCCCGCTCGTGCGGGTACTGGGTGGTGACCGTGGGCTGCAGCATCGTCTTCAGGGTGACGCCGAGCCCCTTGATCATCCCGGGCAGCTTGAGTTCGGGTTTGCGAGCCAT
>CAZTOV010000082.1:0-7587 GCA_964615175.1 uncultured Burkholderiales bacterium
GTGGGCACCGTCTGCGGTCTCTACGTGCGCGACGGCGACGACTGGGACTACGTCAGCGCCGGCCTGGCACGCGAGTTCGTCGAGATGCTCGAGGAACGGGGTGCGGGCCACGGCCCGGTGCCGTTCAAGGACACCGCCGTGCTCCTCTACGTGCCGTGGGCCGCCAAACGGGTCGCCGACCACCTCGTGACCGAGGAGGATCGCATCGAGCTGCTGCTCCACTCGTTCGTGTGCGACGTCGTGACCGAACCGGGCGACGAGGACGATCGGATCCTCGGCGCCGTCCTCGCCACCAAGCGGGGGCTGCGGGGCGTGGCCGGATCGGTCTTCGTCGACTGCACCGGTGACGCCGACCTCTCGTGCTTCGCCGGGGTCCCGACCGAGATCGGCTCGCCGGGGCTGCGGCAGCACGCGTCGATGCAGTTCGTGATGCAGCACGTCGACGCCGAAGAGGCCATGGCCAACCTCGGCACGCTCGGCGACGTCATCGCCGAACGCGGACAGCACCTCACCCGCGACGGAGGCGCGCTCATCCCCACCATGCGCCCGGGCGAGTTCATCGGCGCCATGACCCGTATCCGCAACGCGGATGGGTCACCGATCGACACCACCGACCCGCGTCAGGCGACCTGGGGTGAGATCGAGGGGCGCCGCCGGGCGGAGGAGGCGGCCGAGTTCGTCAAGGAACATGTCCCGGGCTTCGCCGACGCCTTCCTCGCGGACACCGCCCCGCAACTCGGCGTTCGCGAGACCAGGCACGTGGTGGGCGAGTACACGCTCACCGGCGACGACGTGACCGGACTGGCTCGCTTCGACGACGCCGTCGCCGCGGGCGCGTGGCCGCAGGAGTATCACGTCGAGGGCCGTTCGACCGAGTACCGGTTCCTGCCCGGAGGGGGCTACTACCAGGTGCCGTTCCGGAGCCTCAGGCCCCGGGGAGTCACCAATCTGCTGGTGGCCGGGCGTTGTATCTCGGCCGACCACGACGCCCTGGCGTCGACCCGGGTGATGGCGCCCAGCCTCGCCCTGGGACAAGCGGCAGGAACGGCTGCCGCGCTCGCCGCACGCGACGGCGACGGCGCGGCCGCCGTCGACGTGGCCGAAGTGCGAGAGCACCTCGAGAACGAGGGAGCGTTCCTCGGATGAACCTTGCCCGCAAACTCACCGGAACCGCCCTGCCCGATGCCCCCGCCCTGGTGTGGCGCGATCGCACCACGACCCACGGCGAGCTCACCGATCGGGCGGCGCGGTTGGCGAGCGGCCTTCACGGGCTGGGAGTCGAGCCCGGCGACCGGGTTGGTGTGATCTGTGCGAACAACCCCTATTTCGTCGTGTCGTACCTGGGGACGCTGTGGGCCGGTGCCGTGGTCGTCCCCGTGAACCCGATGGCCGCGGCCGAGGAGATCACCCGCGAGCTCGACGGCACCGGAAGCAAGGTGGCGGTGGTGGGCCCGGCGGGACGGGCGGCGGCCGAGGAGGCCCGCGACGCCGGGGGCCTGGCCGAGGTCACCGTCGTCGACGCCGGATCGAGCGAGGAGCACCCATCCGGTGAGGCGCTCTCGTGGTCCGATCTACTCGAGAGCGAGCCCGTCGAGCCGATCGAACGGACCGAGGGCGACCCGGCGGTGCTCGCCCACACGAGCGGCACGAGTGGGGCGCCGAAGGCGGCGGTGCTCACCCACGGCAGCCTTGCCGCCAACCTCGATCAGGCCCAGGCCCACCCCACGCTGCACGTCGAGCCCGACGATGTGACCCTGGGCGTCCTTCCCCTCTTCCACTCCTACGGGCTCAACGCGGTGCTGGGCCTCACCCTCGCGACCGGCGGGCGCCTGGTGCTGGTCGAGCGGTTCGACCCGCATCCGACCCTGCAGCTCGTCGCCGAGCATCAGGTGTCGGTCGTGCCGGGCGTGCCCCCGATGTTCTCGGCGTGGCTGGCCCTGCCCGAGACCCCGGAAGGGGGGTTCTCCAGCGTGCGGGTGGCGATGTCGGGGGCGGCGCCGCTGCCCGTGGCCGTGCAGGAAGCCTTCCACGAGCGATTCGGGACCGCGTTGCACCAGGGCTACGGGCTCACCGAGGCGTCGCCCATCGTCACGACCACCGGTTCCGAGGGCGCACCGCGTCCGGGGTCGATCGGGGTCCCGCTCCCGGGCGTGGAGGTGCGCCTCGTCGACGCGTCGGGTGACGACACCCTGGTGGGCGACCCGGGCGAGATCTGGGTGCGGGGCCCCAACGTGTTCGCCGGGTACTGGGAGGACGACGAGGCCACCGAGCGGGTGCTCACGCCCGAAGGCTGGCTGCGCACGGGCGACGTGGCGGTGGCCGACGACGACGGGTTCCTGTTCATCGTCGACCGTTCGAAGGACCTGATCATCGTCTCGGGCTTCAACGTGTACCCGGCCGAGGTCGAGGACGTCTTGGCACGCCACGAAGGGGTCGGTGAGGTCGCGGTCGTCGGCACCCCCCACCCTCACACGGGGGAGAGCGTGAAGGCGTTCGTCGTGGCCGCGCCGGGCGCCCAACTCGACGAGGACGAGTTGGTGGCCTTCTGCTCCCGCTCTCTGGCCCGGTACAAGGCACCGACGTCGATCGAGTTCGTCGACGAGCTGCCCCGGGGCCTCGGCGGGAAGGTGCTGCGGCGCTTTCTCTCTGTGTGAGGGGCGCGGGTGGGAGCGCCCGGGTTGCACGTCGCCGTCTGGCCCACTTCGTGGGCGCGGGACTCCAGTGAGTGTGCGCATTCGACCCTGGCTCACCTCGCCCGGCGCTCACACCTTCGCTGCGGTCGGAGTCATCTCTGTGCCGTCCGGTGTGAGCACCGGACGCGGTTCGCCGGACGGGTCGCCTGCGCACACTTGCTGTTTGTGAACTTGTGAAAACTTCGAGAAAGATTTCACGAGCGACTATGCTCAGGGGGCGGCAAGAGTCACCCGGCGCACGGATCCGGCGCAGGTCGTGCCGGAGGCGCCCGGCGTAGGAACGGAGTGGAACGCTCGTGATCGACCAAGGACGGCGCCGCATCCCCGAGGCGACCGTCGCCCGACTTCCCCTCTACTACCGAGCGCTTGTCGAGACCGGCGAGCGCAAGATCGCCACGGTGTCGTCGGAGCGCCTCGCCGAGATGGCCGGCGTGAACGCCGCCAAGGTGCGCAAGGACCTCTCGTACCTCGGCTCCTACGGGACCCGGGGCGTCGGCTACGACGTCGAGTACCTGCTCACGCAGATCTCCCAGGAGCTGGGCCTCACGGAGCGTCGTCCCGTGATCATCGTGGGTGTCGGCCGCCTGGGTCAGGCGCTCGCCAACTACGCCGGGTTCACCGCCCGTGGGTTCCGGGTGGTCGGGCTCGTCGACGCCGACCCCGACAAGATCGGCGAGACCATCGGCGACCTCACCGTCGAGTCCATGGACGATCTGCCCCAGATCATCGAGGAGCGGGAGGTCGCCATCGCCATCCTCGCCGTACCCGCTGATGCCGCCCAGCGGGTGGCCGACCGGCTCGTCGAAGCGGGCGTGACGGCCATCCTCAACTTCGCGCCGAAGGTGATCCAGGTGCCCGAGGAGGTGGCGCTCCGGAAGGTCGACCTCGCGATCGAGCTGCAGATCCTCAGCTTCTACCAGCAGCGCAACGGCCCCCGTGTGAGCGACGCTGCGGTCGAGGCGCTCGGGGTGGCCGACGCCGCCCTCGACGTTCTCGGTGACACCGATCTGGGCGAAGCCGCCCTGTGAGCGCGGCGACGCCGAGCGGGACCCGAGCGGACCGGCTGCGAACCAGCCAAGGCCAAGAGTGGAGAACATGACACCCCGCTCGGCGGCCGGGCGACCGGCGCCGCCGGGCTACCCGGCGAATCTGATCCTCGGAGGCCGGCGGGTGGTCATGGTGGGGGCGGGCCGGATCGCCGCCCGCAAGGTCGAGGCCCTCCTCGCTGCGGGCGCCGACGTCCACGTCGTCGCCCCCGACCTGAGCGACGAGATCCGCACGTGGCGCGACGACGGTCGTCTCAGCGTTGCCGAGCGGCGTTTCGAGCCCGGCGATCTCGAAGGTGCCTGGCTCGCCTACACGGCCACCGACGATCCGGCCGTCAACCGTTCGGTGTACGAGGAAGGCGAGCGCCGGCTCACCTTCGTCAACTCCGCCGACGACCCCGAGAACTGCTCGCTCACCCTCATGTCGATCGTGCGCCGGGGCGATCTCCAGATCGCCATCGGCACCGCCGGGCGCAGCCCCGCCCTGGCCACCCATTTGAAAGAACGCCTGCTCGACGAGATCGGTCCCGAATACGAAGACCTCCTCGACGTGTTGTCAGAGGTACGGGAAGAGATCCGTGCTCGAGGGGAGTCGAGCGAGGCGTACGACTGGCGTCCGGCGTTCGATTCCGACATGCTCGATCTCGTTCGTACGGGCAACCTGGCCGAGGCCAAGGAGCGTCTCCGCGAATGTCTGTGATCGTCGTCGGCCTGAACCACCGCACCACTCCCGTCGACGTGCTCGAGCGGGCCGCCGTGGCGCGCGAAGACCTCCCGGGTCGACTCCACGAGCTGGCCAAGCAGGAGCACGTCGCCGAGGCGGTGCTCCTCTCGACCTGCAACCGCATCGAGGCGTACGTCCGCGCCACCAAGTTCCACCCCGCCGTCGCCGAGGTCACCGAGTTCCTCGCCGGCCATGCGCACGCCTCGGTCGAAGAGCTGTCCGACTACGTCTACACGTTCCACGACGACGCCGCCGTCACTCACTTGTTCGGCGTCGCCTCCGGGATCGACTCGATGATCCTGGGCGAAGGCGAGATCCTCGGCCAGGTTCGCCAGGCGTGGCAGCTTGCGGGCGAGCACGAGACGGTGCGTCAGTCGCTCTCCGACCTGTTTCGCCACGCCGTCGCCGCGGGCAAGCGGGCCCGTACCGAGACCGAGATCGCCCGCCGCGCCGTGTCGGTCTCGTCGGCCGCGGTCTGGCTCGCCACCGAGCGTCTCGGGTCGCTCGACGGCCGCTCCGTGCTCGTCTTCGGCGCCGGGAAGATGGGCGAGGGAATGGCGGTGGCCCTGGCCGACTCCGGCGTGCGTGAGGTCGTGGTCGCCAACCGCAATCCTGACCGGTCCGCCGCACTGGCCGAGCGGATCGGCGGCCGCCCGGTGGCCATCGACCAGGTCGATGCCGCCCTCGCGGAGGCCGATCTCCTCCTCGCGTCCACCGGGTCGGGCGAGATGCTGATCACCCGCGACGACGTCGAGGCGGCTATGGCGACGCGCCCGGCACGCCCCCTGCTCGTCGTCGACATCGCCGTGCCGCGCGACGTCGACCCCGACGCCACATCGGTGCCGGCGGTGACCCTGCTCGACATCGACGACCTCAAGGCGTTCGTCGACGAATCCATGGATGCCCGTCGAGCCGAGGTTGACAACGTTCGTCGCATCATCAACGAGGAGGTCGAGCGGCACCAGGCCGATGCCTCCGCCCGCGAGTTGGCCCCCCTCGTCACCGCGCTGCAGGCGCGGGGCGAGAAGGTGCGGATGGCCGAGTTGGAGCGATTCGCCGCCAAGCTGCGCGAGCTCGACCCCGAAGCCCGCGAGGCGGTCGAGGCCCTCACCCAGGGGATCGTGCGCAAGCTGCTCCACGAGCCGACGGTCCGCGTGAAGGAGACGGCCGGCAGCTCCGAGGAGTCGCTCGCCGACGCTCTCGCCGTCCTGTTCGACCTCTGAGCGGCGTGATCGGGCCATGACCGACGGCCCCCTCCGGATTGCCACCCGGGGAAGCACCCTGGCCCGCACGCAGGCCGACCGGGTGGCCGAGGCGCTCGCCGTTCCGGTCGAGATCGTCGAGGTCTCCACTACGGGCGACCAGCGCGCCGACGTGCCCATCTGGCAGATGGGTGGCCGGGGTGTGTTCGTCAAGGAAATCCAAGTGGCGGTCCTCGAGGGACGCGCCGACGTGGCGGTCCACTCGGCGAAGGACTTGCCGTCGGCGACCCCCGACGGCCTCGCGCTGGCGGCGTTTCCCGAGCGGGCCGACCCGCGTGACGCCCTGGCGGGCGCCACCCTCGCCGATCTCCCGACGGGCGCCGTGGTCGCCACCGGGTCGGTGCGTCGTCGGGCGCAGCTCGCCTGGCTACGCCCCGACATCGTGTTCGCTCCCCTTCGGGGCAACGTCCCCACCCGGCTCGAGAAGGCTCGCCGGCACGACGCCGCGGTGCTTTCGTACGCCGCCATGCTCCGTCTCGACCTCGGCGACCAGGCCTCCGAGGTGCTCGACCCCTCGGTGATGCTTCCCCAGGTCGGACAGGGTGCCCTCGCGCTCGAATGCCGGATCGACGACGAGCGGGCGCGCGCGGTGCTGGCGGCCGTCGACGATCCGGAGGTGCGCCGGGCGGTGCTTGCCGAACGGGCGTTCCTCGGCGAACTGGGAGGCGGGTGTAACCTGCCCGTCGGCGCGTACGCCGAGCCCGCGGGCGACGTGGTGTCGCTCGAGGTCCTCATCGCCAGTCTCGACGGGCGGCGGCTCCTCCGCCACCGGGCCGCGGGCGCCGATCCCGAGGTGACGGGGCGAGAGGCGGCCCGGGAGTTGCTCGACGACCTGGGCGGTCGCGCGCTTCTCGGCACGTCCGACGAACCCGTGGCCGGCGGCTTCGCGGGGACCGCGTGACCGTCCACCTCGTCGGAGCGGGGCCGGGCGACCCGGGCCTCCTCACGGTCCGGGGTCGTGAACTCCTCGAACGCGCCGAGGTGGTGGTGTATGACCGTCTGGCGCCCGCGTCCCTCCTCGACCTGGTTCCCGAGACGGCCGAGCGGATCGACGTGGGGAAGGCGCCCGGACGAGCGAAGCTGAGCCAGGACGAGATCAACGACCTGCTCGTGGAGCGTGGCCGGACCGGTCGGACGGTCGTTCGACTCAAGGGCGGCGACCCGTTCGTCTTCGGACGAGGCGGTGAGGAGGCCGAGGTGCTCGTCGCCGCCGGCGTGGAGTTCGAGGTCGTTCCCGGGATCACCAGCGCCATCGCCGCGCCGGCCTACGCGGGGGTTCCGGTGACCCATCGCGGGCTCTCGACCCACGTCACCGTGGTGACCGGACACGAGGATCCCGAAAAGGGATCCTCCGACGTCGACTGGGAGCGCCTGGCCCGGGCCGGCGGGACCCTCGTGATCCTCATGGGGGTCGGCAACCTCGGCGAGATCACCCGCCGACTCGTCGCCGGTGGCCGCGATGCCGACACGCCGGCGGCGGCCGTCCGGTGGGGCACCCGTCCCGAGCAGCAGACCGTGCGAGCGACCCTCGGCACCATCGCCGATGCCGACGTGGAGGCACCCTCGGCCATCGTGGTGGGCGAGGTCGCGGGCCTCGACCTCGGCTGGTTCGAGCGCCGGCCCCTGTTCGGACGCCGCGTCGTGGTGACCCGGGCGCGAGAGCAGGCCAGCGCGTTGCGGTCCCGGCTGGAGCACCTGGGCGCGGAGGTCGTCGAATTGCCGGCGATCGCGGTGCAACCGGTCGACTTCACCCTGCCCGACCTGTCGGCGTACGCGTGGCTGGTCTTCACGTCGGCCAATGGTGTCGGGGAGTTCTTCGAGCGCGGCCTTCGCTCCCACGGGCTCGACGTCCGGGCGCTGGC
>CAZTOV010000083.1:0-5258 GCA_964615175.1 uncultured Burkholderiales bacterium
TCGCGGATCACCACGTGCCGGCGGGGCATGGTCAGCGACAGGGCGCCGAAGGCGAGCAGAGCGACGACGGGGGTGACGACGTAGACCCAGGCGTCCCAGCCCTGCTCGCGCGCCTGGGTGTAGATGGCGAGCACGCCGATCCACAGGACCGACACGGGGATGAGGAGACGCCAGCCGAGGTCCATGAGCTGGTCGTAGCGCAACCGAGGCAGGGTGGCCCGGAGCAAGAAGTACAGGAAGAGGAAGCCCGAGGTCTTGAGAAGGAACCACACGACGGGCCAGATATGAGGGAAGACGTCGATCTCGGGGCCGGCCGGACCCCCGAGGAAGAGGGTCACCGCGATGGCCGACATCGTGACCATGTTCATGTACTCGGCGAGGAAGAAGATGGCGAAGCGCACGCCGGTGTACTCGGTGTGGAACCCGCCCACCAGCTCCTGCTCGGCCTCGACGAGGTCGAACGGCGCCCGGTTCGTCTCGGCGATCATGGCGATCACGAAGATCACGAAGCTGACCGGTGCGGCGAGGAAGAACCAGTCGCCGATCGACGCGAAGCCGGTCCAGCCCTGCTCGAACACCATCCCCCGTGTCGAGAGGGTGTTGCCCTGGAGCACGGCGCCGACGATGGCGAGGCCGAGGGCCGCCTCGTAGCTGATCATCTGTGCGGTCGCCCGGACACCGCCCAGCAGCGGGTACTTCGAGCCCGACGCCCACCCGGCCAGGGTGATCCCGTAGACGGCGATGCCCGACATGGCGACCACGAACAGCACCCCGATGGGGATCTCGGCGAGCTGGAGGAAGGTGGTGCGCCCGGCGATCTCGATCTCGCCGCCGAGCGGGATGACGCTGAACGCGAGGAAGGCGGGGAGGACCGAGAGGTAGGGCGCCAGCCGGAACACGCTGCGGTCGGCGGACGACGGGATCGACTGCTCCTTGAAGAACAGCTTCACCCCGTCGGCGAGGCTCTGGAGCACGCCGAAGGGCCCGGCGCGGTTGGGACCGATGCGGTTCTGGATGTCGGCGACGACCTTGCGCTCGAGGTAGATGAGCATCAACACGGTCACCAGCAGGAGGACGAAGACGAAGACCGCCTTGCCGATGACGATGAGGACGTCGACCCCATCGATGCCATCCGCGAAGAGAGGGTCCTGCACGACCTGGCCGAGTGTCGTCAGAACGTTCACGAGACCGTCTCCACCTGGACGTCGGTGACCGGCCTGTCGACGTCGATCAGGTCACGCGCGGCGTGCCCGGGCTGGTTGAAGGCGAGGAAGGCGACGCCCTTGGGGGTGCCCGGGTCGTTGGTGATGGGCAGCACGACCGAACCGCGCGACGAACTGACCTTGACCTTGTCGCCCTCGCTCACGCCGAGACTCTCGAAGTTCCACGGGCTGACGTGGAGGACGGCCTCCTCGGCCAGTTCGGCGGTGGGCGGCGACTGCTGCACCATGAGGCCGTCGTCGTAGAGGCGGCGCCCGGCAACGAGGCGCAGGGCGTAGGAGTCCTGCTGTGGCACCTCGGGGGTGGTGAACGCTCGGTCCCACTCGACGAACGCCGGACGGGCCGGCGCCGGTGCCTCGGCGGCCGGCTCGGCGGCGTCTGCGGGTTCCTCGACCTCCTCGGATGCCCGCTCGGAGGCATCGTCGCCCTCTGATTCCTCGACCGTGTCGTCGCCGGTCTCGTCGCCGGTTCCGGCGCCGGCGAGGATCTCCACGTCGGCGGCGTCTGCGGCCCCCGGCTCGCCCTCGCCCTCGATCCGGGCTTCGGCAGCCGCGGCCGCGGCGCTGTCGGGGGCCTCGACGTGCGCGTCGTGCTGCTCCTCGGGGGGGATGATCCGCCCCTGGATGAGCACCTGCTGCTCCTGGCCCCCCGCCATGCCGACCTCGGCGTCGGCCAGCGGGGTGATGGCGTGACCGGGTCGTCCGAGCACCAATTCCTCACGCCCGGGGGGAACCGCGACGCCGTCGCGGGCGAAGAGCAGGTGCTGGGGGGTGGCCTCCTCGTAGGCCGGGGCGAGGCGGGCGATCTCGGCCTGCACCTCGTAGACCGTCTCGAGATCGAAGGCGGCGTCGACCCGTGCGGCCAGCTCGCCGGCGATCCGCCAGTCGTCCATGGAGGTCCCGGTGGCGGTGACCTTGCGGGCCAGCCGCGTCACCCGCCCCTCGAGGTTGGTGGCGCTGCCGTCCTTTTCGCCCCACATCGCGGTGGGGAGCACCGCGTGGGCCCGCCGAGACGCGCCTTGCGCGAACGACCCGACCGAGACGATGAACGGCACGTTGTCGAGCGCCTGCTTGGCGAGATCAGGGTCGGGGAAATCGGCGAGCGGGTCGGAGCCGAGGAGCACGAGCGACCGGATCTCGCCCTTCACGGCCGCGCGCAGGATGTGTTCGGTGTCGAGGCCCCGGCGGGTGGGGGTCGTTCCCCAGTGGTGACCGAACCAGTCGCGCCCGGCATCGAGTGTCACCCGACCCGGCAGCAGCCCGGGGGCCATGCCCATATCGAGAGCCCCGTGCACGTTGCCTCGCCGCAGCGCAGAGAGGAAACGCACGTCGGGGAGGTCGCCAAGGGCAGCGGTGGCGCGCATCGTGGCCGAAGCGGGCTCGGCGAGCGAGGGCCGCCCCATCACCACGACGACGTGGCCGCGGCCGTCGAGGAGGCGAGCCGCCTCGGCGATCGCGCCTCCGACGTCGCCCTTGGGCAGCTCGCCCCGGGTGGCGGCCAGGAGTTGTTCGGCGACGGCTCCGCCCTCACCCGGCGCCGGGCGGACGGTGGCGGATGCGTAGCGCGAGAGCCCGTGGTCGCGGGGGGCGAGGTCGATGAGGGGCACTCCCAGTTCGGTGGCGGCCCGCCGGAGGCGCAGGTAGAGCACGGGAAGCTCTTCCTTGATGTCGGGGGCGAAGAGCACCACGGCCTTGGCGGTGTCGCAGTCGGCGATGCCGGCGGGCGGCACGCCGACGACGAGGTCGCCGGGGAGGCCGTCACCGAGCTGGCAGTCGACGTTGTCGCTGCCGAGCACGCCCTTCATCAGCCGGGTCCACGCGTACGCGTCCTCGTTGGTGCCACGGGCGCCACCGATGAGGGCCACCGACTCGGGACCGTGGTCGGCAACCGCCGTGCCGAGTGCGTCGGAAACGGCGTCGAGGGCCTCGGGCCAGCTCGCCGAGGCGAACTCGCCCGCCTTCTTCACCTGCGGTTGCGAGACGCGATCGGGGGACTGCGCGTACTCGATGGCGTAGCGCCCCTTGTCGCAGAGCCAGCCGTGGTTCACCGGCTCGGAATCGACGCCGAGGAGCCGCACGACGCGGTTGGCCGAACTCTGGAGTGCGCCACGGCACTGCACCGAGCACGCCGTGCACGAGGTCTCGACGGTCTCGAGGTCCCACGGACGGGCGCGGAACCGGTAGGGGCGGGCGAGGAGCGCCCCGACTGGGCAGATCTGGACGGTGTTGCCGGAGAAGTAGCTGCGGAACGGCTCGTCGGGGAAGGTGAGCACCTGCATGTCGGAGCCGCGCTCGACGAAGTCGATGAGCGGATCGCCGGCGATCTCCTCGGCGAAGCGGGTGCAGCGCCCGCACTGGATGCAGCGCTCGCGGTCGAGGTCGACCACGTCGGAGATGGGGATCGGCTTGGGAAAGTGCCGCTTCTCCTCGACGAAACGCGACTCACCGGGACCGAACGAGAGCGTGTGGTCCTGGAGTGGGCACTCGCCGCCCCGGTCGCACACCGGGCAGTCGAGAGGGTGGTTGATGAGGAGGAACTCGAGCACTCCCTCCTGCGCCTTGTGCACCTCGGGGCTCTGGGTGACGACCTCCATGCCGTCCTGCACCCGGGTCGTGCACGCCGGCGGCAGGCCGCGCATGCCCTCGACGTGCACGAGGCACATGCGGCACATGCCGACGGGCTTCATCCGCTCGTGCCAGCAGAACCGGGGGATGTAGACACCCTGGTCCTGGGCCACCTTGATCAGCAGTTCGTCGGCCGGGACCTCGAACTCCTGTCCGTCGACGGTGATGGTGACCGTCTCGCCGTTGCCGTTGCTCATGCGATCACCCCGGGCGTCTCCGACCCCCGCTCGGGGGGAGCCGCGTTCGCGGGTTCGAGCAGGTCGGAACTCATGCGGCCGGGCACCTCCCCTCACGGACGTGGTCCTCCACCTCGTCGCGGAAGAACTTGTCGAGGCTCACCACCGCCGACACCGACGAGGGGCCGAGCGGGCAGATGGTGGTCTGGCTGAACGGAGCGTTCAGGCCGGGGCAGATGTTGTCGCCCACGTCGAGGAGCAGATCGAGGTCGACTTTGCGGCCCTCGCCCCGTTCGATGCGCTCGAGGATCTTGGTGATCCATCCGGTGCCCTCACGGCACGGCGTGCACTTGCCGCAGCTCTCGTGGGCGAAGAACTTGGCCAACCGCCAGGCCACCCGCACGGGGCAGGTGGTGTCGTCGAAGACCATGACCGCGCCCGATCCGAGCATGACGCCGAATTCCTGCTGCACGTGGTCCATGTCGAGGGGGGCGTCGAGGTGCTCGTCGCTTCCCGAGAGCCACTGCGACGACGCGCCCCCGGGGATGAAGAACTTCACCGGCCGATCGTCGCGGATCCCCCCGCCCAACTTCGGGTCGTAGATCAACTCGCGAAACGGCATCCCCAACTCGATCTCGTAGTTGGCGGGCCGCTGGACGTGGCCCGACAGCGAGAAGATCCGGGTGCCGGTCGACTTGTTCACACCGAGCTTCCCGTACCGCGTGCCGCCCATACGGGCGATGGCCGGCAGGGCCGAGATCGTTTCGACGTTGTTGACGATGGTCGGCTTGGCGTAGAGGCCCTCGACCGCGGGGAACGGCGGCCGGATGCGGGGCATGCCGTGCCGGCCCTCGAGGCTCTCGAGAAGGGCGGTTTCCTCGCCGCAGATGTAGGCGCCCGCGCCGCGGTGGACGACGATGTCGAGATCGAACCCGGAGCCGAGGATGTTCGACCCGAGGAAGCCCCGTGCCCGCGCATCGGCGATGGCGGCGACCAGCCGGTCGTAGCCGAGGGCGAACTCGCCCCGGATGTAGACGAACGCGAGGTTGCAGCCGATGGCGTAGCTGGCGATGGCGATCCCCTCGACGAGCTGGTGGGGGTCGCGCTCGAGGAGCATCCGGTCCTTGAACGTCGACGGCTCACCCTCGTCGGCGTTGACCACCAGGTAGCGGGGCTCGCCGTTGTCGGGGAGGAAGCTCCACTTGGTGAAGGCGGGGAAGCCGGCGCCGCCGCGACC
>CAZTOV010000083.1:5358-7567 GCA_964615175.1 uncultured Burkholderiales bacterium
CATGTTCTCGTGGAACTCGTAGTTGACCTGGAGTGCGGGGGCCCCGCCGCAGGCCGCGAGGCACTCGACCTCCTCGACGAAGACCTCCTCGTCGTCGGCGTAGCGGTGACGCAAGCGGTCGAGGATCTCGGGTCCGCCGGTGACGAGGCACGAGACGTTGGTGCAGACCGAGACGACGAACCGTCCCGCCGGCTCCCGCTTGTACATGGTGTAGAACGCGCAGGTGCCGAGCACCTCGGCGGGCTCGAGATCGAGCAGGCCCGCGATCTCGCGCATCGCCTCCTCGGTCACCCACCCCTCCTGGTCCTGGGCGAGGTGGAGCAGGGGCATCACGGCCGAGCGCGAGTTCGGGTATCGCTCGATCAGCGCGCGCGCCCGCTGCCGGTTCTCCTCCGTGAAGAACGAATTCACCGGTCGACGTCCCCCATGATCGGGTCGACGCTCGAGATGATCGCCACCGAGTCGGCGACCAGGCCGCCGTACATCATCGTGGGGAGCGTCTGGAGGTTGTAGAAGGACGGTGCCCGGATGTGCATCCGCACAGGACGGCTCGAGCCGTCGGACACCATGTAACAGCCGAGTTCGCCGCGGGGAGACTCGACGGCGCGGTAGGTCTCACCCGGCGGCACCTTGAAACCCTCGGTGAAGATCTTGAAGTGATGGATGAGCGCCTCCATCGACTCGTCGATCCGCTTCCGGGGCGGCGGGGTGACCTTGAGATCCTGGGCGCGGTAGTCGCCGGAAGGCATCTTCTCGACGCACTGGCGGACGATCTTCACGGACTCGACGATCTCGTGGAGCCGGATGCGATAGCGGTCGTAGCAATCGCCGTTCTCGGTGTAGATGACGTCGAAGTCGACGTCTTCGTAGGGCAGCGCCGGCTGCGCCTTGCGGAGGTCCCAGGGAACGCCGGTCGAACGGAGGATCGGGCCGGTGGCGCCGAGCGAGAGGGCCTCTTCCCGGGTGATGACGCCGACCCCCACGGTCCGTTCGGTCCAGATGGGATTCTCGGTCAGGAGGTCGTCGTATTCGTGGACACCCTCCATGACCGTGTCGCACACCGAGAGGACGTCATCCTCCCAGCCGTCGGGCAGATCCGCGGCCGTGCCACCCACCCTGATGAAGTTGTGGTTCATCCGCAGGCCGGTGACCCGCTCGAAGAAGCGGAGCACCTCCTCACGCTCGCGCCAGCCGTAGAGCATCATCGAGATGGCGCCGATGTCCATGCCGTTGGTGGCCATGAACAGCAGGTGCGACGACATGCGGTTCATCTCGCACAGCAGCATGCGCATCCACTGAGCCCGGGTGGGAACCTCGATCCCGAGGAGGGTCTCGGCGGCGAGCGCGTAGACGAGTTCGTTGAAGAACGGGGAGGCGTAATCCATGCGGGTGACGTTGGTGCCGCCCTGGACGTAGGTCAGCTCCTCGCCCGTCTTCTCCATGCCGGTGTGGAGGTAACCGATGACCGGCTTGCAGCGCAGGACCGTCTCGCCGTCCAGCTCGATCATGAGGCGCAGCACGCCGTGGGTCGACGGGTGCTGGGGCCCCATGTTGACGATCATCGTCTCGCCACTCTCGGGCCACGTCGCCCCGGTGACCACGATCTCCTGCGCGTCCTGACGCGGTGACATCTCCGACGGCGGCCGGGCACCGAGTTCCTGGCCGCCCTCGTCGGTGAGGGTCTCGGGAGGTGCCGACTCGGTCACGACTTCCTCCGGAGCGACTGCTGGTCGGGGGTGGTGGCGGTGCCCTTGAACTGCACCGGAACCCGGGCGGCAGCATCGTCCTTGCGCAACGGCCACCCGTCCCAGTCCTCGGGGAGGAGGATGCGGGTGAGGTCGGGGTGGCCTTCGAAGACCACGCCGAAGAGATCGAAGGTCTCGCGCTCCGAGTAGTCGACGCCCGGATACACGGGGGTCAGGCTGGCGATGGTGGCGTCGTCACCGGGCACCTCACAGAGCATCCGGAGCCTGTGGTTGCGCGACATCGAGAGGAAGTTGGCCGAGATCTCGAACCGCTGTGCCTCCACCCCCGGAGGCAGAGGGCGGCGGGCGTTCAGCAGGTGGTCGACCCCACAGATGTCGGAGCAGATCTCGAAGCCCTGGTCGTCGCGCAGCCACCGGGCCACGTCGAGCCACTGCTCGCGGGGGACGTAGAGCACCGACTGGCCGAACGAGTCGTACCACACCAGGCCGTCGAACTGCTCCAG
>CAZTOV010000084.1:0-1260 GCA_964615175.1 uncultured Burkholderiales bacterium
CGGCCGATCCCCGACTGCTTCCACCCGCCGAACGGGGTGCGGGGGTCCATGGCCGAGATCGAGTGGTGGTTGATCCACACGGTCCCCGCTTCGAGCCGCCGGGCGATCGACTCGGCCGTGCTCTCGTCGCTGCTCCACGCCGACGCGCACAGGCCGTACTCGGTGTCGTTCGCCTGGGCGACGGCGTCGTCGAGGTCGTCGTAGGCGATGACCGGCAGGGCGGGGGCGAACTGCTCCTTGCGGATGATCCCGGAGTCGGCGGGCGCGCCTTCGACCACGGCCGGGGGCACGAAGTAGCCGCCGCTCCCGGCGTCCTCGGGCCGCACCGGGGTGGGCCGATGGACCTTGGCGCCGGCCTGCTCGGCCTCCGAGAGAAGGCCCTCGGCGAAGTCGCGTCCGGCGGCCGTGTGCACCGGGCCCATGGTGACTCCGTCGGCGAGCCCGTCACCGACGACGTTCCGCGCGGTGCGTTCGACGAGCGCCCCCACGAAGTCGTCGTAGCGGTCGCGGTGGACGTAGAGGCGCTTGATGGCCATGCACACCTGGCCGCTGGTCATGAACGAGCCCTCGTAGATGCGCTCGGCGAGGGCGTCGTCGGGCTCGACGTCGGGTGCGACCACGGCGGCGTCGTTGCCGCCCAGCTCGAGGAGGACCGGCTTGAGCTTGGGTGCGGCAGCCGCCATCACCTTGCTGCCGGTGGAGGCGCCCCCGGTGAACGAGACCATGTCGATCCCGTCGTGGGTGACGAGACCCTCACCCAGCTCGACCTCGGGTGAGTTCACCGTGTTGATGACTCCCGGCGGTAGGCGCTCGCCGACGAGAGCCATGGCGTCGAGCACCGCACCCGGGCAGCTCGGCGGCGCCTTGACCACCACGGTGTTCCCGGCGAGGAGGGCGGGGAAGACCTTGAGGCCCATCACGCCGAGCGGCCAGTTGAAGGGGAGGATGATGCCGACGACGCCGAAGGGCTCGCGGGTCACCTCCGGGCCGCCCGGTTCCTCGGCCGTCCAGGGCGCCAGGGCTTCCTCGGCGATGGGACCGATGATGCTCGCCAGGCCGGCCGGAGAGAAGACCTCGAAGTCGGCCTCGGCCTTGGTTTTCCCGTGCTCGCGGACGAGGAACTTCGCCAGCTCGCCGTCGCCGCTGGCGGCCATGAGGGCTTCGCCGATCTCGGCGACCCTGGCGGCACGCTCCGACACGGGCGTGGCCGCCCATCCGGCGCGCGCCTTGCGGGCCGCGGTGACCGCGGCGTCGAGCTGG
>CAZTOV010000084.1:1360-7514 GCA_964615175.1 uncultured Burkholderiales bacterium
GAGGCCCGCTCGAAGCCCTCCTCGAGGAACGCGTCGACGGCGTCGGGGAAGCGGGCGTCGGGGTGGGGGAAGTCGCTCGCCCACATCATGTGGTCGGCCCCCACGTCACCGATGACCACGCCGGCGAGGGCGTCGTCGGGCTCGGTGCAGATCGTGCACTGGTCGGCGAAGTATTCCGACGGGGTCCGCTCGAGTGCCTTGGTCTCGGAATCCTCCATCCACTCGACGTGCTCGTCGAGGCGATGGAGCCAGTAGGGGAGCCAACCGGTACCCGACTCGAGGAAGGCGACCCGCATCTCGGGGTGGCGGTCGAGGGTGCCGGAGAGGAACAGGCTCGCCATGGCTGCCATCTGCTCCATCGGGTGCGACAGCGCGTGGCGTTCGGCGAAGGTGGCGAACCGGTCCGTGCCGATCGTCGGATGGCCGCGGAGGCCGAGACCCTCGTGCACCGACAGCACCAACTCGGCATCCTCGACGGCCGCGTAGACGGGCTCGTATTCCGCGTCGCCGAGGTTGCGGCCGTACATGTGGTTGGGGCGGGCGAGCACCGCCACCAGGTCGTGGTCGGCGCACCACTCCACCTCCTCGGCCGCCCGCTCGGGGTCGATGAGCGGGATCACCCCGACGCCGGCGAGACGCCCGCGGTCGGTGGCTGTGTAGTCGCGGATCCACTCGTTGTAGGCCCGGCAGGCCTCGGCCGACGCGGCGGCGTCGAGCTGCGGCTGGAAGGGCACCATGAGCCCGAGCGACGGGTAGAGCACCACCGCGTCGATGCCCTGGGCGTCCATCGCCCGCAGATAGCTCTTGGCGCTCCACCCGCTCTCCATCTGGTCCTGCACCAGCGAGCTGTCGCCGCACATCTCCATCGGCGTGGTGTCGGGGAGGTCGACGGGGAGCTTGCCCTTTTCCATCCAGTCGTCGAACACCCCGCCGGCCTCGACCACGTGGGCGTCGGCGTCGAGGATGCGGTCGGGTCGGGTGGGTGTCATGGTCAGCTCCTCCGAACGGCCGGGCCGCCGTGCCCGCTCATTGTCGACGGGCAGCCAGGCCGCCGTCGACCGGCAGGACCGCGCCGCTCGTGTACGACGAGGCGTCGGACAGCAGGAACAGCACCGCCTCAGCGACCTCCTCGGGCGACGCCAGCCGCTGCATCGGCATGTTCCCCGCCACCATCTTGCGGATGGCCTCGGGGTCGTCGGCCGTCTCGGTCATCTTCATGAACAGCCCGGTCGTGGTCGCCGATGGCGCCACCACGTTGACCCGGACGTTGTCGGAGGCGTGCTCGATCGCCACCTGCTTGCAGAGGTTGGTGAGGGCGAACTTGCTGGCGCAGTAGGCGGCGTACTGGGGCTGGGTGATCTGGCCCAGCGTCGAGCCGAGGGCGACGATCGCGCCGCCGCCCGCGTCGACCATGGCGGGCACCGCGTGCTTCATGCACACGAACGGGCCCTTGAGGTTGACGCCGAGGACCCGCTGCCAGTCGTCGTCGCTGCAGTCGACGACGCCGGCCCGCGTCTCGACGGCCGCCGACAGTACGAGGGCCTTCACGGGCCCGAGCCCGCGGGCGGCTTCGACCATGGTCTGGACCTGGTCCCAGTCGGTGACGTCGGTGGCGGCGGCGACGGCCTTCCCGCCGTCGGCCGCGATCTCCTTCACCACCCGTTCGGCGCTTTCGGTGTCGGTGTCGGCCACCACGACATGGGCGCCCTCGGCGGCGAGGCGGCCGGCCACGAACTCGCCCAGCCCCGAGGCGCTGCCGGTGACGATCGCCACCCGTCCGTCGAAGCGCGGATCGCGGGTCATCGCCTCCCTCCCCGGACCAGTGGTGTCTTGCCGGGAATCGAGGGCCCGCGTCGCACGTGCCGGAAGGTCATCGCAGGCTCGCTAAGCCGCCGTCGGCGGGGATCACTGCCCCGCTCACGTAGGCCGACTGGTCGGAGGCGAGGAAGAGGGCGATGGAGGCGACATCCTCCGCGGTGCCGAGGCGGCCGACCGGGATGACGTCTTCCATGCCCTTCACGAACCCATCGGGATCGTCCGTGTCCTCGACGACCTTCTGGAACCGTGGCGTGTTGATCGATCCCGGGGCGATGACGTTGGCCCGCACCTTCGGGCCGTACTCCACCGCCATCTGCCGGGTGAGAGCGACGAGACCGGCCTTGGCCGCGCCGTAGGCGACGTAGCCCTCCGAGCCGACCAGTCCCAACACCGACGCGGTGTTGATGATCGAGCCGCCCCTGCCGGTCTGCTTCTCGGCGAGCATGTGGGGGAGGGCCCGGCGACACGCCCAGAAGATGGCGGTGAGGTTGGTGTCGAGGGTGAGGTCCCAGTCGTCTTCGGTGGCCTCGGCGAGGGTGCCCGACATCTGCACGGCGGCGTTGTTGTAGAGAACGTCGACGCTCCCGAAGGTCTCGACGGTGAAGTCGACCATGGCCTCGGCGTCGGCCTGTTCCGACACGTCGGCGTGGACGGCGGCCGCCTCACCGCCGTCGGCCTCGATCATCGACACCGTCTCCTTCGCACCCGCGTCATCGATGTCGGCGACGACGATGCGGGCGCCGTTGGCGGCGAAGAGCCGGGCGGCGGCCCGTCCCTGACCGCTGGCGGCTCCGGTGATGAGCGCGACCTTCCCGTCGAGCCGCGTGACGGTTCCCGCGGCGGGGTGGGCGGCCTCTGCACCTGACACGAGCGTCATGGTGTAGCGCCCCCGCCCGGGCGTCAATCCGGGTCAGCCGCCCACCGGGCCGGACAGTCGGAGGAACTCCTGGTACCGCTCGGCGCAGGCGACCTGCCAGGCGGGGTCGGGCTCCACGGTGTGCGACGTGCGCGCCCACTCGGAGGCCCGCTCGTTCGACTCCTCGAGTCCGGCGGCGACCCGGGCGACGAACGCCGAGCCGAGGGCACCGCCCTCGGGCACCTCGACCACGTCGACCGGGAGGCCCGTGCAGTCGGCGAGGGCGCGCACCCACCCCTCGGCCCGCACCCCGCCGCCGGTGGCGACGATGCGGCGCGGGCGGGGGTCGGGCGAAGACTCGGGGAAGGCGAGATCGAGGTGGTGGCGGACCACGAACCCCCCGGCCTCGAACACCGAGCGGCGGAGCGCGGCGGGGCCATGGGTGAGGTCGAGGCCCGACAGCGTCGCCCGGCGCTCGCGGTCGTGGTACGGCGTCCGCTCGCCGCGCACGTACGGCGCCCAGACGGGAACCCGCTCGGGATGGGCGACCTCGTCCTTGGCCGGTCTTCCGGCGATCCGCATCGCCCAGTCGACGAACAGTCCTCCCGCGTTCGACGGGCCGCCGACGAGGGTGAGGCCGGGGGCGCTGTGCGGGATCGTCCAGAGGCCGGGCTCCTCCCGCCACTCCGGGAGGACCGCCCAGGTGATGAGGGTGGCGCCGAGGATCACCAGCACGTCGCCGACCGAGTCGGCGCCCGCCACCATCTGCTCGGCGAAGGCGTCGATGATGCCCGGGCCGACCACCACGCCGTCGGCATCCCCGATGGCCTCGTTCCCCGGCACCACCGGCGGGAGCTTCGAGGCGTCGGCGCCCACCGACGCCGCCATCTCCTCGTCCCACCGGGTCCCGTCGTAGAGGGGGAAGCCCGCCATGGCGCTCACCGAGTCGAGCACCCCGCGCCCACAGAGGGCCTGATTGGCCACCGCCTGGGCCGGCCAGTAGCCGTGGGCGTCGGGGACCTCGGCGGCACACCAGCGGAGGAAACCGAGCAGTTCTCCGGCGTTCCCCGGAGCGTCGAGCGCGCGGTCGCCGCGGCCCCGGGCGTCGCCGTAGAGGAGGCCCGGCGTCTGGGCCACGCCCCGGCGGTTCACCGCGGCGAGGGAGGGCACCATCGCGGCCACGTTGACGGCGCGCACGTCATGGTCGGCGGTCACCTCCTTCAACGCCCGTCGGACGCCCCGGCGCCAGGCCTGGTTGGGATCGTGTTCGAGGAGATCGGGTGCCGGTATCGACAGTCCGTGCGGGATGCGGGCGCGGGCGTGGACCCGGCCGTCGCGGTCGGCCACCACCGCCTTCACCGAGGTGGTGCCGATGTCGATGCCTGCGGTCAGCTCGGTCACGCGGTCCTCCAGCGCAGGTGACACGGACGTCAGGTTCGCGGCAGGATGGCACCTGCCGACCGACCCGAGCGCAATCTCCAAAGGGGGATCATGCCGCAGTACGACCCGCGAGTTCTCGGTCCCGAGCCCCGGGACCCCGACCAGAAGTTCTGGGACCCCGAAGCCCAGACCATGTCACGCGACCAGATCCACGACCTCCAGAGCGAGCGGCTGCGCGACATGGTGGGCCGCATCTTCGAGAATCCCGTGCCGCTGTTCAAGCGGAAGCTCGAGGAGGCGGGGATCGAATCGGCCGACGACATCAAGTCGGTGGACGACATCAACGAGATCCCCCTGACCGTGAAGCAGGACCTGCGCGACGCCGAGGCCGGCGAGCCGCCCTTCGGCGACTATCGCTTCACCACCGACGGTGTGGTCCGGCTGGGCACGTCGACCGGCACCACCGGCACGCCGACCATCGCCATCTTCACCAAGAAGGACATCTGGATCGAGTGCGAGTCGGCGGCGCGGAACTGGTGGCGCAACGGCTGGCGGCCCGGGCAGGTGGTGACCCACGCCCACCCCGCCTACCTCTACGGCGGTGGGCTCATGCTCACCAACACCCTCGAGTACTTCGGGATGCTCAACATCTGGGTCGAGCCGCCCGAGACCGACGAGGCCGCCATCAAGGGCCTCGACATGTGGGACCGGGTGCCGCCCGACGTCTCGATGGTGGCGTTTTCCCTCGGGCGCTTCCAGGAGGTGGCGGCCAAGGAGGGCCGCGAGGTCAACCTCCCCAACTTCCAGCTCGGCGGTGGGGGTGGCAAGGGACTCCCCCTCATGACCGCCGGCCTCGAGTGCTACGCGTACGTCGGCGGACCGTGCACCGAGAGCCCCGGCGCCCACGTCCACGAGGACTGGTCGGTGGTGCAGGCGATCGACCCGAAGACGGGCCGCGAGGTGCCCGACGGCGAGTGGGGCAACCTCACCGTCACGACGCTGGACCGCGACAACGGCCTGCTGCGTTACGACCTCGAAGAGGCGTGCATGATCGTCCGCGACGAGTGCCCGTGCGGTGAGACGACCATCCGGGGGTTCTGGGGCGGACGGTTCAAGGACTACCTCAACTGCCAGGGAAAGTACTTCCAGGTGAGCGAGGTCGAGAACGCGCTCCGCAGCGTCGAGCCCGTCACCCAGCCCACCCTCGAGTACGTGGTGGTGAAGCCTACCGACGAGACCTCGCCGCTGAAGGTGCGGGTCGAGCTGGCGGAGGGCGACGAGGACGACGTGCGCCGGCGCTGCGTCGCCGCCATCAAGGAGCAGGTGGGCGTGAAGGCCGCCGTCGAGGTGCTCGAACGCGAGTCGCTCGAGCGCTCCGGCTACAAGGCCACCCGCCTCGTCGACGCCTGACCCCGACCAACCCAGCGAACTTTGGGGGCTTCACCCCGTCATCGGTGGTCGGGGAAGCAAAGTTCGGCACGCCCTGCCGGCGGTCCACTCGGAGCCATTCGCGCCTGCGACGCCTCTGTGACCAGGTATGTTCTTGTGAACACATTCACGAATGTGGTAAGGTCAGGGCACGAAAGGGGTGGCTGCCATGGCCGACGACGAGACCGCCGACGCCGGGATCCGGACGGGGAGGGCTCGTCGAGCCTCGCCTCTCTTCTCGATGGGAGCCCGCACCGGGCTCGGGAGGGTCGGGGTCCTCCTCCGGCCCGGCTCGAGCGAGCGTCGCCAAGAGCGTTCCACCGAGTTCCACGCTGCTACCGCCGAGCGCTACGCGGATCTTCTCGGTGACATGAAGGGCGTGCTGATGAAGGCGGGGCAGATCCTCTCCTTCGTCCAGGTCGCCGGCATCGTCCCCGACGAGCACCAACACCTCTACGGGAACGCGCTTGAGTCGCTCCAGGCCGACGCCCCGCCGATGGGGCCCGACGCCGTCGCCGCCGTGATCGAGGCCGAGCTGGGCGCCCCGCCGCGCGAGGTGTTCGACCGGTTCTCCGACCAGCCGATCGCCGCCGCCTCCATCGGGCAGGTCCACGCGGCGCGCCTCGGTGACCGGGAGCTGGCGGTCAAGGTCCAGTACCCGGGCGTCGCCGA
>CAZTOV010000085.1:0-7483 GCA_964615175.1 uncultured Burkholderiales bacterium
TTGGGATCGGCCGGCTACGCGCGGGCGACCGACCCCGAGCCCGACTTCACGCTCGGAACGGAGAAGGGGACCCTGGCCGTGGTCCAGAAGGACCTCGTGCTCCAGGACGCCGATGCCACCACCAACCGCGACTTCTCGAGCGAGTGGGCAGGTCTCGAGATCGTCATCTTCCGTGACGGGCAGCTACGCGGGCGGGGCCGCTGGTCGCTCCAGCTCGGCGGTGTCTTCACCCAGGCCCAGTTCGGCGTGATCAACGAGTTGGCGCCGCTTCCCGACTTCGAGATCGACGACGGCGACGACACCAGCGGCGTCGGGGACGGAACCACCTTCATCCCCGCGGTGGAGCCGACCGTCGAGGAGCCCGAGACGATCACCGTCGCCGTGGATTCGAAGAAGGCGGCCCAGGCCGCACCGACCCGCAGCGGCGAGCGCATCATCGACCGGATCAAGGACGGGCTCGAGCGGAGTCTGGGCGCTGCGCTGCTCATGGGAGCGCTGTGGTCGCTCGTGTACGGCCCCGTGTACCTGGCCCGTCGCCGCAAGCTTCTGAAGCAGCTCTCAGGGACGTAGGAACCACCGATGGACCTTCCCAACCCCCGCGTCAAGCTCACCTCAGATTGGATCGGGCGCCTCGTGCTGCTGATCGGAGGTGTCGGCATCGGCGTGGCCGCCTCGCTCGTGATCGTCGAAGAGCCTCCCGAGACCACTCAGGAACGCATCGCCGTCGAGGGCGACGTGGGTGGCCCCGTCGAGGAGACGGCTGAGGGCGAAGGGGGAGGGACGCGGGTCATCACCCGGGGCGGCGGAACCACCGGGGGCCAGGCAGCTCAGACCGTGGGTGGCGGTGACGGCAGCTCCGATCAGGCCGCCGCGACGAACCCGGCGAACTTCAAGTGCCAGGCCGGCGAGAACGGCGGCAGCACCGACGCCGGCGTCAGTGGGAACGCCATCAAGGTGGCGGCCAACTACGTGAGCGACGGGCCCGGAGCCTCGTTCCTCCGGGAGGCCATCGTCGGGGTCGAAGCCGTGCTCGACGAAGCGAACGTCGAGGGTGTCTGCGGCCGCAAGATCGTGCTCACCAAGCGCAACGACTCGTGGAGCGCGTCGACGGGTCTCCAGTACATCGAGAACTACATCAACGACGACCACTTCGCTCTGGTCGTGAACCCGTCATCGGAGGGCCTCGACCAAGCCGTGAAGAACGGCACCATCGACGACGCCGGGATTCCGGTCGTCGGCACCGACGGCATGCTCATCTCGCAGTACCGCTGGCCCGAGAAGGCGAGTTCGCCCGAGATGGCGAAGTGGCTGTGGCCGGTGGCGGCGTCGACCGTCTCGACCGCCCACATCATGGTGCAACACGGTGCGGAGTCGGGCGCCAAGACCTTCGGTCTCGTCTACGACAAGTTCTACAAGTTCGGCGTCGAGGGCAAGGACGCGTTCCTCGGGGCGTTCGACCGCTTGAAGGGACAGCACGGCCTCGAGTCCGCGTTCACCATCGGTGTCGACCCCAACAACACCAACAACCTCCAGGACCTGATCCGGCAGTTCAACGACGAGTGCGGTGGCAGCGACCCCTGCGACGTCGTCGCGTTCCTCCTGGAGCCGTCGACCGCGCTCCAGTGGATCGACAACGGGGGCACGTTCGGTGAACAGATCACCGCCGGTCCGCAGACCCTCTTCAACCGCGACTTCGCCGTGAACTGCGTGGACGTCCGGCAGCCCGATCCGTGCGATCTCATCGTGTGGACGGGGTACAACCCCCCGGTCGGTGACTTGGCCAGCCTCCCCGACGTCGCCAAGTACGTCTCCGACGTCCAATCCCGGAACGCCCAAGCCGACGTCGAGAACTCGTTCACCCAGGGGGCTTACCTCGGCGCCCGGGTCTTCGTGGAGGCGCTCGAGCGGGTCGGGCCCAACCTCACGCGCGAGAACCTGCGCACGGTCATGGACTCGATGAGCTATGACACCGACCTCACCAACAAGTTGGAGTGGACCCCCTCGAACCACTTCGCCAACACCGCCATGCACGCGTTCAAGATCAGCGCCACCCCCAGCGGAGGGTTCGCCGGGTGGAGCGAGCTGAAGGACGTCGGCTGGGTCCAGGACCGCTGGGTGGGCCGGTACTGATGCCTGATCGAATTTCCCGCCCAGGCTGAGGGCTCATGGAGCAGCTTCTCGTCACGACCCTCCTCGCGCTGCCGCTGATCGGCGCGTACGGCATCAACGCCATCGGCATCGTGGTCGTGTACCGAGCGTCGAAGGTGGTGAACCTCGCCCACGGCGCCTTCACGATGATCGCCGCGTTCACGGCCTTCCAGATCGTCGACTCGGGTCTTCCGAAGCCTCTCGGGCTCACCGCCGGCGTGGTCGTGAGCGTGCTCCTCGCGTTGCTGGTGGAGCGCTTCTTCGTGCGGCGACTCCGGGCGAGCGGGACGACCGCACAGACGATCGGTACGGTGGCCGCCTTCGGCGTGCTCGTCGCCGCCGCCGGGCGATTCTGGGGGACGACCGCGAGGCTTCCGGTGCGGGTCTTCCCGGAAGGTGAGGTGCAGATCTCCAGCTCGCAGATCTCGTTCGGCCAGTTCGGCCTGTTCTTCACCATGCTGGTGCTGGCAGTGGTGCTGTTCGTCCTCCTCCAACGCACCTACCTCGGGTTGGTGCTTCGGGGGACGGCCGAGAACCGGATGGCGGCATCGCTGATGGGGGCCGACCCCGACCGGATGACCCAGGTGGCGTGGGCGATCGGTGGGGTCACCGCGGGGATCGCCGGCGAGATGCTCGCCGCGGTCACGACGCTGCACCCGTACAACCTGGCCTTCGCCGCGTTGCCCGCGTACGTAGCGGCCCTCCTCGGTGGGATGCACAGCCTTCCGGGCGCGCTCGTCGGCGCGACCGTCGTCGGCCTGGTCCAGAGCTGGACGCCCCTCATCGCCGATCTCCCCCTCATGGGCTGGCTCGACGGCGTCGACGGCGCGGCCCAGTTGGTGATCGCGGTGCTCGTGCTCGTGGTGATGGCGTCACGGGGTGCCCGCCTGAGCGCGGCGGATTCCGAGGAAGCTTCGCTCGAGGCACCCGGCGCGACCCGTGAGCGACGCCCGCTCCCCTTCACGGTCCTCGTGCTCGGCGTCGCCCTCGTCGCCTTCTTCCCCCACCTGCCGATGGTGTCGTTCTCGCTCCTCGGGAACGTCAACGAGGCGGCGGTGTTCGCGGTCGTGGCGGTCTCGCTCGTGCTGCTCACCGGATGGGTGGGGCAGATCTCGCTGGCTCACGCAACCTTCGTGGGGATCGGCGCCTACGCGACCGGGCTGTGGGCGAACGTCGCGAACGTCCCCTTCCCGCTCAACCTCCCCCTCACTGCTGCCTGCGCGGCGGTGGCTGCGGCGATCCTCGGAGTGGTCGCGCTCCGGGTGCGGGGCCTCTACCTGGCGGTTGCGACGCTGATCTTCGCCTGGATGGGCGAGAACTTCCTCTTCCGCTTCGGCACCTTCACGCAGGAGTCGTCGATCTTCCCCGAACCGATCGGCCGTGCCAACGGAGCCTTCCCGTCGTTCGACCTCAGCGAACGTCACGTCTTCTTCTATGCCGCCTGGGCCGTGGTGGCGCTGGTCGTGTTCGTGGCGGCCAACCTCCGCGATACCAAGACCGGGCGGGCCTTCTTCGCCGTCAGGGGATCGGAGATCGCGGCGGCGTCGCTTGGAATCAACGTCACCCGCTACAAGCTGACGGCCTTCATCCTGTCGGGCGCGATCGCCGGCGTGGCCGGCGGACTCGTGATGATGATGCAGCGCACCGTGGTCGCCGACCAGTTCGGCATCACCACCTCGTTGTTCTTCCTCGCGGTCCTCGTGGTCGGTGGGGTCCGAAGTCTCGGGGGTGCGGTCGCCGCGGCGCTCCTGTTCGGGGGCATCCAGGAGCTGTTCTTCTCCTTCGGCTCCCTCTCGGAATTCGTCGAGCTGGCGTCGGCGCTGCTGCTCGCCGGCGTCCTGCTCCTGTACCGGAGCGGGCTTGCCGGTGTACCCGATTCGCTGGCGCCGCTGATGACCAGGATCGAACCGGTCACGCGCCGGCTGCGGAAGGCCGACGAGGTCGTCGAGCGATTCGTGAAGGGCGTGGGTTCGACGCTGTCCGGGGGCGTCGACCGCGTGACAGCACGGTTCGCGCGGGCCGACGACGAGGAGTCGGTCGTCGCGGTGGTCGCAGAGGAGAGCGACCGACGGCCGCGGAAGCTTCCCAAGGACCGCACCAAGCGTGATCCGCTCCTCGAGGCCGAGGACATCACCGTCCGCTTCGGGGGCCTCACTGCGGCAGACCACGTGAACCTCACCGTCTACGAAGGCGAGATCGTCGGTCTGATCGGTCCCAACGGCGCCGGCAAGACCACCACGTTCAACGCCATCGCAGGCTTGAACGAGCCCACCGAGGGGCAGGTCCGACTCTTCGGGGAAGACGTCACCCAGATGGCCGTCCACGAACGGGCGGCGATGGGGGTCGGCCGGACCTTCCAGCTCATCCAGCTCTTCCCCGACCTCACCGTCTTCGACAACCTGCTCGTCGCGACGCATCTGGCGAACGAGTCGGGGCTGGCGAGCGGCTGCATCGCGGGCGCCCGGTGCATCACGGCCGAGGCGAAGGCGCGGGCTCGAGTGGGCGAGGTGATCGACCTCCTCGATCTGGGTGAGGTCGCGGATCGCCGCGCGGGCGGTCTGCCCTTCGGTGTCCTGAGGATGGTCGAGGTGGGTCGGGCGATGGTGACCGACCCCAAGCTGATCATGCTCGACGAGCCCGCCTCCGGGCTCGACAACACCGAGACCGACCGCCTCTCGCAACTCCTGCTGAACGTGCGGGAGCTCGGTGTCGGGTTGCTCCTCATCGAACACGATGTCCGCATGGTCACCAGCGTCTCCGACTACATGTACGTGATCAACCGAGGGAAGCCGCTTGCCGACGGAACCCCCGCAGCGGTCCAACGCAACCCCGAGGTCATCGCCGCGTACCTTGGGCAGCCGGCCGAGGAGACCAAGCCGGCATCCTCGAAGAGGAGAAAGGGCGCCACGACGTCCACGAAAACCAAGCAGAAGCAGAAGCAGAAGCAGAAGGTCGACGTATGAGTTCCGCGAACGCGACCAAGACGCGCCGGGGCCGGAGGGGCGCTCGGGCGACGGACACGCTGCTGCGGGTCGACGGCGTCGACGCCTTCTACGGCCCGGTGAGGGCCCTCTCGGATGTCTCGATCGAGGTCGGACGGGCAGAGAAGGTGGCGCTGCTCGGCGCGAACGGGGCGGGCAAGACGACCACCCTTCGCTCGATCTCGGGGATCGTGAAGCCCCGGTCGGGGGAGATCTGGTTCGGCGGTGATCGCATCGACGGTCTTCCTCCGCACAAGGTGGTGGGTCGCGGAATCGCGCATCTCCCCGAAGGGCGTCAGCTCTTCGCCGGCATGAGCGTCGAGGAGAACCTGAAGTTCGGTTACTACCCGCGCCGGAAGGACAAGACCTCGCTCAAGGGCGAGATCGACCGGGTCATGGACTACTTCCCCCGCCTCCGGGAGAGACGGAAGCAAGCGGCCGGCACGCTCTCCGGCGGTGAGCAGCAGATGCTCGGGGTCGCTCGAGCCTTGATGTCCGACCCCGAGCTTCTCGTCGTCGACGAGTTGTCGCTGGGTCTCGCGCCGATCATCGTGGAGGATCTGTTCGCGATCCTGGATCAGGTCAACCAGGCGGGGACGTCGGTCCTGATCGTCGAACAGTTCGTCCATCTCGCCCTGGAGCACACCGACCGCGCCTACGTTCTCCGCAAGGGCGAGGTGGTCCTCTCGGCACCGTCGACCGAGTTGGCCGGCGACGACTCGCTCATCGAGTCGTACCTGGGAGGCTGAGTGCGGCGGGGTATCGCATTGACGCTCCTCGCTGCACTCCTCTTCGGCGCCTGCGGGGGTGGTGGGGCGAACGACACCTCGGCCGTCGACGACGAGGGCCAGGCGGGACGCGTCGATGCCCAGGGCAATCCCATCGCCGCCGGCGAAGACTGGAGCGGCGTGGGCGGCGGGGCGGAGAGTGCTGTGGGGACGTCCGGCGGGGAAGGCCCGCCGGACGAGCGCACCGAGGGTGGTATCGAATGCGGTGTTCCCACGACGACCCCCGAGCAGGGCGAAGCGGCACCCCCGGGATTCGATCCGGATGCGCCCCTCGAAGAGCCCGACAACGACTTCCCGATCGAGGCGACGATCAGTCCAACCCGGGGCGATCCCGGGACCGATGTGGCGATCGACGTCGTCGCCGTAGGGCAACCGGACGCGTTGGTGGTCGTGCTGGCTCGCTTCTTCGACGAACACCACCACGGGATGCGGTCGGCGAAGGTCGCGGATGTGACGGGCCGGACCAGCTTCGACGGACCGATCCCCGAGACCGCCCCGGTGGGGCTGGCGAAGATCGCCGTGTCGGCGACGTCGTCTGACGGTGAGCAGACGGCGCTGAAGGTCCTCGACTTCGTCGTCACCGGACCCGGCTGCGAATAGGGCTCAGGCGTCCTCGTCGACGGGCGCGCATTCGCCGAGCACCTCGAACTCTGCCTCCTCCGAGGTGCTCGAGTTGCCGCCGGCGTCGGCGGCTTCGATGCTCCAGGTGACGGTGCCCGACTCGCCGAACGGGCCGAGGGTGCCCTCGTAGGTGTTGCCGTCGGCGGCCGACAGCTCGAGTTCGCCGGACGAATCGCCGAGGGTCTCGTTCTCGGCGTCGAAGAGCGCGGCTCCCGACCAGCGGGCGACGACCGAGCCGACACCCGAGTCGTCGGCCACCACGACGGAGAGCGTCGTCCGGGTGACCCCGTCTTCGCACGGGGCCGGCGAGACCTCGGCGGGGTCGGCGGCGAGGTCGCCGATCGACGGCGCTCGGACCACGTCGGCGGCCACATCGATCTCCGCGGTGCCGGCGCGGCTCACCACCCGGACCGAGGTGACGCTGCGCCCTTCGGGAGCGGTCGAGCGATCCAGGGTGAACGTGAGATCGGCGGTGCCGCTCCGTGGGAGTGTCCCTTCGGCCGGTTCCACGGTGAGGTAAGGAACGTCGACTTCCACCGCGTAGGCAAGGTCGCCACCGGTCCGGTTCCCGATGGTGATCGTGGCCGAGGTCTCGTCGGCGGCGAGGTCGATGGTCTCGGTGTCGACCCGCATCCCGGCCCGCGGTGTCGCCGGCCGACCGGAGTCGCCGGAGTCGGAGAAGAGTTGGAATCCCAGGAACACGCCGGCGCCCACGACGGCGACGACGAGCGCTGTCCACCGGAGGATCCGAGGCTCGCGGACCCGCCGGTACCAGGGGTCGTTCTCGTCGGGCGGGGGGAGCACGACGGTGTGGAGCTCCTCGGGCGCGGGCCTGGGGGGAAGGTCGGCGAGGAGTGCGCTCGGAGGATGGATGCCGTGGCGGCGGTCGGTGCACATCGAGCACTGCGCCAGGTGCTCGTCGACGATGGCTGCGAGGGGCTCGAG
>CAZTOV010000086.1:0-2220 GCA_964615175.1 uncultured Burkholderiales bacterium
AGGTAGGGAAAGAACAGCACCTCGCGGATCGAGGTGACCCCGGCCAACAGCATCACCAACCGGTCGACCCCGATCCCCAGTCCGCCGCAGGGTGGCAGCCCCGTCTCGAGTGCCTGGAGATACTCGTCGTCGACGCCATGGGCCTCGACATCGCCGTGGGCCTTGGCGTCGGCCTGCATCTCGAACCGGCGCCGCTGCTCGGCGGGGTCGTTCAACTCGGTGAAGGCGTTGCCGAGTTCGCGTCCGGCCACGATGGGTTCGAAACGCTCGACGAGATGAGGATCATCCCGATGCGTACGCGCCAGCGGCGACACCTCGAGCGGGTAGTCGCAGACGAAGACCGGCCCCACGATCTCGGCCTCGGTGGTCTTCTCGTAGATCTCGAGGACGAGCTTGCCCGACCCCCACCAGTCCTCGTACTCGACCTCGAGATCGTCGCAGACCTGACGGAGCTTGTCGGGCGCCATCGACGGGTGCACCTCGACCCCGGCATGCTCCTGGACCAGCTCGAGGAGCGAGGCTCGCCGCCACGGCGGGGTGACGTCGACCGTGTGCTCGCCGAACGTCAACTCGGTGCCACCGGTCACGTGCCGGGCGAGATCGACGACCAGCTCCTCGACCAGCTCCATCATGTCGGTGTAGTCGGCGTACGCCTGGTAGGCCTCGAGCATCGTGAACTCGGGATTGTGACGGGTGGAGAGCCCCTCGTTGCGGAACACCCGGGCCATCTCGAACACCCGCTCGTAGCCGCCGACCAGCAGCCGCTTGAGGTACAGCTCGGGCGCGATACGGAGAAAGGCGTCGACGCCGAGGGCGTGATAGTGGGTGGCGAACGGGCGGGCGGCGGCCCCGCCGGCACGCGGCTGGATCACCGGTGTCTCGACTTCGACGAAGCCGCGCCCCGCGAGGAACTCGCGCATCCGGGCCACCGTGGCGAGTCGCACGTCGAAGACCCGGCGGGCCTCCTCGTTGGCGATGAGGTCGACCTCACGATGGCGGAACCGGGTGTCGACGTCGGCGAGCCCGTGCCACTTGTCCGGGAGCGGCTGGAGGGCCTTGGCAAGGAGCGCGAAGTCGCGCACCTTCACCGACAGCTCGCCCCGGCGCGTCTTCATGACCGTCCCCCGGACCCAGACGAGATCACCGAGGTCGAGGGCGTCGAAGGCGCCGTGCACCTTCTCTCCGAGGTCACCCTGGGAGACGAAGAGCTGGATCTCGCCCGACCCGTCGCGCAGGGTGGCGAACGTCAGCTTGCCCTGACGCCGGATCAGCAGGAGCCGGCCCGCGACGGCGACGGTGTGGCCGGTCTCGGTGCCGGCTTCGAGGTCGTCGAACTCGTCGTGGAGCGACGCCGCCGACCGATCGGGTCGGTGACCGACCGGGTACGGGTCGTCTCCCGCGGCCCGGAGCGACTCCACCTTCGCCAGGCGGTGTTCCCGCTGCTCCTCGGGCGTCGCGGCGGGCTGGTCAGTCACGATTGCGCTCGAAGACGATGCGGAGCCCGTGGAGCGTGAGCCACGGCTCGATGTGGTCGATCGTGCGCGACATGGGGGCGATCAGTTCCGCCAGGCCTCCGGTGGCGACCACGGTCGCATCACCCAGCTCATCGGTGAACTTGTCGACCAACACGTCGACCTGGCCGGTGAAGCCGTGGATGGCTCCCGACTGGATCGACTCGACCGTCGACTTCCCGATGAGGTTCTTGGGCTCGACCAACTCGACCTTCTTGAGCCCGGCGGCGGTGGCGAAGAGGGCGTCCATCGAGATCTCGATGCCGGGGAGGATCGCCCCGCCGAGGTATTCGCCGCCCTCGCTCACCGCGTCGACGGTGGTGGCCGTGCCGAAGTCGACCATGATCGTCGGCCCACCGTACTTGTCGTAGGCCGCGACCGAGTTGGCGATGCGGTCGGCCCCGACCTCCTTGGGGTTGTCGTAGAGGATGGGCATCCCGGTCCGTGTCCCCGGTTCGAGGACGAGGGCCGGGAAGCCGAAGTACCGCTCGGTCATCATCCGCAGTGCCGCCGTCACCCGGGGGACGACCGACGAGATCGCCATCCCGGTGACGTCGTCCTCGAAGCTGAAGCCGTGCATGGCCAGGAACTGCATGACGAGGAGCGCCATCTCGTCCTCGGTGCGGTCCTGGTCGGAGTGGAGACGCCAGTGGTCGAGCAGCTCGTGATCGGCGAACAGGCCGATCACCGTGTGGGTGTTCCCGACGTC
>CAZTOV010000086.1:2320-4217 GCA_964615175.1 uncultured Burkholderiales bacterium
TGGTTGTCCTTGATCAGCACCGCGTCGTGGAGGCCCATGCGGTGATTGGCTCCGCCTCCGACGACGACGGCAGCCTTCTCGAGCCCCCGCAGGCCCGGCAGGGTCTTGCGGGTGTCGAGGATCGTGACGCCGGGGGCGGCATCGACGAAGCGGCGGGTGAGGGTGGCCACACCCGAGAGGTGGCAGAGGAAGTTCAACGCCGTCCGCTCGGCCGTGAGGATGGAACGCAGTGGCCCTTGGAGGATGACGACTGCGTCTCGTTCCCACACCGGGCCCTCCCCACGGGACCACCAACTGACGTCGATCGAGGGATCGACCTGGCGGAACACCTCGGTGGCCGCGTCGATCCCGGCGAGGACTCCGTCCTCACGCGCTCGGATCGACCCGATGGCGCCGGCGTCGTCAGGGATCAGCGCGGCCGAGGTCACGTCCCCTTCGGCACCGAGATCCTCGGCGAGGGCAGCGGCGACAAGGTCGGGAAGCTTCACCCTACCGAGGCGCCCGAGCGGGCCAAGGGCACGAAGTCGAGGTCGGGACCGTGGTGCACGAAGCGCCCGAGGAGGTCGGGACTCCTCTCGCGGTGGTCCTCGCGGGTGTGGGCACCGCGTGACTCGCGGCGGGCGATCGCAGCTCGGCACACCGCCGAACCCACGGTGACCAGGTTCGCGGCCTCCCAGGAGCGGGGATCGCCGGGCGAGCCGACCTCGACGTCGGCGAGGCGCCCGAGAGTGGCCGCGAGCGACGCCTCACTGCGTACGACGCCGGCGCCCGCGGTCATCGCCCGTTGGATCTCACCCCGTGCGTCCGGGTCAGCCGGGGCGGCGTGCTCACGACCGGGGTCACGGGCGACGACCCCGCGCAGGGCTCCCGTGTCGGTGGGCCCGCTGCGTCCGGCGGCGAGCGCTTCGACGGCTCGGGCTGCGAAGACGAGGCCCTCGAGAAGCGAGTTGGACGCGAGGCGATTGGCGCCGTGGGCTCCCGTGCAGGCCGCCTCGCCCACGGCCCACAGGCCGGGCAGGGCCGTGGCGCCGTCGAGATCGGTGACGATCCCACCACAGTGGTAGTGCGCGGCGGGCGCCACCGGGAGCCACTCGCGTTCGGGGTCGAGGCCGGCGTCACGACAGTGGGCGTGAATGGTGGGAAACCGCTGGGTGAAGTCGTCGATCGAGGTCGCGTCGAGCCAGACGTGACCGTCGGTTCCGGCAGCGATGCGGCTGGCGATGGCCCGGGCGACCACGTCGCGTGGAGCCAGATCGGCCAACGGGTGCTCGTCGGCCATGAAGGCGTGACCCTCGGCATCTCGCAGGACGGCGCCCTCGCCCCGGAGGGCCTCGGACAGCAGGGCGCGGGGCATCGTCTCGTGGGCGAGCGCGGTGGGGTGGAACTGCACGAACTCCAGGTCAGCCACCGGCACACCGGCCCGCAGCGCCATGGCGGTGCCGTCGCCGGTCGCCGGCTCGGGGTTGGTCGTCACCGCGTAGAGCTGGCCTGTGCCCCCGCTGGCCAACACGGTGTGCCGAGCCCGGCGCTCGACGAGACGGCCGGCGGCGTCGAGAAGTCGGATGCCGGCGGCGCGTCCGTCGTCCACGATCAGGTCGACGGCGAACCACCCCTCGAGGACCTCGACGCCGGCGGCGGTCAACCCGGCCACCAGCGCCCGTTCGATCTCGACTCCGGTGGCGTCACCACCCGCGTGGACGACCCGGGCGAGGGAGTGGCCGCCCTCACGGGCCAGGGCGAGGGCGGCGGCTTCGCCGCTTCCAGTGGTGTCGAACACCGCTCCCATGTCGATAAGATCGCGAACCCGTTGAGGACCGTCCGAGACCAGCACGCCCACGGCGTCGGGGTCGCACAGACCGGCGCCGGCCGAGAGGGTGTCGGATCGGTGCAGCTCGGG
>CAZTOV010000086.1:4317-7471 GCA_964615175.1 uncultured Burkholderiales bacterium
TCGGCCTCCTCCATGAGCCGCGTGTCGAGGGTGATCGATCCCACGTAGTTGAGATCGGCCCCGGTCACCGTGGCCCGGTGGATCTTCGACTTCATCATGATGCGGCGCACTGCGCTCCCTCCGTCAGATGTGGTGCTCGTCGGCTGCGATCGTTCGGTCGCGGCGGTCGTCCTGCTCGTGGATCTGGTCGTGGGTCGTGGCGGGGTCCGTGGTCACACCGACGTCGGAGACCACGACGTCGCCATCGACCTGCACGGCGACGTTGTCGATGAGCCGGGCCTCGCCCACCCGGGCGGCGAGCGCGATGACGACGCCGTCCTCCGGTCGGTCGAGCGCGGTCACCGGCTGCAGATCGTCGGCGTGGACGACCTCGCAGTATTCGAGGCGCGCCGCCGGCTCGGCGATGACCCCGTCGGCCACCACTCGGCGGACGGTGGCGGGGTCACGCTCCCCCGCTTCGATCACCCGGATACCTTCGAGGAGTGCCCGGTGAAGGACGGTGGCGGCCCGACGCTCGTCCGGCTCGAGGTAGGCATTGCGGCTCGACATGGCGAGGCCGTCGGGTTCGCGGACCAACGGGCAACGGACGACCTCGACCGGCAGGCTCAGGTCGGCGGTCAACCGCTTCACCACGGCGAGCTGTTGATGGTCCTTCCGACCGAAGTAGGCCGTGCAGGGCCCGACGATCGAGAACAGCTTGGTGACGACGGTGGCCACGCCGTCGAAATGGGTCGGACGCCCGACGCCACAGAGACCGTCGGTCAACTCGGCGACGTGGATGTTGGTGACACAACGTTCCCCGTACATCTCGTCGACCGACGGCACGAACAACAGATCGACGCCCTCGGCCTCGCAGACGGCGGTGTCACGCTCGAGGTCGTTCGGATAGGCGTCGAAGTCTTCTCCTTCGCCGAACTGGAGGGGGTTGACGAACACGCTGACCACGACCACGTCGTGGTCAGCCCGGGCCGCCCGCATCAACGAGCGGTGGCCTTCGTGAAAGAAGCCCATCGTCGGCACGAATCCGACGGTCTGACCGGCGGCGCGGGCATCGTCGAGGATCGCACGGAGGTCGCCGATGTGCTCGACGGTCTTCATGGCGGCGACGGCCTGCCTCGAACGGCTCATGCGACCGGGACCCCCTCGAGCAGATCGGTGATCGCTCGTTCCGCCCCGGGGGGCAGCTCGGCGAGGCGGAGGGCCTCGCGCGCCAGCGCCCGGTATGCCTCACGTTCGGGTTCGGGGAGGGCCTCGAGGTGGGTCGCCACCGTGCCCGCGTCGCCGCGAGCGACCGGTCCGGTGAGGGCGGCGGCGACACCCTGGACCTCGACGTTGTCGAACGTGGCGCGAACCAGGGGGAGAAACGCCTCCGAGGGCACACCGGCATCGCGGGCGAGGCGCTCGACCTGGCCAAGCAGGGCCACCAGGTGGTTGGACGCCACGCAGGCGGCGGCGTGGTACGTGGCCCGATCGCGGACCCGGAACGTCTGTCCGCCGACGGCATGGGCGATCGTGGCGGCCTGCGGATCGCCCTCCACCGCGAACCAGGCTCCCTCGAGACGGTCGACGTCGGTCGACGCGCCGGCAAGGGTCATCAGCGGGTGGCAGGCACCGAATCGCACGTCGGAGCGGGACCGGGCGAGGGCGGCGAAGGGCTCGAGTCCGATCGAACCCGCGAGGTGGACGACGAGCGCTCCGGAGTCGACGCCGTCGACCAGCTCGGCGGCGGTATCGGCGATGGCCCCATCGGGAGTGGCGACCACGACGAGTTCGGCTCGCCGACCGACATCGGCGACCGCGGACTCGGGGACGCCGAAACGCTGGGCGGCATCGACGACGGAAGGGGCACCGCGGCCGCGACCGGCGACCGCGGTGAGCGTCCAGCCGGCCCGGATGAGAGCTTCGGTGAGCGCCGTGCCGGCCCGTCCGGGTCCGACCAGCGCAAAACGCGTCGAGCGGTGCACTGTGTTCCTTTCGTTCCAGCCCTGAAGCTCAGGTGCCGGACTCAGGATCCTTCGATCACCAATTCTACGTCCAGGGGCCGGACTCCTTGCCATCCTCGATCATCACGGGCGCGGCGGTCCCGGACGAGCGGGTGGTCGGGGGCCACGTCGGCGAGGGGCGCCAAGACGAAATCGCGCTCGCTGATCCTCGGGTGGGGCACCGTGAGGTCGGGCTCATCGACCCGCTCGTCGCCGACCAGCAGGACGTCGACGTCGAGGGGCCGGGGCCCCCAACGTTGTCGACGGGTCGGGTCGGCCTCGCGACCCGCGTCGGCCTCGAGCCGTCGAGCGATGTGGAGGAGACCGCGAGGGTCGAAGGCGGTCTCGACCGCCACCACGGCGTTGAGATAGTCGGGCTGGTCCGGGCCGACCGGGTCGGTCTCGTAGACGCCGGACACCGCCTCGACCTGCACCCCGGGGGTCGTCCCCACCCCGTCGACGGCGGCTTGGAGGTGAGCGAGCCGGTCGCCGAGGTTCGAGCCCAGGCCCAGATAGGCGCGGGTCACGCTCCCGGCCGTGTGATGGTCACACCCACGTGGTCGAGCAGGGCCCGGACGGGTGGCTGGAGCTTGCGGACGGTGACGGTGACCGCGTCGACCCGTTCGTCCGCTCGGCACACCTCGGCGATACGGGTGGCCAGACGCTCGAGGAGGTGGTGCTGCTCGGACTCCACCACCCGCACGACGGCCTCGGCCACCGCCGAGTAGTCGACGGTGTCGTCGAGCTGATCGGACTCGCCCGGTCCGCTGAGGTCGAGGTCGAGGGCAACGTCGACCTCGAAGGGCTGAGGTCGCGTCTGCTCCTCCTCCAGCGCCCCGTGGATCCCGAGCGCCCGGATACCGGTGATGGAGATGCGATCGCTCATGTGGCCCGCCGACATCTCGTCGGCTCCGACAACATCGGGGGTCCGTGATGCATCCCCTGGATGATCCGCTCGCATGCCATGCCCCGGATCATAGGTCGGCACGTTTCCCCGCAAACTCGACATGTTGTTCTTCAGGTCGTGGGCGTCTCCGCCGATGCAGGAAGGGGGGTCAGCCGCGCCCGCGCGCGGCGCTGCTCGTGTACGCGATCGGAGAGCACTCATGACCGAGCGAGCCCAGATCGGCATCGTCGCCCTCGTCGGGCTGATGATCGGCGCCGTCGCCGCC
>CAZTOV010000087.1:0-3161 GCA_964615175.1 uncultured Burkholderiales bacterium
CAGGTAGCGGGTGGGGAAGTTGTCGGTGCCGTCGACGATGACGTCGTAGCCCTCGATGATGTCGAGGATGTTGTCCTCGCCGAGCCGCACGTCGTACCCCACCACGCTGACGTCGGGGTTCAGCGCCTGGATGGTCTTCTTGGCCGAGTCGACCTTGCGATCGCCGATGCGGTCCTCGTTGTGGAGGATCTGGCGCTGGAGATTCGACTGGTCGACCTCGTCCATGTCGACGATGCCGATGGTGCCCACGCCGGCGGCGGCCAGGTAGAGGGCGGCGGGCGAGCCGAGTCCGCCGGCACCCAGGAGGAGCACCTTGGAGTCGAGCAGCTTCTGCTGACCCTCGGCGCCGACCTCGGGCATCGAGAGGTGGCGCTGGTAGCGGTTGCGCTGCTCGGGGGAGAGGACCCGCGGGGTCTGCCAATCGTGGCCCTCGTCCTTCCACTTGTTGAAGCCGCCCGACATCGAGACCACGTCCTCGTAGCCGAGTTCCTGGAGCGTCTCGGCGGCGAACGCCGAGCGGTTCCCACCGGCGCAGTACACGACGATCGAGGTGTCACGCTCGGGCACCTTGCCCTCGATCTGGGCCTCGAGGAACCCGCGGGGGATATGCACCGCGCCGGGCACGGCGCCCTGCTCGTACTCGTCGGGCTCACGCACATCGACGAACAGCGCGTTCCCCACGCGCTCGGCGGCCTCGGCGGGCGTCTCTTCGCGGATGTGCTCCTTGGCGGCCTTCAGCAGTTCTCGGTAGCTGGCCATGGTGACCTCGCGTGCGTGGGTGAATGATTGGGTGATTGATTCGTGGCTGATCGGGGAGGGATTCGCCCCTCACACCGTGAAATCCTACCAACCGGGTCGGGTATTCCCAACCTCCAGGCATGCAGGAACCCCGGGTGGGCACGACGAAGGTTCGCGTCGTGAAGTCCCGAATCATCACAGTCCTGGCTCTCGTCGCGCTCGCAATCCCGCTCGTCGCCCACGCGGAGCCTCAGGGCGGGAACGTGGCGACCCCCGACGAGCGGGTCGACGTGACCGTCGAGGGCGAACAGACGGGACCCGACTCCGGATACCTCAATGCCCGGGGCAACGCCGGCGCCTACCACTTCGACAACACGGTCGAGGCCGGCTCGGAGGGCTTCCGGGTCACCAACCCGCCGATGTGGGGGGCGTTGGGCACCGACGGTGAGGAGTTCCCCGAGTTGTACGGCCCGCCGATCGCCCGGGCCGCTCTCGGCGTCGGCGGCCTCACCGCCAATTTCAAGCACACCGGGGTGCTCTCGGGACTGAACTGGCCCGGCCCCGGCTTCTACGACCACGTCAACTTCCTGCACCGCACCCGCGGCTGGGAGAACGGCGGCGCCGCCGAGAACGCCGGCTCCTTTGCCGGACTCGTGCTGCCCGACACCTTCGAGCGGCAGGTCACGTGGTTCACCGAGGTCGAGGGGTGGACGCCGGTCGAGCAGGCCTACGACGGCGAACGCTCCGGGGTCCTGCGCACCGAGCTGGCGAACGACGACTTCCCCGGCACCGCGGTGGTGATCCGTGACGCGGTGCATCCCGAGACCGACGTCCTCGCCCGCGACATCGACGTGGAGAACCCGCCCGAGGGGGCGCGCCTCGCGTACTACGCCAACATGAACCCGACCACCGGGCGGGCGCCGCGCACCCCCTCGATCACCGACGCCCTCGTCGACGACGCCTCCGACTTCGCCACCACCTACGTCACACCGGACGACGGGTCGGCCGGGGCCATGCTGCACTTCCGCCCCTACCGCCTCGATCCGGCCGCGGCCACCGCCGCTGCCACCAGCCGGCTCGACCCCGAGATCGCCCAGGCGGCGATCGAGCGCACCGTCGGTGCCGACGGGGTGCACATCGCCATCGCCTCCGACCAGCCCACGGTCGGGTTCCAGGCCGGCGTCGACGCGGCCGGGCTCGCCCGCGACGAGGTCGACGGGTCGCCGCTCGCCGACCCCTATTACGACGCCGCCGACGGCTCGCTCTCCGGATCGACCGCCGCCATCGGTAAGACCGCGGGCGCCCAGGTGTGGGACGCCACCTCCGCCACCGTGTACGTCGCGGCTGCCGGCACCAGCGACGAGGCCCTCGCCGCCGTCGTCGATGCTGCCGACGCCGACGCCGGGTTCACGGCCGTTCAACAAGCCGCCGACCAAGACTGGGACCGGTGGCTGACCGGCGTCCGGCTGCCACGCGGCGGCGACGCCGAGACCCGGGCAGTCTCCACGCGGGCGCTGATGCTGATCCGCACCGCCACCGATCGCCAGACCGGTGCCATCGTCGCCAACACCACCCCCCAGACCCCCTACCGCCAGGACTGGCTGCGCGACGGCGCCTTCTTCAACTACGCGCTCCTGCTCGCCGGCACCGACGACGCCGTCGAGATGGTGCAGGCCCACAACGACTTCTACGTGCGCCATCAGAGCGAGACCGGTCACTGGGACCCGATCCTGTGCACCGACGGCGCCCACTGCGACGCCGCCTTCCCCTTCGAGATCGACGCCCAGGCCTTCGGGGTCTGGTCGCTGTGGATGGAGTACGAGTTCACCGAGAACCTCGATCGGCTCGAGGCGAACTACGAGGCGATCAAGAAGGGCACCGAGATCCTCTACGCGTGCCAAGACCCCACCAACGGGCTCCAGTGCTACGCGTCGGAGGACGACCACCCCGACCCCAGTCAGGGCCCCCAGGGCGCCGCCACCGTGTATCTGGGTCTGCGGTCGGCCGCGGATGCGGCCCGGCTCGTCGAGGGTCCCGACTCCGAGGACGCCGAGCGGTGGGACGAGCGGGCCGACGAGCTGAAGGCGGCCGCCACCGAGGCCTTCTGCGACGAGACCTGTGGAACCGGCCGCGGCTACATGATCTGGCCCGGCCGGGTGCTGGAGCCGGAGGACGAGCACACGCAGAACACCCTCGACAACCGGGCCGGCACGCTGGCGGCGCGGATGAAGTTCGAGGCTCCCCGAGCCGATCCCGAGAACCCGGGCTTCTTCCAGTACCCGATGGAGCCGATCTTCGGGTTGGCCACCGCGTGGCAGCACGGTGACAAGGACACGCTGCTGCCCGCCGGCATCGAGTGGCTCACCCACGACGTGGCCGAGCCCGGGGTGCTCCACTACGGCGAGCGGATCTTCCACGTGGCG
>CAZTOV010000087.1:3261-7442 GCA_964615175.1 uncultured Burkholderiales bacterium
CTGGAGGTGGATCGCCACCGAGGTGGCCTCGGTGTCTTCAGGCAGCTCGAACGATTCGGGGTGGAACCACTCGCACCCGCCTTCCTCGGCCACGTGCCATTCCGACGGGTATCGCAGCGAGAAGGCGTCGGTCGTGCACTCCTGGGTGGCCGGCTCCGCCGAAGAGGCGGTCGTGGTGGTGGTCGTGGGGTCACCGTCGCCCACAGTCACGCCGCCGCCGTCGCCGCCGCCACACGCTGCGGTCACGAGCGCGAGCACGAAGATCGGGATGAGGGTGTGGTGACGTCGTCGCATGATTTCTGTGATACCAGCACCACCGGCCGGTGAAACAAGGCCGGTCGGCGCGGCTCCCGACCCACATGGGTGTCAGACGCGGTCGACGAGGGGCGGCAGGACGTCCTTGATCTGGTTCTGGAAGACGGCGTGGGCGTGGGTGTCGTAAGGGGTGTCCTGGGCGTTGACGACCACCAGCTTGGCGCCGTTGGCCAGGGCGCTCTCGGGGAGGTAGGCGACCGGATAGACGGTGAGCGAGGTGCCCACGGCGAGGAAGAAGTCGCAGGCGCTCGCCGCGGCCTGGGCGCGGCCGATCACCTCGGGCTCGAGATTCTGTCCGAAGCTGATGGTGGCCGACTTGAGGACGCCACCGCAGTCCTTGCACTCGGGGTCCTCTTCACCGGCCCGCACCCGTTCGAGGGCCGCTTCCATGGGGTTGCGGTCGCCGCAGTCCATGCACACGACTTCGCGGACGTTGCCGTGCACTTCGACCACCTTCTCGGGCGACGACCCCGCCCGGTGGTGGAGACTGTCGATGTTCTGGGTGACGAGGGTGTCGAGCTTGCCCTTGCGCTCCAGCTCGGCGAGCGCCAGGTGGCCGGGGGCGGGCTCGGCCTCGAAGATCCCGCTGTTCAGGCGGTTCTGCCACGCCTGCACCCGCACGTCCTTCGATCCCATGTAGTGCTGGAGGGTGGCGGTCTTCTCGGCCCCCGGGTTCTTGGTCCACACGCCGTTGGGGCCGCGGAAGTCGGGGATGCCGGAGTCGGTGGAGATGCCGGCGCCGGTGAGCACCACCGGGCGCTGCGCCTCACGCAACCAGCCGGCCACCTCGTCGAGTCGCTGATCGTCGGGAGCCATGGCCCCTCAGCGTAACGAGGCCTCGTCCAGCTCGACCCCGACCGCCTCGCAGATGCGGGCCAGGTCGATGTCGTGGGCCAGCACGCTCGCCCCGTGACGGTACGCCACCGCGGTGATCATGCAATCGACGAAGCCGCGCGGCGTGACCCCGCGGCGTCGGCAGTTCTGGAAGATCCGGGTGGCGAGGCGGAAGTCGACGGGGGAGTCGAAGGCGAGGTGGTGGAAGCGGGCGAAGAGCCGGCGGGCCGCTTGCTCGTGGGTTGACGATCGCGTCCCGCCGACGAACTCCATGATCACCGGCTCGGTCACGGCCAGCGGACCGCCGGTCTCGACCAGACCGTGGATTCGGCGGTACGCGGGGCTGTCGGTCTCGCGGTCGTGCTCGATCCAGGCCGAGGTGTCGGCGAGGATCAAGCCTCCTCCCGCCGGCGCTCGGCCTCCCGCTCCTCCGCCTCGATCTCCTCCTCGATGTGGGGCGGAAGCCGGTCCTCCGGGACGTGATCGGTGAGGTGGGCGCCGGCCATTGCCAGCGCTTCCTGTTTGGTCATCGGTGTCGGTACCAGGTGGCGCAGGGCCAGGTCGACGGCCTCCGTCGTCGTGCGGAGACCGAACTGGGTCTTGATCTCCTCGACGAGGTCCATGTTGATCTCGATGTTCGTGCGCTTCTTGGTCATACACAAACTCTACACCTTTGACGTGTACGCAAGGCGCAAGACACCCGGCGAGTGCTCGGCGCAGTACGTGAGGGGCCAGCGGGGGTCCGACGGATCCGAGAACCACGTGCTCGCCTGGTGGCAGCGCCCGCCGGGGAACCGCAGGGCGGCGCAGCGGCGGCGGTCGACATCGCACCGGCAGTGGGTGCACCCGAGCCCCGCGCCCGCGGTCGTGGCGCGGGCCGGGGCGTCGGGTGGAGGGGACGGGGGCCGGTTGCTCACGCGGCCGGCGGTGCGGAGGCCTTGGTCGCCTTGGCCCGCTCGTCGGCGCGGTGGCGGGCGTGCGCCCAGGTGGCCGCGTCGCGACAGACCATCGGCTGGAAGCCCATGACGAAGAGGGTGTGCTCGATGAGGTCGACGTCCTCGCCCAGCTCGGCCATCGTGAGCGCGACCCGACGGGCGCGGCGCTCGATCAGCTCACGCGAGCCGCCGGAGCGGCCGAGCCAGCGTTGGTGCTCCTCGGTCAGCGATTGGGGCAGACGACGCTGGTGCCGTCGCCCGATGGGCGGCAGGTTGCGGCGCACCGCCACCGTCCCGTCGCTGTGGGCGTAGGAGAGGTCGAACTGACCGAGCCGCCCCAGACTGCGGACCAGCGGCGAGTTCTTGCCGACGCGCGGCCCGAGACCCAGGGTTTGTGACATGGTGGCCAGCGACAGGTCGAGCACGGTGTCGATCCCTTCGCCGTGCTCGAAGCGGCGGGCCAGGTGACGCAGCAGGAGCAGCGCCGTCGGACCGAGCGTCGGGAGCCAGAACTTCTCGGCGTAGAGCGATCGGGGGTCGTGGCCGATGGTGTCGATGACCGGGTCGGGCCAGGCGCGGATGGGGACGATCGTGTCGGGGGGCGTCTCGGGCATGGGGACCACGCTCCTTCGCGGCGACGGACTGCGGATTCATCCCGCTAAGCGCGTCGGGGAGCGAAAACGCGACGAGAAATCGCGCGGCGGTCAGTCGCCGGCGATGGCGGCGAGGTCGACGAGGCGTCCGAGCCGGGGCGCGTGATCAGCGAGACGGGTGAGGTCGTCGACATCGCTCGTGAGGACGTCGTCGCCGCGGCGTGCAGCGCCTTCCACGACGGACGCATCGACGACATCGGTGGTGCCGGTCTCGCCGCACAGTCGACCGGCAGCCTTCGCTCGCGCCTCCGAGAGATCCTCGATGGTGCACGTGTTCAGCAGGCGGCCGAGGAACGGAGTCCGTGGTTGCCGCCACGCCTGGGCGAGTACGCCGGCCGGCACGGTGGCGTCGACGTCGAGGTCGAGCATCCGCCGCCAGAACGTCCAGAATCGGCGCTCGTTCCGCTCGGCCGCGACGAGAGCCGACGTGTCGAGCGTGAGCCCGATCACCGCCAGACCTTTCGGACCTCTTCGAGTTCTTCTTCGGTGATCTCGCCGTGCTCCGCTTCGTATTCCTCGAGGAGTTGACGGGCCAGATGCCGTTTGGTCCGTCGCTCGGCCGCGTCGGCGAGCCACGCGGACACGGAGAGGCCCTCGGCTTCGGCGAGTTCGCGGACCTGCTTGGCCAGGTCGGGATCGAACGACACGGTGAACTTGTCGACCGCCATGGGCTGATCATACTGCGGTATGACCACGATGCCTCCTCGGAGTTTCCGGCTGTCGCTCCTCCAAGCGCGTCGGGGAGCGAAAACGCGACGAGAAATCGCGCGGCGGTTGACCGTCGCGAGGTCCCGCGCGACCGTCGCGGTCCAGAGCGAGGGGGGAGTGCATGTCCGACGAAATCCAGGCATTGAACAGCGACCAACTTCGGGACGCCGACGGAACGCCGGGGCTCGATCGTCGGGTCGCCTTCGAGGACGACGGCTACTGGTTCGGCCACGTCGATGCCGCGGCCGAGACGATGTCGGGGTGGCACCACCACGGCGACAACGTCACGATCGGCTACGTGCTCCGGGGGGAGATCACGCTCGAGTCCGGCCCCGGGGGCGACCGGCGGGTGAAGGTCGGTGAGGGCGAGTACTTCGTCGTCCCGAAGCAGCTCGTCCATCGCGAGGGGAACATGAGCACGGATAGCGCCGAGATCATCCTCACCCGTGCCGGCGACGGCCCGGTGGTGTTCCCGGTCGACGGGCCGGAGCCCCGCGGCGACTGACCGCGTCCGCGCACCCGACTCGGGGGCCTCACGGGGCCCACCGGTACGATGGACCTCTGACGTGAATAGGCGGTCCGGTGTGGCGTGCCCGGACGGCCACGGATGGGGCAGGGGCCCCATCATGTGGAGGAGCCGACGAGATGTCGGCGGGGGAACAAATGGCCGACGAGCGACGCGTGACCGACTCGGGCATCGAGATCGAGCCCGTCTACACCCAGGAACACCTCGAGG
>CAZTOV010000088.1:0-1941 GCA_964615175.1 uncultured Burkholderiales bacterium
GGCGAAGTCGCAGGTGACGGCGGTGGTCACGTAGGTGCAGTCGTGCCAGGCGCCGTCGGTCTTGACCTTCACCTCGCCGGTGGCACCCGGGTCGGCATCGAGGTCGAACGTGACCTGGTCCATCAGGCTCGGGTCGGAGGCGAGCACCGTGTAGTCGATGTTGCTCACGGTGTACCCGCTGATCGTCCCCGAACCGTCACCGGCCCGGGAGTCGGGAACGGTGTTGGCGGCGGTGAGACCGGCCCCGGCGGTGAGGACACCGGCAACGAGGAGCGCGGCCACCAGGAGCTTGGGTTTACGGTGGTTGCGGTTCGGCATGGCAATGATCCCCTGTCGTTTGTGTGCTCCATGACGCGGCGGTCTTGCCGCGCTCCGTACGGTTTTCGACCACTTGGAGTGGGTGCTTGAGGGAGAGTTGAGGGTTTCTCGACCGCTTCGTGTGTGAACGATGCGCAGACGACGACTTGGTGACCACGACGCGGAGTGCGGCCACGAATCTGGCGGGACGGAGGTACACCACGAACATCTCGGGCAAGCACGCGGACGGGCCGCCGCCCGAGGGCGACGGCCCGTCCGCACTCATGATGATGTGGCTCGATCAGTCGGCGATGACGACCTGGAGCGAACTCGCTCCGGCGACCGTCGGTTCGCTCCCTGCGGGGAACGAACAGGTCACAGCGGTGGTGCTGTTCGTGCAGTCGTACCAGGTGCTGTCGAGCTGCACCTTGATGTCGCTCCCCGTGGGGTCGCTATCGACGTCGAAATCGACGGCGTCCAGCAGCGACGGGTCGGCACTGTCGAGCGTGTAATCGATGTTGCTCACCGTGTACCCGCTGATCGTCCCCGAACCGTCTCCAGCGTTGGAGTCGGGAACGGTGTTGGCGGCGGTGAAACCGTATCCGGCCATCAGTACGGCGCCTCCGGCCACGACGGCCATCAGCGCACGTACCCGGCCCCTGCGCCTGTACATGGTTGACCTCCCAGGTTGCTTCTTCGATGACTAGTGCGTCGGGGCTAGTCATCGACGGCGCCGGGGGGTCGGTTGAGGATTTCTTGAGAATTCGGAGGGCTTGCGCAGCGCGGGTCAGCTCGTAACCAGGGTGCCCTCCATACCGGCGGCGCGGTGGCCGGGAACGTCGCAGTACAGCGTGTAGGTGCCGGGCTCGAGGTCGATCGTGCCCTGGTCGACATCACCGTTGGCCTCCACCTCGAGGAGCAGGTCCTCCTCGCGCCCCTCGACCACCAGCGTGTGAAGGGTCTGACCCTCGTTGACGTACTCGATCGTGACGCCGTTGGCCGGGGCCTCGAACTCCTTGACAGGGAAGTCGATGTCGACCGCCGGTACCGAGATGTCGGGTTCGCCGACTGCGGCCTCGCCGCCGGTCGGCGCTTCGCCGAGTCCTTCGGCGACGGCAAGCGTGCCCTCCATGCCGGCGGCGCGGTGACCGGGGATGTCGCAATAGAGCACGAACTCGCCCTCGGAAAGCTCGAACGTGCCGGAATCGACCTCACCGTTCTCGCTCACCTCCAGCTCGAACTGGTCCTCGAAGCCCTCGATCACGAGCGTGTGCAGGATCTCGCCCTGGTTCTCGTAGTTGAACTGGATCGTCCCGGGGCTGGCCTCGAACTCCTTGACGGGGAAGTCGATGTCGGCCGCCGGGACGTCGACCACGCTCGAGATGTCCTCTCCCTCTTCGCCCTCACCGTGCTCCGCCGCGTGCTCGAGGTCGACCTCCTGGGCCACGAGGCCGGCTCCGGCCAGGACGATGCCGAGCACGGCGGCACCGGCCAGCAGCGTTCCCCGCTCGATCTGCTCGCGCGTCGTGGCGTAGATGGCACCGAGGAGGATCACCGTCGAAATGCCACCCGCCACGGCCACGGCCAAACCGCCACCGGCGGCGAGGAACAGTCGCGACAGGTTGAGCGCGCCGAACAGGATCA
>CAZTOV010000088.1:2041-7412 GCA_964615175.1 uncultured Burkholderiales bacterium
CCGCCACCGGCGGCGAGGAACAGTCGCGACAGGTTGAGCGCGCCGAACAGGATCAACAATCCCGCGACCAGCGGGATGAAGATCGGTTCGAAGATCCGCTCACGGAAGTAGTTCATCGAAGTCTCGTTCCTTGGTCGGGTCTCAGGGTGCCTCGACGATGGCGTGCAACTCCAACTCCAGCTCGTCGGCATCGAACTCTGCCGGGCGACGGTTGCGCCGCTCCTCCTCGCCGTGCCACACGAAGAACAGCACCGCGATGATCCCCCACAGCAGGAACCCCCCGCCGACCTTCATGAGCAGGCCCGCCACCTGCTGGTCGGTGATGGCGGAGATGTCCCACAACCGCGGCACCGTTTCGTAGAACTTGTACACGACGCCGTCGCCGAACGTGAGGAACGACGCCGGGACCGTGGGAACGATCGACTGGCCGAACAGGTAGAGCAGATTCAGGGGGGCGCTGAGCCGCGGAAGCTCGGGAAGCGGGCTCACGACCGGCACCCACACCATCAACGACACGACCAGCAACGTGCCGTGGAGCGCCGCATGGGCGACTTCGCTCCGCAGCGACAGGTCGACGAACGCCGGCCAGTGCATCACCACGATGAGGACGTTGAAGGCGACGAACGCGACCAGCGGACGGGTCGCCCGGCGCACGGCTGAAAACACGGGGCCGTCGCCGAGCGCCGCCCGCAGCATCCACCCCGGCGTGCCGAGCAGCAGCAGCGGCGCGGCCACGTAGGCCACGACCAGGTGCTGGACCATGTGGGCCGAGAACAGGTACTCCTCGCCCACCCCGTGCAACGGCCACCCGAAAGCGACCGCCAGCGCCACCACCCCGAGGGTGAAGAACACCACCTGGGCCCGGGTGACCGGCTGATCGGGCCGGGGAGCCCAGTCGCGCGGGAGCGAACGGAGCGCCCATACGTAGCCGCCGCCGATCACGACCAAAAGCGCCACCACCCCCGGCTCGATGGCGAAGGCCCACGGGTCGGTGAACACGGCTCAGAGGCCGACGGGGAACACGTGGGATGCCGCGAGCACGACCCCGTAGGCGACGACGGCCAGCACGGCTCCGCCGTAGAACATGTGACGGAAGATGCGGGCTTCGAAGCGCAGATGCATGAACCAGAGCGCGACCAGGAAGAACTTGATCACCATGAGCACGAGGAGCGACACGGTGATGACCGTCGAGGACAGCTCATCCTCGAGGTAGAAGAGGGCGATCTCGACCGCGGTGGCGATGGCGAGGATGATCGCGATCCCCACGTAGGCCGAGGGATTCGGGTGGGCGTGCTCCTCGGGCTCCACCCCGAGGTCGACGGCCTTGTCGGCGACGGCATCGGTCAGCGACGTGTCCTCGCCGTCGCCGTCGGCCGCTTCGTCGGCGGCCGACTCGTCGATCTCGGCGGTCTCGGTGGTCTCGCTCTCGCTCATCGAAATTCCGCTTCCTTGCGTCGGGTCAGGCCCCGGGCTGGGGCACGAGGTACACGACGGTGAAGATCACGATCCAGACGACGTCGACGAAGTGCCAGTACAGCCCGGCCACATCGACCGCCTCGGCCCGCTCGCGGCCGAGGCCTCCCCGCCGGAACGAGAATCCGACCAGCGTGAGGAGCCACAGGATGCCGACCGTCACGTGGGCGCCGTGGAAGCCGGTCAGGACGTAGAAGCTGCTCCCGAACAGGTTGGTCTCAAGCTTCAGGCCCTCGCGCACGAACTCGGTGAACTCGAAGACCTGTCCGCCGACGAAGACCATGCCCAACAGCGCGGTGGCGGTCAGCCAGATCCGCATGCGCCGTTCGTCGCCCCGGTAGATGGCGGCCACCGCCAGCACCATCGACAGCGAACTCATCAGGAGCACGAACGAGCTGACCGAGGTGAACGGGATGTCGTACAGGTCGGCGGGGGTGGGGCCTCCGCCGAACTCGGCGTCGCGACCCCGGTACAGGAGGTAGGTCGAGATCAGGGCGCCGAAGAACAGGCATTCCGAGCCGAGGAACACCCACATGGCCAGCTTCGTGTTGCTGATGCCGGTGGAGGTCTGGTGCTCGCCCGAAGCGTGGGCCGGCGCATCGTGCGTCGTGGCGGCCATCTCAGTGTCCTCCCTCGGCGCTGGCGACGGCGGCCTCGGCCCCCGGTGAGGTGTGCCCGGGCTCGTCGGGCTCGGTGTCGGGTTCCATCGCCCACGCGAAGAGGCCCCAGGCGACGAGCACGGCCCCGAGGACGAGCCAACCCCAGTGGAAGATGAAGCCGTAGCCGAGCAGGGGGAGTCCGAGCGACGAGACGAACGGCCAGTAGGAGGGTGACGGCATGTGGATGTGCCCGTGCTCCTCGTCCTCCTCGATGGCCGGCCGTTCGCGGAGGACGGGGCGCCCCTCTTCGTCCTCGGTGTATTTGCGGTGCCACCAGTCGTCGCGCGACTCGACCACCGGCACCACGTCGAAGTTGTGCTCGGGGGGCGGCGACGAGATCGACCACTCGAGCGTGCGGGCGTCCCAGGGATCGTCGCCGGCGACCTCACCCGACCGGAGCGACCGGGCGACGTTGTAGAGGAACACCGCGACCGACACCGCGATCATGAAGGCGCCGATGGTGGCCGTGTAGTTCCAGAAGTCCCAGCCCATGCCCTCGGGGTAGGTGTAGGTGCGACGGGGCTGGCCCTGGAGGCCGAGGATGTGCATGGGCCCGAAGGTGAGGTTCATGCCGATGAACATCAGCCAGAAGTGGACCTTGCCGAGGCCTTCGCCCAGCATCCGGCCGGTCATCTTCGGGAACCAGTAGTAGACGCCCGAGAAGATCCCGAACATGGCGCCGCCGAAGAGCACGTAGTGGAAGTGGGCCACCACGTAGTAGGTGTCGGTCTGCTGGCGGTCGGCAGGGCTGACGCCGTGGGTGACGCCGGAGAGCCCGCCGATGATGAACAGCGCCACGAAGCCGATGGCGAAGAGCATCGGCGTCTTGAACCGGATCGATCCGCCCCACAGCGTGCCCATCCAGTTGAAGATCTTCACCCCGGTCGGCACCGCGATGAACATCGTCGACAGCGTGAAGCCGGTGACCGCGGCCGGCCCGAGCCCGACCGAGAACATGTGGTGCGCCCACACGCCCCAGCCCATGAAGCCGATGGCCACGCCCGAGAACACCACGAACGAGTACCCGAACAGGGGCTTGCGGGAGAAGGTCGGGAGCACCTCCGAGACGATGCCCATGGCCGGCAGGATGAGGATGTAGACCTCGGGATGGCCGAAGAGCCAGAACAGGTGCTGCCACAGGATCGGATCCCCGCCCGCCAGCACGTTGAAGAAGTTGGTGCCGAAGTTGCGATCGAAGAACAGCTCGATGAGCGCGATGGTGATGACGGGGACGGCGCTGATGAGCAGGAACGAGATCACCAGGATCATCCACGTGAACACCGGGAGGCGCATGAAGCTCATGCCGGGCGCCCGCATGTTGAGGATGGTCACGATGAAGTTGACCGAGCTGGTGAGCGACCCGATGCCGGTGATGATCAGGCCGATGATCCAGAAGTCGATGCCCGTGCCGAAGCTGAAGTCGCTGGTGAGGTTGGCGTACCCGAACCACCCGCCGTCGGGCGCTCCGCCGAGGAAGAAGCTCGAGTACAGGAACAGACCGCCGACGAGGAACGTCCAGTACCCGTAGGCGTTGAGGCGGGGGAAAGCGACGTCGCGGGCACCGATCTGGAGTGGCACGAAGTAGTTGCCCACGGCCGCCGCGGTGGGCATCACCACGAGGAAGATCATCGTGGTGCCGTGCATGGTGAACAGGGTGTTGTACTGCTCGGCCGAGAGGATGCTGCCGTTGGGCCCGGCGAGCTGGAGCCGGATCAGCAGGGCCTCGACCCCACCGAGGACGAAGAAGAGCAGGGCGGTCATGCCGTAGAGCAGACCGATCTTCTTGTGATCGATGGTCGTGAACCAGCTCCACAAACCGGTCGTCGCCTGCGGGCGCCGAAGGACCGTGCGCGACGGGGCGGGACTCGAGATGGTGGTGGTCATCGGAGCGTCTCCAGGTACGCGACGAGCTGATCGATCTCTTCCTCACTCAGCGGTTGGCCGTCGGGGCCCGGCGGGAACACGGCCGGCATGCCGATCCCCTCCTCAGGCTGCATGGGCTTCATCGCCGACGGGTCCTCCAGCCACCGGCGGAGATTCTCGGTGGTCAGCTCGAAGATCGCCCCGGCGAAGGTGGCCCGATCGTGGAGGTGGGTCAGGTCGGGGCCGACGGCGGCGCCACCCGACGCCTCGTGGCCCTCGATGGAGTGACAGGCGACGCACCCCTTTGAGCCGAACAGGTCGTATCCGGCCAACTCGGGCCCGCCCGCCGGCTTGGCCGCCGGTTCCCGCTGCTGGGCAAGCCACTGCTCGAAGCCTTCGGGCGTGTGGGCGATCACGCGGATCCGCATGTTGGCGTGACTGAGACCGCAGAACTCGGCGCACTGGCCCAGGTAGGTTCCGGGCTCGTCGGCTGCCATGGTCAGGCGGTTGTCGCGTCCCGGCACGACGTCGACCTTCCCGGCGAGTTGGGGAACCCAGAACGAGTGGATCACGTCGAAGCTGGCGAGGTGCACGTTGATCTGGTCACCGGCGGGGATGTGCAGTTCGTTCGCCGTGGTTACGCCCAGGTCGGGGTAGTTGAACTCCCACCACCACTGGTGGCCGACCACCTCGACCTCGACGGCGTCGGCGGGCTCCTCGGCCAGCTCGAAGATCGTGGCCACGGTGGGCACGGCGAGCCCGGCGAGGAGGAGCGCCGGGAGGATGGTCCAGCCGATCTCGAGGGGCGTGTTGCCGTGGACCTGGCGGGGCTCTTCGTTGTCGGGCCGGTTGCGGAACCGGATCAGAGCGAAGACGAGAATGCCCTCCACCACCACGAACACGAGCACGGCCAGCCCGAAGCTCCAGTCCCAGAGAACGTCGAGCTTGCGAGCCCACTCCCCCGCCGGCTCAAGGGAGTCCTGCGGGGCGTCGGCGCAGGCCGAGAGGAGTAGGAGGGGCAGGGCGAGAGCGACCCCACGCAGCCACCTGCTGCCCGACGCCCGGCGACCGTTGCGTCCCGGCGCCGAACGCCGTCTCCGAAGCCGACTCACCGCCGCGCCACTCCGTCTCTCGGGGCCGGAACACCCGCTCGTGAAAACATGAACGAGCGCACTCTACCGAACGATTCGTTCCTGGCCGCAAACCCTCCCGTGTGAGCACAGCGCCCGACCGCGAGCGGCCGTCAGCTGCTCACCCCTTCCGGTCCGAAGGAGACGATCACGGGGAGCGGGGGTGTGAGCCGCTGACGGTTGTGAGCAGGGTGTGAAGGCTCACGACCTTCCTGACGTTGTGGCCCTGGGACATTCCTGACACCT
>CAZTOV010000089.1:0-4068 GCA_964615175.1 uncultured Burkholderiales bacterium
CTGACCGCGGCGGCCGGCGTCACCGAGCGCATCCGGCTCGGCACCCTGGTGGCGTCGCCGAATTTCCGCCATCCCGTGCCGTTCGCCAAGGAGCTGGTGACCCTCGACGACATCTCGGGAGGTCGCTTCACCCTCGGGATCGGTGCCGGCACCCCGACCGGGTGGGACGCCACCATGCTGGGCCACGATCCCTGGCCGGCTGCCGAGCGCGCCGGCCGCTTCGAGGAGTTCGTCGACCTCCTCGATCGGCTGCTCAGCGAGCCGATGACCACGTACGAAGGCGAGTACTACGCCGCCCACGAGGCTCGGACGTACCCGGGGTGTGTCCAGCAGCCCCGCATCCCCTTCGCCGTGGCCGCCACCGGCCCCCGGGGGATGCGCCTCGCCGCCCGCCACGCCGACACCTGGGTGACCACCGGCGCCCGGCACAAGGCCTCCCCGGTCGCCCCCGCCGAAGGCGCCCGCGACGTCGCGGCGCAGATCGAGTCTCTCGAAGCAGCGTGTGAAGCGGAAGGGCGTGACCCCATGACGATCAAGCGCCTCGTTCTCACGGGCCCCGTGCTCGACCCGGGCTTGGGTTCGGAGCACGAGTGGGACGACACCGTCGCCGCCTATGAGGCTGTCGGCGTCACCGACCTCGTCGTCCACTGGCCGCGGGCCGATGAGCCCTACGAGAACGACCTCGAGACCTTCGAGGCGATCTTCAGCTCCCGCTGATCCGCTTCCGCATCTTCTCGAGCAGGGCCTCGAACTCGGGCTGGCGGACCGACCAGATCTGCGGTTCGAGTTCCACGTCGACGGCGGTCTCGTGGTTGTCGACCGTGGGCCATCCGCGGAGCGTGCGCTTCAACCGGCGGATCAGTTCCTTGGGTGCCTCGGAGACCGGCCGGGCGAACTCCACGGCCGCGTCGAGCAACTCCCTGTCGGGCACGCAGCGCCACGCCAGACCGATGTCCACCGCCCGCTGCCCGTCGACGATCTCGCCGAACAGCCCCAGCGCGGCGGCCCCTTGAGGGCCCAGTGTCTCGTGCAACATCCACGTGCCCCCGCCGCCGGGATGGAGGCCCAGCGCCACGAAGCGGGAGTCGAAGCGGGCCGACTCGGCGGCGAAGCGCACGTCGCAGCCCATGGCCATGTTGAGGCCGGCGCCGACGGCCGGGCCGTTCACGGCCGCCACCGTCGGTAACGACGACCGGGCCACCCGGAGGAACCCTTCGTAGATGGCGCGGAGCGCCGCGGCGGCAGCCTCGTCGTCGTCGCTTCCCGAGGTCGCCAGATCGGACAGGTCGGCTCCGGCACAGAAGGCCGGAGGAGTGCCGGTCACGACCACGGCCCCTACACCCTCGTCGGTCTCCAGTTCCTCCATGGCGGTGACGATGTCGTCGACCAGCGGCTTGGAGAGGGCGTTGCGACGGTCGGGATCGTCGAGCGCGAGAACGGCGACCCGGTCGTGTCGCGCCACCTGGACGAGCGCCACGGTCCTACGCGTCGCCGGAGCGTACGACGGCAGGGGAGTGGCGGAAGAACGCCTCGACGTCGCGCTCGTACCGGTACTCGGGGCGGGCGTCGCCGAGCGACTTCTCGAGCCGTAGCGCCTCGGCGAACGCCTCGACGGCCCCGGCCGACGTGTAGTTGTATCGGAATCCGGCCCGCTTCAATCGCCGGTTGTCGACACCACGCCCGTAGCGCATCAGGTCGAGAGTCTCCGGTGGGAGCTGCAACATGCCCAGGCGTCGGAGCGGCGACACGAACAGATTCGTTCCCACCGGTGGCAGCGGCACCCGAGGCTTGCCCACCAGCGTGCACACCTCGCTCCACGGGACCATCCCGTCGGCCGCGATGTTGTAGATGCCGGGCACCTCGTTGGCGGCGCTGAACATCAACGCGCCGAGGACGTCCTCGTGGTGCGTGAACTGGATCAGCGGGTCGAAGCCGAAGATCTCGGGGATGACCGGTAGTCGCAGGGCCCGCGACAACGGCGTGTCGAGCCGCTCGCCGAGGACGTTCGAGAACCGCAGCAGCGAGACCACGACGTGGGGGTTGTCCTCGGCGAAGTCGCGGAGGTAGTCCTCGACTTCCATCAGTGACCGCTCGACCCGGGTCCTGGGTGAGCGGGCCCGGGGCATCTCCTCACGGAAGAACCGGGGGTTCTGGTACGAGGAGCCGTAGACGAGCGTCGAGCTCTTCACGATCACCTTGCGCACCGTCGAGTCGCTGGCGCCTGCTGCTGCCAGCAGATTCATGGTCCCGATCACGTTGATCTCGTGGAGCTGTCGCGACGAGATGTTGCGCGTGTCGACGATCATGTGGGTGTGCAGGATCGTGTCGACCTTCGTGGCGCGCACGATGCGGGCGAGGATCGAGTAGCTCTGGTCGGCCCGGACGAACTCGGTCCGCTCGAGCGGGACCTTGGGCTCCTCGGTGTCGAGGCCCACGACCATCTCGACGTCGTCGCGTTGCTCCAACTCCTGGGCGAGGCTGCCGCCCCAGTAGGTCCCGAGCCCGGTCACGAGGACACGCATCGCGGCCCTACCCGAACCAGACGCTCTTGCGCTGCTGGAGCATCTGGTACAGCGCTTGCTGGATCATCTCGCGGATACTGTCGGCCTCCTCCATCACCCGTGACCGGCTGTAGCGCTCCTGGTCGGGCGGTACGTCGAACTCCACCGGCGGCAGCACCTTGAGCTTGAACTTCGAGGGGAAGTACCCCACGAGGCCGAGCGGGCCCAGCGCCAGCATGTTGGCGGTGACGGGGACGTAGGGGAGGCGGAACAGCTTCGCGAGCGTCTTGTTCTTGTAGACGATCGGCATCGACTCCTCCGCGCCCATCACCGCGATCGGGATCACCGGCACCCCGGCCCTCATCGCGGTCTCGACGAAGCCGCCTCGTCCGAACCGCCGCAGCTTGTAGCGCTCGGAGTAGTGCTTGCCGGGTCCCTTGGAGCCTTCGGGGAACACCAGCGCCAGCTGCTGGTCGTCGTGCAGCAGTCGGTAGGCGTTGTCGGGGTGTGCGGGCACGCCGCCGACCCGCATCCACAGGGTGCCGACCACCGGAACCGACACGAACAGGTAATCGGCGAGCCCGTACACGGGCCGACCCAGCTCGGACTCGATGCCGTGCATGATGACGGGGGCGTCGGAGGGGAGGGCGGCAGCGTGGTTGGCCACCAGGAGCGCTCCGCCCTCCTCGGGGATGTGCTCGAGGCCGTCCCATTCCGCGCGGAACCATTGCGAGTACATGGGCTCGTAGAGCTTCCGCGCGATCTCGCGCATGTGCTCGGAGCGACCCCAGCTGTCGACGTCGGACAGGCGTGGGTCGTGGAGGTCATGCTGCTGGTCCTCGTCACGCGACATCGGCACCACGATGCGGTCCCCGGAGACGGCCGGGACGGTCTGCCCGGAACGGGGTTCGGTCTCGACGTCGTCGGAACGCTGGTCGCGAGTGGTGTCGGGCGTGCGGTCGGGAGAGTCCGAAGGCGTGCGCGCCACGAACCCATGGAACCGCAATCTCGACCAATCTGTCCAACTTGACCAAGGTGACGGTCGGCACGACGGAGTACCCGCACGAGTAACCGTCGTACCCCCCTGTCATGCTCGGTGGTGATGAGAACGACCGACCACCGAACCGAGACCATGCCCGGGGCGCCGCCGACGCTGCGTTTCGCCCGGGCTGCCCGGGCTGTCGCCGACGAAGCTCGTCGCCTCGGTCTGCGGGCCCCCGGGTTTCGCTCCCCCCCGGGGCTCCAGGGGTCGGATCGCACCATCCGCCGGGCTGCACGGGGCGCGGTGGTGTCGATCCGACTCCACGACCGGCCGTTCGAAGCCGTGCTCGCCGACATGGTCGAAGGCGTGGTGGTCGCCAACGACCTCGAGCGAGACGACGCCCGGCGCATGCGCGTCCTGCTCCTCCAGGCTCTCGTCGGGGCCCTCACCGATCCCGACTCCCCGGCCGAGGCGGCGTGACGACGGCGTTACGCTGACCCCGCCCGGGTGGCGTAACGGCAGCCGCGGGGGCCTTAAAAGCCCCTGTCCGCAAGGGCGTGCGGGTTCGAGTCCCGCCCCGGGCAC
>CAZTOV010000089.1:4168-7190 GCA_964615175.1 uncultured Burkholderiales bacterium
GCTCCCATGAGCACGGCCAGCGCGGTGACGTAGAGCCAGAGCAGGATGACGATGGGTGTGGCCAGCGGGCCATAGGTGCTGTCCCCCTGGATGCTCCAGGCCGTGTACAGGCGCAGGCCGGCGGCCCCCGCCAGCCACAGCACCACGGCCAGGATGGCGCCGGGGAAGTCGCGTCGCCACGGCGTCGACCACGGCACGGCGACGTGGAAGAAGGTGGCGATCAATGCCATGACCAGGAGGCCCACGCCGGGCCAGTACGCCACCTGCCAGATGGTGTCGAAGATCCCGCCGTCGATCCCGAACACGGTGGGCAGTTCAGGTCCGAGGACCAGGACCGGCACCAGGGTCAGACCGACGAGCACGCCCACGAGGGTGAGCCCGAGAGCGAGGAGCCGCCGCTGCCAGCTCTTGCGGGGCTCACGGTCGTAGGCGACGGTCACGGCTTCCATCGCCGCGGTGGTGGCGCGGGATCCCGACCACAGTGCCAACGTGAGACCGATGACGGCGATGTCGGCGCGGCCCTCCTCGAGGACGGCGTCGAGGGTCGGGATCACCGCGTCCTCGATCGTGGAGTCGCTGAGGAAGTTCTCGGTCACGTCGAGCACCCAGTCCCGGATGGTCTCCGTTCCCGAAGCTCCGATGAGATCGCTGATGAACCCCGCCACCCCGAAGAACCCCAGGATCAACGGGGGCAGGGCGAGGATGGTGAAGAACGCGACACCTCCGGCCAGGGCCGGCACCCGGTCATCGAGGGCGTCCTTCACCGTGCTCACGGTGAGGGTCCGGGCGCTGTCGAGGAAGCCCTCCGGGCTCTGCTCGGGAGCGTCGTCGGGGGTCACGGGCGGCGGGCTAATCGTCGAACGACCCGTGTCGACCGTGTCCGGAGGCGAAGCGCCCGGCTCCTGCCTGCGTCTCGCCCGACTGGATGACCGAGACCCCTCGCTCGAACTCGTTCGCGGCGGCCTCGTCGTAGGTGAGACCCCACTGTTCGAGCGCGCTGAGCCGGTCGGACCGCATGCATAGTTGGGGGAACGCCGCCAGGTGCTCTCCCAGCCTCACCGCCTCGTCCAACGCCTGGCCGGGCTCCGCGAGGCGGTTCGCCAGTCCCATCATGCGGGCCTCGTCGCCCGACACGCCCCGGCCCGTGAGGATCAGGTCCATGGCGTGGCTGTGTCCGAGCAGCCGGGGGAGTCGTATCGTGCCGCCGTCGACCAACGGCACGCCCCAGCGGCGGCAGAACACGCCGAACACCGCGTCCCGGGCCGCCACCCGGAGATCGCACCAGAGCGCCAGTTCGAGGCCGCCGGCGACCGCGTGGCCCTCGACGGCGGCGATGACCGGTTTCGAGAGCACCAGGTGGGCCGGCCCCATGGGGCTGTTTCCCCGTCCCCCCTCGACCGGCGGCGCCAGCCCGGGGGCCGACGCCTCGGCCACCGACTTGAGGTCGTAACCGGCGCAGAAAGTGCCGCCGGCGCCGGTCAGGACGCCCACAGCCAGGGACTCGTCGGCGTCGAAGTCGCGGAAGGCGTCGGCGAGGGCCTCGGCGGTGGTCGCGTCGACGGCGTTGCGGACCTCGGGCCGATCGATGGTGACGACGTGAACGTCGCCGAGCGTCTCGGTGCGGACGGTCACGGCATCACCCGCCGACGACGCGTTCGAGGCGCTCGCGCTGGAGGTGACCGGTCTCGTTCACCGTCAGCACCGACCGGGGCCCACCGCGGGCGGCGACCACCCGGCTGATCGACGCGTACCCCGGATAGAACCAGAGGAGTTGCTCGATGCCGAGCACCTGCCCCAGGTACACGTTGATGGTTCCCGCGTGCGTGAACACCGCCACCCGCCCGCCCGGGTGCCGATCGATCACGCCTTCGAGGCTGTCGACGACCGCGCGCTGGAACACCTGTGGGTCGGACCACCCGGGGATGTCGGTCCAGCGACCCTCGACCATGGCGGTGAACCGTTCGTGGTCGCGTGGGATCTCCTCGAAGGGGATGTAACTGGCGTCGCGTGCGTCGAACTCACCGATGCCCTCGATCACCTCGGGCTCGAGGCCGACTGCCTCGAGCAGCGGCTCGGCGGTCTGGCGGGCCCGGAGCAACGGGCTCGTGACGACGTGCTGGATGTCTTCGTGGGCGAGCCACGCCCCGACGCGGCGGGCGTGCTCACGGCCCGCGTCCGTGAGCGGCGGATCGGCGGGTCCGTCCTCGGAGTCCTCGATGCGTACGGGCTCGGCGTGGCGAACGAGTACCAATTCCATCCTGGCCCAACTTAGTGTTCGGACGTCACGTCGAACCCGAGCGCCTCGCTGAGCTGGGCCAACGCGTCGAGGGGATCGACCACCTTGATGGTCGTCATTCCCATCTCCCGGGCGGGTTTGAGGTTGACGCCCAGGTCGTCGAGGAACACCGCCGCCGCCGGCTCGATGCCGATGCGTTCGCATACCAGGCGGTAGATGCGGGGATCGGGCTTGCGGAGCCCTTCGACCGCCGACTCCACCACGGTGTCGAAGAGGGGCGCCAGCATCTGAGCGCGGGGCTCCTCGTCGGGGGCGTCGTCCTCGACGTGCCAGTTGTTGGTGAGCGCCGCCGTCTTGAGCCCTCGCTCGCGGATGATGCGGATGGCGTCGAGCATCTCGGGGCGGGGGTCGGGGCGTGACGCCAGGCGGGCCATGACCTCGGCGGCCGACACTGCCTCGCCGCCCGCTGCTGCACACTGAGCCTCGAAGGTTTCGCAGAACTCGTCGAACGACAGCTCACCCCGTTCGTGGCGAGCCCAGGCGCCGTCGTCGCCCTCGGCCGCCACCACGTGTCGGATGAACCCGACGTCCAGGCCCAGTTCGCGCTCGTACTCCGCCCACGCCTCGAAGGGCGAGGGGAGGACGACCCCGCCGAGATCGAAGATCACCGCCTCGTGGTCGCCCGCGCTCATGAGCCTCGTATCGGGTCAAGGAGCACGCCCGGGTTGAGCACCGCGGTGGGGTCGAGGGCGTGCTTGGCCGCCCGCAGGGCGTCGGCGAACAGCG
>CAZTOV010000090.1:0-3046 GCA_964615175.1 uncultured Burkholderiales bacterium
GCCGATCGTCGACCCCGCGTCGGCCGACTCGTTCGACCACGAGTACCTCTACTGGGTCGGCTGCGCCGGGAGCTTCGACGACCGGGCGAAGAAGACCAGCCAGTCGGTGGCCCAGCTCCTCCAGCGGGCCGAGATCGACTTCGCCATCCTCGGGCCGTCGGAGCTGTGCACCGGCGACCCCGCCCGACGCTCGGGCAACGAGTACCTGTTCCAGATGCTCGCCCAGCAGAACGTCGAGGCTCTCAACGGTCTCGGGGTGAAGAAGGTCATCGCCCACTGCCCCCACTGCTTCAACACGCTGAAGAACGAGTACCCGCAGCTCGGCGGCGACTACGAGGTGGTCCACCACAGCCAGTTCCTGATCGAGCTGGTGGAGGACGGGCTGCTCAACCTCGACGGGGCCTCGCTCCCCGAGCGGATCGCCTACCACGACTCCTGCTACCTGGGTCGCCACAACGACGTCTACATGGCGCCCCGCAAGGTCATCGGGTCGCTCGGCGGCGTCGAGGTGGTCGAGATGCCCCGCAACGGCACCCGGGGGATGTGCTGCGGTGCCGGCGGCGCCCGCATGTTCATGGAGGAGCACGTGGGCAAGAAGGTCAACGTCGAGCGCACCGAAGAGGCGCTCAACACCGGCGCCGAACGCATCGCGGTGGCCTGCCCCTTCTGCTACATCATGATCGACGACGGGGTGAAGGAGAAGCAGAGGGACGAGGACGTCCGCGTCTCCGACATCTCGGAGGTACTGCTCGAGGCGCTGCAGCGGCGCGACCGTGAGGCCTCCGCGGTGGCCGTGTCGTCGACCCGCGAAGCCCGGCCCACGGTGGGGGGAAGCGACGAACCCGTGGCGCCCGGCCAGCAGGAAGAAGATATCGAGGGGTAGGGCTCTAACCTTTCGGCGGTGAGCAACCACTCCGATCGGGCACGCCCCCACGACGAAGCCACCAACGCCGCCGACGAGGCGTTGGCGCGCCTCGACGAATTGCTCGGAGAGTTGGGCGAGAAGGCCGCGGATTCGGCCGCCTCCGTGGAATTCGACGAGCCGGACGAGCCCGACACGCCTGATACGCCGACCGAGAGCAACCGCGAAGCTCCGAGGCCGTCGCCCGCTCCTCCGCCGCGGCCCCCGGTCGACGCTCCGGGTGAGCCCGCCACATCAACGGGTGGTGCCCGGTCGTTCGAGCAACGCCAGGCCGAGGCCCGCCGGCTCATGCAGGAGGAGCTGGCCCGGCGCCAGCGCGAGATCGAGGACCGCCGCCAGACCTTCGATCCCGAGCGCCGGAGCCGAGAACGGGCTCGCGCCGCGGTCGCCGGGCTCCCGCGGTTGCTGCACCACGCGCTCGCGGCCGAGCCGCGGTCGGCTCGCGAGATCTCATCGGTGGTGCGGGCTCTGGCTGGGTTGCCCGAGCTGTTGAACGCGGCGCTGGCGGCCGAGCTGCGGCGCGAAGCTGCCGCCGCGGCTGCCGAACGCGAACGCCGAGCCAAGACCGCGGTGACGTCGCTCCACGAACTGTTCGTCCACGCGCTCGATGCCGCGCCCGCGCCTCCCGCGATGGCGGCCGCCATCGCGCTCCGAGATCTCTTCAGCCACGCCGTCGAGGTGGCGCCGGCACCCGCGCCGCCCCCCGAACCGGAACCAGAGCCGCCCCGCAAACCGGAACCAGCACCGATCGGCGAACCGAACCGGCCCGCGGAGCTGGAACCTGAACCTGAACCCGAGCCCGAACCGCGGCCGCCTGAACGCCCGGCGCCGCCGCCACAGGAGCCCGAGCCGCCGCCGGTCGAGCCCGAACCGCCCGAATCCGAGGCCCATCAAAGACCGGAGATCCCGATCCACTCCGAACTCGACGACGACGACCGGCGCCGGTGGCCGTGGGCGCTCGCGGCCGTCGTTGCCGCCGCTCTCGTCGCCGGTGGCCTGTGGTTCTCGGGCGTCTTCGCCGGAGACGGCGACGACGGGAATGACGATCCGCCGTCGTTCGCCCTGTCCGACGGCGAGCCGACGACCAGCGTCGTGGGTCAGGCCGAGGCGCCGCTGGTCGACGTGTTCGCGGAGCCGGAAGGATCGGAGGTCGCTCATACCCTCGAGCACCCCACCGAGACGGGCGCGCCCCTGGTCTTCCTCGTCACCGACGACACCACCAGCGCCGACCGCGTGGGGGTGCTGCTCCCGATCCAATCCGACGGGAACCGAGGGTGGGTCAACCGGTCCGATCTCTCGTTCGGGATCACCCAGTACCGGGTGATCGTGCGGCCCGCGGCACACCGCCTCGAGCTGTGGGAGGGCGAAGAACTGGTGCTCGACGTACCGGCGGGGATCGGCTCCGACGCGCCCGAGTCGGGCTCGTTGCTCTACGTGAAGGAGCTGCTGCAACCGCCCAACAGCGACACCGTCTACGGCGCGTTCGCCTTCGGGCTGTCGGGCGCCTCCAACACCCTCGACAAGTTCACCGAGGGCGACGACGTGATCGCCATCCACGGCACCAACGACCCCTCGGAAGTGGGCAAGGATGTCGACCGGGGCTCGATCCGGCTCACGAACACCGCCATCGAGGAACTCGTCGGTGTGGTCCCCCTCGGGACCCCGGTGGAGGTCCGATGATCCCCCACCGGGACTCGCCCGCGTGACTACCCTCCGCAGGTGATGAGCGAAGTCACGCCGCTCCCTGGACTCGGCGAGCCCGACGGCGGCGACGCTTCGTCCGAAGCCCCTCCCGACCCTCCCGCCGCGGCCGATCCGCACCGGCTTCTCGAGGACGCGGAGGCAGCGCAGCGCGAGGCCGACGAGGCCCTCGACCGGCTCCGCCGCGCGACCAGCACGTCGAACCGGGTCGTGCGGACGTTCGAGGAACGCCGCCGGGCGGTCATGGAGGCTGTCGAGGCGGTCACCCCCGAACGCGAGGTGCGCACCACCGAGGAACGACGGGCGGCGGTCCTCGAGATCGCCCGCACCGAGCAGGAAGCGCGCGAACGGCGCCGGCGCGAGGAGCAGGCCCGGCTCGAGACCATCCGGCGCGAGTACCAGTCGGCGACGCCCGAGCGGGAG
>CAZTOV010000090.1:3146-7138 GCA_964615175.1 uncultured Burkholderiales bacterium
TCGCGGGTGAGGCGCCAGCGGACGGCCTCGACCGGCTCACCCCTCGGAGCGTGGCGCGTGCGGCCGTTCTCCTCGTAGCCGAGGGCCCGTGACACGCCGGCCGACTGCGGGTTGTCGACGAACGACTCGCTCTCGCACACTGCGGCGCCGAACCGGTCGAAGAGGAGTGCGAGCAGGGCGCTGCGCATCTCCTTGCCGTAGCCATTGCCCTGGTGGTCGGCGCAGAGCCACGAGCCGCTGCTCGCCACCCGGAGCGTCGGGAACTTCTCGCCGCGGGCACCTTGCACTCCGATGAGTTCGCCTTCGAGCCACACACCGAAGGGGAGATCCCACTTCTCGGGCGTGGCGGCGATGGTCGTCGTCGCGTACCAGCGGTAGGTGTTGCGCTCGAGATCCGGACTCTCGGCGTCGGTGAACGCCGACTCGAACGGTGTGGTCGCGGGATCGTGGATCCCGGCCTTGATGGCGGCGATCACCGCGGGGACGTCGTCCTCTCTCACCGGTCGCAGCACGAGCCGCGGCGTGGTCAACCGGATTCCGAAGATCGGCCAGTCGGGGTGCTCCATCGCGTCATGGTTCAGAATGAGGACGTTCGTGGGCAAGCGGATTTCGCGAATGGGGGGGGTTCCATGGCGCGGGCCGAGCTGCTGAAGCGCGCGGTCGCCACACTGTGGATCGCCGCGTTGGTGGTCACGGTTTTCGGCGGCCGGGCCGCCGGTGCGGGCACGGTGTTCGTCCCCGGGTCGGTGAGCGTGAGCCCTCCGAGCGCGACCGTGTCGGTCGACGACTCCCACACCGTCACGGCCACGGTGAGCGACCAGAACGGGGCGCCCCTCTTCGAGGCGTCGGTCGATTTCGAGGTCGAGGGCGCGAACCCGGGCCTGAAGTGCAGCGACGTGAGCACCGACGCCAACGGCCAGGCGAGCTGCACCTACACGGGTACGAACGCGGGGAACGACTCGATCACGGCCATCGCCGAGAAGAACGGACAGACCGCGACCGGCACGGCCACAGCCACCTGGGAGGAACGCCGGAGCACGACGACCACGTCGACCACGACAACCACGTCGACCACAACGACGACGGTGGTCACGACCACCGAACCGGCGGTGACCACGACATCGTCCGCGGAAGCGACGACCACCACCGACACGACCGGGACCCCGGTCACCACGACGACGGTCGTGACCGACGGAGAGGACGTCGTGGCCGAGGAGCCGCGGGACCGGACGGCGTTCGCGTCGGCGCTACCGCGTCCGAGCGAGCTGAACCTCGATGCCGAGAGCATCGTGGCCTCGTCGCTCCTCGTGATCCTCCTCCTGGTCCTGATCGGATTTCCCGCCGAGATCTTCAACAAGACGTGGGAGGAGAACCACGCCGACATCCAGCGCCTCCTCGGAAGGTCGCCTCCCGCGGGGGACCACCCGGTAGCGCCTCCGCCCGCTCGTGAGGCAACCCCGGGGCGGCGGGGCCTGCAGTTCCTGGGGGTGGCGGTGATCGCCGCGATGCTCTACGGATTCCTCGAACCCGGCTTCTCCCCCTTCTCGCGCCAGGGCGCGGCCCTGGTGGTGGGGTTGTTGCTGGCCATCGTGATCGTCACCGCCACGTTCGAGTTGACCCAGGCGGTCGTCGTCAGGCGGCAGTTCGGGATCCGGGGACTCATGGCGGCCTACCCGGGGACGATCATCATCGCGGTGGTCTGCGTGGTCCTCTCACGGGCGCTGGCGTTCGTGCCCGGGTACCTCTACGGGCTCGTGGCCGACATGCGGGTCGAGGGGCTCCGCGACGAGGAGGAGGGACCGTCGCTCACCCTCGCCGCGGTCGTGCTGGTGACGCTCGGGGCGCTGGCCTGGGTGGCGTGGCTCCCCGTCGACGACCGCGTGGGCACGGGGAGGCCGGGATTCGGCCTCCTGGTGCTCGACGCCATGCTCGTCGGCGTCGTCGTCGCGTCGATCGAGAGCCTGCTCTTCGGAATGCTGCCGCTGACCTTCCTCGACGGCGGCAAGGTGGTGGGGTGGCGGCGCGGGGTGTGGGCGGCGCTCGAGGCCCTCGGCGCGTTCGCCATGGTGATGATCGTCATGCACCCCGAGGCGGGACTGGTCGACACGGCCACCGACGCCAGCGTCTTCTCGATGGTGGTGCTCTTCGCCGTCTTCGGCGCGCTCTCGCTGGCCTTCTGGGGATGGTTCCGGAGGCGCCGGCGGCGGGTCCCGGCGCCGTGAGGCCGCCGCCCGGGCGGGTGGGTAGGCTCGCGCGCCGTCGCGGGTGTAGTTCAATGGCAGAACCTCAGCTTCCCAAGCTGATGACGGGGGTTCGATTCCCCTCACCCGCTCCGAGTCCGGGACGCACGCGACGCTGACCGCGGCGTCCCGTCTCCGCGTCGTCGGCGGGGCGACAGCGAGTGTCGGCGCGAGAAGGGCAGACTGGGGCGATGGCCGAAGGTGACAACGGGCGACGCCGGGGCGACGACGCGTTCGACGTCGACGACATCCTCCCCGAGCTGAGCGAGTTCGATCCCGACCTCGACGACCTTCTCGACCTGTCCGAAGCGCCCGAACCGCTGCCCGCTCCCCCGGATCCACCGACACGTCCACGGTCGCAGCCGTGGCGACCCACGCCACCGCCGAACCGGCCCGAACCACCGTCGGAGCGGACCGAGCGTGACGCGCCGCCCCCGCGGCGCTCGGAGCCCCCCGACCACCGACTCTCGGAGCGCCCGTCGCCACCCGAGCAGCGCCGTTCGTCACCGCCACCGGCGGAGCCAAAACGTCCTCGTGCATCGTCGCGAGACGACGACCTCGAGATTCCCGACTTCGTACGATCCGAGCCCGAACCGTCCGCAGAACCGGACGCCCCCATCGAGGAGCGCGAGCCGGTGCGAGAGGAGTGGGACGAGCGCGCGGCGCGGCGTGAGCCCGACTGGCCGGCGGCACCGAGCCCCGAGCCGCCGGACACCCGCTCACCGGGTGCCGCGGCCGACGTCGACGATCTCATGCCTCCCGAGCCCGAAGGCCCCGCATTCATCGACCGGGTTGTCGACCGCCGCCACGAGGTCGAGGGACTGTCCTGGGAATCGGCGCGTCTCGAACCGGAGCCCGAGCCCTTCGAGCCCGAGCCCTTCGAGCCCGAACCGATCGAGCCCGAGCCCTTCGAGCCCGAACCGATCGAGCCCGAACCGATCGAGCACGAGCCTCATGACGACATCTGGATCACCGACGCACCCGACGCCGACGCCGAGGTGTACGAGGAGATGCTCGACGAGGCCGAGGACGGCGCAGAATCCGAAGCGGCGCCGGTCGATCCGCTGGCGCCGGATCACGAGCCGGCCGCGGTTCCGCTGCCCGACGAAGCCCCACCCCGGCTGCCGGGGACTCCCGTGTCCGAGATCGACAGCTTCGCCGCCCAGCTCGGCGACCTGCTCAGCACCGACGAGCCCGAGCCCGGTCCGGTCGACACCGACCCTCGCGACACCGGCGAGGTGGTCCCCGACCACGCCACCGGGACCCACGAGCCCCGTGCTACCTCCGACGTCGCGTCGGCACCTCGGGCACCCGGAACGCGCCCGACTCCGCCGAGCGTGGCGACCGCGCTGGCAACCCGTGCCCCCACGCCTGCCGAGTTCGCGCCCGTGCTGCCGCCGCTCCCGACGGTCGCGTTGCGCCGGGCTCCCTGTGCGGAGGACGGTCAGCGCGTCGAGGCGCACACCGAGACCGACTCGCCCTCGTCCTCGTATCCGTGGGCGATCCGAGCCGCCGTCGTGGTCCTGGCTCTGGCAGCCGCCGCGGCGGTCGTCCTCACGAACCCTCGGTCGGGAGACGACGATCCCGGGAACGAGGCCGCCCCCGCGGCGGCCGACGTCGAGGAAGTCGCGGGCGACGATCCCGACGCCGCGGCCCCGGCCGACGTCCAGGAGCCGGCCACACCCGTCGACGGCGGCGTGAACCTCGTGGCCGAGGCCGACGTGCCCCTCGTCGACGTGTATCCCGAGCCCG